>CALUTM010000004.1 GCA_944323705.1 Candidatus Gastranaerophilales bacterium
TTTCATTCCGCACGGGCTAAAGGTTTGCACCTGAGCGAATCAGACTTGCCAGTTGGGGATTGGAAGAGTATCCTCCTTATTTTGATAAACAACTTGAAGATTGCAATTTTCATGATGCGGGAGATTTGGAATTTCCGCTCGGAAATACGGTAAAGTCTCTGGACTTGATTCAAAAAAATGTGGATGAAATTTACAGAGACGGAAAAAAAGTTTTTGGAATCGGCGGCGAACATCTCGTTACGCTGCCCGAAATTAAAGCAGTTTCTAAGTATTACAACAATCTTGCAATAGTGCATTTTGATGCTCACACGGATTTAAGAGAAGAATATTTGGGAGAAAAGCTTTCGCACTCTGCTGTAATAAGACATTGTGGGGATATTATAGGGTTTGAAAACATCAAACAAATCGGAATTCGCTCGGGAATGAAAGAGGAATTTGAATTAATGAAAAAATATAAAACTTTAATTCATAAACAGGAGGAGCTTGACGTTTTAAGGGGTAAGGATATATTTATAACAGTGGATTTAGATGTGCTTGACACCTCAGTTATCCCGGGGACCGGAACTCCTGAGGCTGGAGGGCTGAGTTTTAATGAACTTATAAACTGGTTTAAATACTTATCGGAATTCAATATTATTGGTGCGGATGTTGTTGAACTGGCTCCGGACTATGATTCAAGCGGTGTTTCTACTGCAGTAGCAACAAAAGTTATACGTGAACTGCTAATGATTATGTAGATATAGATATCTGTGCTACAATAAACATCAAAGGAGTTATTATGAAAATAAATTTTCAACCCGCTAAGTACAATACCAATTTTCAGGCGGTTAATCAAAAATATTTAAAGTCGGCTAAAAAGAGTTATGATTGGTTCGGGAATGTTACATCTGAATGGTATAATTCACTGCGTGATGATGTCATTTTATGGAAAGAAATTTCTGTTCAGGATGCAGTAGACACGATGATAGCGGTTAAAAAATATGTTAATCAAGGCAGTATGGAATTCTACAACCACGTGTTGAACAGAATAAAGCAAGGATAACTGTTATTTAGTTAAGATTTGTAACAAAAAAGCAATTTTTATACATAAAATGACTTTATATTCATAAGTGTAGAATAAAATTTGGGTGTATTTATGAAAATAAATCCTATTTTATACGAAAATCAATCAGATAAATTTTCGGAAATATATTCTGACTATCAGGATATAAAGTCAAAATTTAATCAAACACAGGACAATGCGGCGTTAGATGCTATACCTGTTTTCGGGCGGCTTAATAATTTCGCAAATCAGGTTTCTTCAAGAGATTATACTACTGCAATGGGCTTGGGAGCACTTGCGGTACTCAACGGACCGGAAGAATTAAATGATATTTTTAGTGCGTATAACAAAATAAAAAAAGGATTTCCCAAACCCGTCACATTTCATTCGGGCTATGATAACAAATATGCCCAACACCCGTTTTCTTTTTTCCGGGGAACGATTCTTAATGATTACCTTAATCCCAATTCGCCCAAATGTGTCAGTAAAACACTTGCCAAATGGGTGAATAAACGGGATACAACTCTTATGCAATCAAATTTGGGAAATATTGTCTCTAAAATTTTTGGCATTGAAACCAAAGAAGTTCCAACCACAATAGAAGATATAACCCACGTTCCTGAAAAACCAAGCTATATCGGAGCAAAACAATTCATAACCAAAAACCCTGCGGGTGACATAATTGCACGGGCATTAACCAGAACACCGAAGCTTGGAGTAGCTGCACTCGGAGGTATTGAAGCCGTACACGTTGCACACGAAACCTCTAAAGGGAAGAACGTTTTTGAAGAATTGGGAAAATCCGCCGTTACATTAGGAACAACTCTGGGAGCCACAGGTATACTCGGAGCCTTAGGAGCCAAGCACCTCGGACCAACGGGTTCATTAATCGGTATGGCAATGGGCGGAGCAAGCGGAGTTTTGGTCGGCAATGCGGTAAGATAAAACCTAGTTATAATCTCTCAACGGCGGGCGGGAGTTGTCAAACTCACCGTATAAATTATTTTTCTTTGTCTTATTAATCTCTATCGGCGGATACAAGCTCTGATCCTCCAGAGGTTTTTTGTAGTTTATATTATGTACACCGTTTTCTTCCGCATTATTTTTAGGCACCTCCAAAACTTCAACAGGCTCAGCCTTAACTTCCATTTTGGAATTCAATTTAGCTTCCTCTTGTTGTTTTTTTATTGCCTTCTCCTCGGCTTTTCGTTGTCTTTCTTCTTTAAAGCTCTGATATTTTGATTTTGTGCTTTCTTTTGTATCATCAATCTTGGCTTTTACACGGGATTTTGCAACCGCATAATCCTTGCCGCCTTCCTTATGCCATCTGCGATATTTTTTTGTAAACACGTTATCAAAATTTCCCATATCATAATATATCTGATTGGATTCTTTGTCATAAACATCCGGCGGAAGAATTTTCAACTGAACATTTTGAGCAATCTCGGGACAAAGCATTCTTGAATAATCCCTTATCTTTTGGAGCTGTTCCGTTTGTGGTGACGGTCCGCGTGTAATTATACGGTTCTCAACAACGCTTATTGTTTTATAAAATGTATTTGACCACAAAGCAGTGTTGTTTTTTGTATCAATAAGTGTTGCATAAGTACTTATTTTGTACGCAGGGTCAACAACCGTTGCACCGGGGATATTCAAAAAATCCCAGAATGTTCTTCTTAAAATATAATTCTCAGAATCTATTGCGGAAGTAATCAACAAAGCATAACGTGTCTGAAATTTATCCGCAATTCGTTTCAACGCAACATAATCTACTGTATATGTGTTTCTAAACCTGCCTGTCAGATTTTTTGCCGAAACCATCGTGTAAGGATTACTCTTCAAAAGTTTCCTCTCTTCACTAACAGTAGGTGCCTTGATATAGTCTGTTTGGTTTAGGATATTAGCAACCTCTCCGGCAAAAAACTCGGCAGTGGCATTAAATATATAAGAATCTATTGCCTGATTCTCCGTTACAATGTTATCGGGTATCACCAGAACTTTATACTGCTCTGCCCAAACGTACGGAGCAAAAAATATAACTATCCCAGCTGCTAATATTCTTAATAAATCTCTCACGATAAAATTATATCATAACCTTTAAAAACTGCCAAAGATTTACAACTTGTAACTTTACTGGTATTATATGTACATAAATTATAATGAAAAAATTCTTTAATAAATATATAACAGCTATACTAATTTTTTATGCTTTTTGGATGGGGGGGCTTCCGATAATTTTTTCTAAAATGCTTCCTGTGGTATGCCAAAAGATTTCTCGAAACTCAGCTTATGAACTTGAAATTCTGCAACCGAAACTGCGTCTCGGAATTTTACCGACCGCAGAGGTTATAGCGGGAAAGATAAAAATTAAAGAAAAAGCCACAAATGACTACACAACAGTTGAACAATTTAAAGTTAAAATTCGGCTGCTGCCGCTCCTTTCGGGGCATATTCACATAAATAAAATTTCTGCCGATAACCTGGTCATAAATTCCACTCTAAAAGATAAAATCGAACTGGATAAGGATTTTATATATAACATTACTAAAGCAAAAATAAAATGCGACAAAGTTTCACTGAATGAATTTATGATTTCTTTGTGGCAAAAAAATATCAAAAGCCCGATTATTTATACGGGGAAAAATATTCGTTACACTAAAAACGGCAGATTTTTGTACATAAATATAGACAGCAAAATTGATATACAAAACTCAATTTCAAACGCAAAAGTAAACCTGTTTCTGCCCGAAAATAACAATATTCAAAAAAGCACAATTGATATTAAAATTACCAATTTCAACATAGAACCTCTTGGAGCGTACCTTAAACAATACCTGCCGAAAGATTTTGTGGCAGCAAAAGGGATTATTGACATTAATGTCGATAAGCACCACCTTACCGCATTGATGAAAAATTGCTCAATTTTGATGAAAGACGAGGCAAAATCAATTATTTTTCCCAACGTTATGAACATAAGTTCAAACTTCAGTCTTACAAGCAAGCTGATTAATTTCGACAACTTTGACATAAAATCAAAAAATATAAATGCAACACTAAAAGGTACTGTCTCAAACTATTTGGACAAAGCCATAACAGAAATAAACCTTAATGTCGAACTTAATAAATCCAGAGTTGAAGATATTGTCAATCTCCTTCCGCCAATTATTGTCGAAGAATTTAACGTGTATAAACTTAAAAAATATAAATTCTACGGCGATACAATCGGTAACTTTTCGATAAAAGGAACTCTTCCCGAACCTGAGATTTATGGTGACATATTTATTGATAACGGGATTTTAATAGCTCCAATCAAAAATGCAAGAGGAGCAGTTATTAAACTGAACTTTACCGGAAAATACGTAAACTTTGATGTAACAGTACCTGCAGGAGGCACGGAAAAAGTTCTGGTAAAAGGCGGAGTAGAATTGTATAACGTCAAATATGCGGATATGCACATTTGGAGTACGCAAAAAGTTGATCTGCAAACTGCGGAAGAAAAAGTCGTACCGCTGCACGAAATATTGAATTTCATAATAGGTCCCGTTCCCATAATGAATGTTAAAGGCGACGGAAACATTAATATTATCGTAAAAGGAAACAGAAAAACACCACACGTTTGGGGCGTTCTAAACTTTCACAACGTAACGACTTATTTTAACGAAATTCCCAATCTAATCCTTACAAATGCCGATGCGGTTTTAAAATTTAACGACCAAATGGCAGAGTTTAAAACCAGACGCGGTTTGGTTAACAAAAAAAATATAGATATCCACGGGACCTGCAATCTGTACGGGAAATTCGATTTTAACGTAATTTCAAAAGAACAAGAACTGGAGTATTTATATAATGCAATTAAAACATCGGGGAAACTGCTCGATGACATCAAAAAAATGCTTCCGCCAACAAATATTTGCAAAGGGAATGTAAACTTAGACCTCAAAGTGTATGGAGAGGTTAAATATATTGAAGATCTGGTTTTCAACAAAAATTGTTTCTCGGACGGAAAAATTGAATTTTTGGACAATACGCTGGGAATGCAAGGCATCACGATAAAAAATACCAAAGGCACTCTAAACCTTGATAAAACCAATGCTACAGCAAATATTAAGGCCCTGTTGGGAAACTCACCAATTTCGGCAGTTGCAAACGTAAAAAATAACATTGCCGATTTAAATATAAGTATACCAAGGCTGAATTTAAATGATATAACCCCCGATAAAACTGATTTACAAAAAGACCTTGGAAATATTTTCTTGAAAGTAGACGCCAAATACAAGGGAAAAATCAATGAAATAGAATATGATAAAGTGAATTTCGATGCAAAAATTCTCGGCACAACAAAAGAAAACAAATTAAAACTCTCCAACGGAGAAATAACGCTTAATAACAACAGGCTTAATGTAAGAAATATAAAGGGAAGTATACTGGATACACAAAGCCTGTTTGATATAAATTTAAATGCAGATAATGTTTCAAACAACCCCAATTTTAACGGTGCAATTAAGCTCACAGGGTTTGAACTGTCAAATATAAACTCCCTCACTTCATATTCCATAATACCGGAAGACGTGAAAAAGACCCTTAATCTCATAAAATTTGACAGAGGACGCATAAATCTTAATTGCAGAATAAATAATAATAAAGTAAACTTCTACACGGATCTGGGGGGGATATCTTTCCAATATATTCCGCTTAACTTACCCATAAAAATTGTTAATGGCAGTCTCATTATGCGAAACAATAACTTGAGACTAAATAAAATAAACCTTCTTGCGGATGAAATGCCTATCCTTGCCGACGGAACGGTTAATGAAGTATTTTCTAAACAAAATTTTGATATGTATTTCAATACCAAACCAAAACAGGAATTCATTGATAAATACGTTAACAAAAACCAAATTTATCCCATAAAAATTAAGGGCGATATTGTATGCTCCGCAAAAGTCAGAGGCATAAAAGATAATTTTGATTTAAAGAGCAACATACGTATGGCAAAAGATTCAAGTATCTACCATCTGGGTGCCACCGTAGGAGATGTTGAAAATTCCATTATTCTTGATATTGATACTAAGATATTAAAACAAAACATAATGAAAATCAGAGAATTTTCCTACGACAAAATTATCCCGTCTCAAGGAAGCAGACAAACCCGCCTGAATATGCTTAAAGCACATGGCGGAATCGAGGTATTCAAAGACGACTTAGCATTCGATGACCTGTATATCAAGACCCAAAACCCTACCGATGCAAGAATTTTTAATATAATATTCAGAAAACCGAATATCAAACAAGGTCAATTTACATCGGATTTGAGGTTTAACGGTCGACTTTCAAACCCCAAACTGCTAGGAACCTTTCACATATTTGAGACAAACATTCCGTTTTTGGATACAACAATGAAAAACATTAATTTCAATTTTAAGGACAAAACCGTAGAATTATCCTCTAAAGGCGAAATTTTAGGCAATGACATAACTATTCAATGTGTATTGAAAAACAAACTCACACCACCGTATTATGTTGAAAAAGCTTTTCTTAATACAAAACTTTTGGACCTGAATTATATTATAAACAAACTAAAACTTTCTCAGGTTGATAATTACCAGACTTTTGAATCTTTTGAGGGCTTTGACTTATCAACACTGGTAATTAAAAATCTGGTGCTCAGTGCCGACAGTATACATCTGAGGAACATCGTTGCAGAAAATTTTGAATCTTCCGCTTCACTTAATGAAGATAAATTGATTGATGTTGATAACTTTAAGTTTAATATTGCAAACGGCAGCCTCAGAGGTACCTTTAAATTTAACCTCAATAACAACGATACCCTTCTGAAACTCAAAGCAAACAGCATTGATGCAAATGCCCTTTCAATAGCTCTGTTTGACCTTAATAACCAGATGTACGGCGACCTTACAGGGGATATAAACCTCTCCTGTAACGGAACAAATTTTGACAATTGTATGAAAACACTGAACGGTAAAACTTCATTTAACGTATCAGACGGCAGGATGCCCAAACTAGGCTCGCTTGAATATCTATTAAAAGCCGGAAATCTGATTAAGGGCGGAATTACGGGGTTGTCCATAAACAGTGTGATAGATATAATAACCCCGCTTAAGACAGGAGAATTTTCGGATATCTATGGCAATATGCTAATAAAAGAAGGGGTTGCCGACAGAATTGAAATTACTACCAGAGGAAAAGATTTAAGCCTGTTTATTTCGGGCAAATACAATTTCTCTACCGCAATTGCTGATATGGAAGTTTTCGGAATGTTATCAAAGAAAATCTCGACAATGTTCGGTCCCATAGGTAATTTGTCTTTGAATACTTTGTTTAACGCAATACCCGGAGTAGATTTGTCCAAAAACACCGAAATACTGGATAAAATAAACAAAATACCGGGAATTGAACTCTCCGGCAAGGCTTATCGAAGATTTATCGCTGAAATCAAGGGTAATATTAACGGCGAAGATTACGTAACCAGCTTCAAATGGATTAATTAGCCCCTTGGTTGTACAAACGCCCCTTTAAATTTCTTAATATATTTTGAAGATTTGGCAATTTTTATACAAAAATTTACTTTTGAGTTTGCGGAAAAATATACATTTTTCTCGCAAACTCTTGGGAACGGTTTCAAAACAGTCTACGTGCTATCCCGCACCTAGACTGTTTTTCACACACCTAAAGTCAAATTTAAAAAAGCTCGAAAAATTGTCATTTTTCGGCTTTTTCAAATCCTCCTTTATTAAATATGCAAGATTATCAATGGGGATTTTAATTTGGTTAATATCAAACCGATAATTACGATTGTTAAACATAAAACTCTCGGCAGCAACTTCATACAAAACCCTCAAATGTTTCGTATCAAACCCGATAATTTGAGAGACCTCCGCTATGCAGGAGATGAAATCTGTCTGAGTACAAAGAAACAAACAATTACCCCCGAAGAAGTTAAAGCACTGTTCCCGACGGGAAAACTCGAAAATAACTACATTATTGACGATATTAAAGAGTTATTGGCAAAATTAAAAACAGACAGAAAAGTTATTGACCTCACACCGGAATTGTCAGATAAAGATTACGACATCATACACGCTCTGATGAACAAAGATAACGGAAGGTTTATCGAAAAATGGAAAGGGTTTTCCGATACAGACCTGATTCCTAATATACAAAAATTGGCACTCTTTACCAGAACGATGAGACTTACTAAACAAACAAAAGATTTTCTGGAGTTCGATTCTAACAAATGGGAAATGGTCGTTGAGGGAATTACAAGAAAACCTCGGGATGTCATAATGCCTATGCTTGAATACAAAGCTAACTTGAATCCCATAAATATTCCGCTGAGTGAAAACAAAATTACTAAAGAACTAAAAAACAAGATTGATAAAATCTCAAAATACCTCGATATGTTTACCGTCAAAAAAGATTTTACAGCCTTTAGAGGCGATAAGACTTTTAATATTCTTTCGGGGGTAAATGTAGAAGGGGCGAATGCCAACCTTGCAGAAATTATAGAAAAAGTTTCCCAAAACTTTCAGAAGAAATTTAAAGATAAAAAATATGATCCAAAAGAAGCTGAACTGTTTGTTCAAAAATATTTAAAAAATAAAGACATCAATCAAAAACGTTTTATGTCAATTGGTATGACCGAGAGTTCCGTAAAAGATTATGCTAAAAAAATCAAATGGACAATAAGAATACCCGCAGGTACAAAAGGAGCGTCAATTGAAAGCTATAATGTAGAAAGACTCAATGAAGCGGAATTTCTGGGACAAAGAAACGGGACCTTGAAAATAAGAGATGCATATTATTGCCCTAAAAAAGATTTATGGCATTTTGATGCGTCATTGGAGCAAAATCCGATTGACGAACTTATTGTAAATTGTTAAAATAAAAGAAAGGATTATATATGAAAGTAGAATTAGCACCAACAATAACAAATCAAAAAGTAAGCTTGTTTACAAGAGTGAGAAAGTTTTTTTCAAACAAACTAAAACCTCTGACTAAAGATACTTTTGAAAAAGGAGGAGCTGAAAAAAAAGAAAGGGATATTATTGTATCACGGAAACATCCTAATTGGTGTGATACGCCTGAAGACGGATATAGAAATAATACTATTGCAAGAACAAGATGTTATTATCAGGATGATGTCAAAAAGATGGAATCTATGACCAAAGAAGAACGGTTTAGATATATGGATTATTTAGATAAGATTGGGCGTTTTTATTATGGTGAAACTTTAACAAAGAAGGAACATGAAGCATTTATGCGGTCATTAGGACTTGACCCGAATGAGTTTTATATTAGAGATAAAAAATGAAAGTAGAATTAACGCCAACAATAACAAATCAAAAAGTAAGCTTGTTTACAAGAGTGAGAAAGTTTTTTTCAAACAAACTAAAACCTCTGACTAAAGATACTTTTGAAAAAGGAGGAGCTGAAAAAAACGAAAGGGATATTATTGTATCACGTAAACATCCTAATTGGTGTGACACGCCTGAAGACGGATATAGAAATAATACTATCGCTGAAACTATTTGCTATTATCCTGATGATGTCAAAAAAATGGAAAAAATGACAGAAGATGAAGCAGTTTTATACTCTCGTAAACTTTATAAAGAAGGTAAGTTTTATTATAGTGAGTCTGCAGGCTCGTTGAAAGAGCTTGAAGAATTCCTTCATAAGTGTGGTAAAGAATTAAAAGATGTTATTATCAAGGATAAAAAGTGAAAGTAGAATTAACACCAACAATAACAAATCAAAAAGTAAGCTTGTTTACAAGAGTGAGAAAGTTTTTTTCAAACAAACTAAAACCTCTGACTAAAGATACTTTTGAAAAAGGAGGAGCTGAAAAAAACGAAAAGGATATTATTGTCTCACGTAAACATCCCAATTGGTGTGACACGCCTGAAGACGGATATAGAAATAATACTATTGCTAAGAGGGTACTATACTATCCTGAAGATCTAAAAAAAATGGAAGATATGACAGAAGATGAAGCAATCCTGTATAAAAGACATTTGGATAAAATTGGGCGTTTTTATTATGGTGAAACTTTAACAAAGGAAAAACATGAAGCATTTATGCGGTCATTAGGGCTTGATCCGAATGAGTTTTATATTAGAGATAAAAAATGAAAGTAGAATTAACGCCAACTATAACAAATCAAAAAAATAATTTGCAGTAATTATTCTGTTTTTTACAAAAATTTACAAAATCCTTGCCTGCTCTTTTCATTTATCACTTTTATGTGTATAATAAGTGTACAAAATACAATAGAAGGGAATATAAATGGCACTAAACTTTCAGGATTTAATACTTAATCTGTCTCGTTTTTGGTCAGAATACGGGTGTATAATACAGCAGCCTTACGATATTGAAAAGGGTGCTTCAACAATGAATCCTGCAACATTTCTCAGGGCTCTCGGACCGGAGCCGTGGTCTACCGCGATGGTAGAACCGTGCAGACGTCCTACCGATGCAAGGTACGGAGAAAACCCCAACAGGCTCGGACATTATTTTCAATATCAGGTTATATTAAAACCCTCGCCGGATAATGCTCAAGAACTGTATTTAAAAAGTTTAGAGGCTATGGGAATTGACCTTTCAAAGCACGATGTAAGATTTGTTGAAGACAACTGGGAATCTCCGACATTGGGTGCTGCGGGAGTCGGTTGGGAAGTTTGGCTTGACGGCATGGAAATCACACAATTTACGTATTTTCAACAGGTCGGAGGTTTGGAAGTAAAACCGGTTGCTTTAGAAATAACTTACGGTTTGGAAAGAATCGCCATGTATATCCAAAATAAAGAATCCGTGTTTGATATTATGTGGAATAATACATTGAAATACGGCGATATTTACCTTCAAAACGAGATAGAACAGTCCAAATATAACTTTGAATATTCTGATGCCGAAAGACTTTTCGGTTTATTTGACGCATACCAAAAAGAAGTCGATAATTGTATAAATGCAGAGTTAGTATTGCCTGCTTATGATTACGTTTTAAAATGTTCACACACGTTTAACCTTCTTGACGCAAGAGGTGTAATCAGTAAGGATGAGCGAATTAACTTTATAAACAGGGTCAGGACTATGGCTTCTGCGGTTGCAAACTTGTATGTTAAGCAGCGTGAAAAATTAGGATTTCCTCTACTTAAGGCATCAGAGCAAAACAAGTAAGGAATCAGGGAAAAGGGTAACTATACCCGCGGGAATATTCAAAATTCGAAAGGTTTCAAATGGCAAAAAGTAACTTCACAAATGCAATTTCCCTTGTATTGGGAAAAATGATTACACGTAAAAATCCGGACGACGCACTTGCGGGTGCGGCAAAAGGCGGTTTGGAAAAAACACTGGGAGTATGGGACTTAATCATACTCGGGGTCGGAGCGATTATAGGCTCGGGAATTTTTGCTATTGTAGGTATTGCGGCGGCAGGAAGTGCTGACGGAACAAGCCCCGGTGCAGGTCCTGCCTTGGCGGTATCAATGGTTATTGCAGCTATTGCGTGTGTCTTTTCGGCATTATGCTATAGTGAATTTGCTACAATGATTCCCGTTGCGGGCGGTGCATATACGTATACGTTTGCCACTCTTGGCGAATTTGCAGCTTGGATTGTCGGGTGGATTTTGATGTTGGAATATGCCGTCGGATTTATTGCGGTTGCCTGTGCTTGGACCAACCACTTTATGCAATTCATAAAAGGGTTTTCAAGTATACTGCCTGCCTGGTTTTGTAATCCGCCGCTTTGGCTTATTAACGACTATCGCTCGGCTGTAAATTATTGCAATACACACGGGCTTGACGCTGCCGCGACAATCCCCACAATCGCAGGAATACCCGTATCCGTAAATCTTCCTGCGATTATAATGATAGCAATAACTACGGCTATTCTGGTAAAAGGCACAAAAGATTCCGCCAAAATGGCAGGTATTATGGTTGCAGTTAAACTCGGAGTCATTGCTCTTTTTGTAATTACAGGGGCGTTTTATATAAAACCGGAAAACTGGACACCTTTTGCTCCAAACGGATTTGAAGGTGTTTTTATGGGAGCTTTCATTATATTCTTTGCATACATAGGTTTTGATGCTCTGGCAACCGCTGCGGAAGAATGCAAAAACCCGCAAAAAGACTTACCTATCGGGATTTTGGGTTCTCTTATCGTAACCACGGTTGTTTATGTACTTGTTGCATTGGTACTGACAGGGATGCAGCCTACAAGCGGCGTTTCTATCCCGGAGGGACTATTTAAAGCTCCTATGGCATTTGCAATGTCTGTTGTTAATCATAATTGGATAGCGGGATTAATCTCCGTAGGCTCACTTGCAGGACTTACTTCAGTACTCCTTGTAATGCACATGGCAGCAACGCGAGTTTTGTTTGCAATGAGCAGAGATAATTTTTTGCCGCACGTATTTTTGAAAATTCACCCTAAGTTTAACACTCCGATGATACTGACAATTACTGTTGGTATTGTAGGAATTTTGGGAACACTTCTGTTGGATTTGAATGTGGCAGCTTCGCTCTGTAACTTTGGTACCTTCACATCATTTATTATTGTTTGCGTAGCAATATTAATTTTAAGAAAAGTGGAGCCTGACAGAGAACGTCCGTTTAAAGTTCCGTTTTGTCCCTGGTTTCCGCTTATGGGTATTTTATGCTGCGGCGGTTTGATGGTATTTTCTATGATTATTGCCAAGGGAGATTCCGCAAGATTGTCAACAGAATTATTTATAGTTTGGGTTATTATGGGAGCACTTATATATGCCTCATACGGTTATCCGAAAAACAGGCTCGCGGAATGTAACGAAAATGAAAAAGAAATAGCGAAAGAAGATGAAATTACGGTCGGTATTAAATAATTTATTAGAGCGGAAAACCCCGCAGGAATTTATAGAGGACAGGACTAATTCGGACTTAAAAAAGACACTGAATGTTTTTGACCTCATAGTACTCGGTATAGGTGCCGTTGTCGGGACAGGTATTTTTACAATTATAGGAAGTGCCATTGCAGGGACATCCGAAGGACCGGGAGCCGGTTCGGCAATTATAATTTCAATGATATTAGCAGCTGTAGCAAGCGTATTTTCCGCACTTTCATATTCCGAAATCGCTTCTATGATTCCTGTTGCGGGAAGTGCTTATACGTATACATACGCCACCATGGGAGAATTCATGGCATGGATGGTCGGATGGATTTTGATGCTTGAGTATGCAATCAGTAATATTACCGTCGCAAGTGCCTGGACAGGATATTTCGCCCAACTGCTCAAGGGATTTGAACATATTTTACCCTCCTTTATCGTTAATTTTCCTTTATGGCTGAGAAACGACTATAGGACTATTTACGAAATGTGCGGTAAATACGGTTGGGACGTACATGAAAAAATGCCTTTTATACATATAAGCCCCGCTGGAATACCGATTGACATTCCCGTTGCAATAAATATTCCGGCGATTGCAATTGTTTTAGTTCTCACAATTTTGCTTATTAAAGGTGTGAAGGAGTCAACAAAAGTTGCCGCAATTATGGTCGGCGTTAATATGTTTATAATTCTTTCATTCATCATTGCGGGTTCTTTTTATGTAAGACCGGAAAACTGGACGCCTTTTGCTCCAAACGGAATTGAAGGCATTTTTACGGGTGCTTTTGTAATATTCTTTGCATACATAGGATTTGATGCGATTTCTACGGCGGCGGAAGAAACAAAAAATCCGCAGAGAGATTTACCGATTGCAATTATGGGAACACTTATTCTGTGCACAATTTTATATATATCCGCAGCACTTGTACTTACGGGGGTTGTACCCCTAAATGCCATAGATACGCAAGCTCCGCTTGCACATGCAATGAGATTTATCGGAAAAGATTGGTTTGCCGGGCTGATTTCGGTAGGAGCGTTATGTGCTCTTACCTCCGTTTTACTCATATACCAGTTGGGAGCAACAAGAATATTGTTTGCAATGAGCAGGGACGGATTTTTGCCAAAATCTTTAAATAAAATTCACAAAAAATTCAAAACACCGCATATATTAACCTGGATTGCGGGAATTATCGTAATGATATGTGCCCTGTTTATGGATTTGAATACATCGGCAGAGCTCTGTAATTTCGGCGTATTTACCTCCTTTATAATAATATGCGTTGCGGTTTTAATCTTACGAAAGACAGAGCCGGACAGAAAACGTCCGTTTAAAGTTCCGCTTTGCCCCTGGTTCCCGATTTTCGGAATAATAACCTGCTTCGGACTTATGTACTGCAAATTGGGACACAAATCGACTTCGGCTTTTTATTTTATAATATGGCTTCTTATAGGTCTTGCAATATATGCAGGATACGGTTATAAAGCCAAAAGACTCGAAGAAAAATAGAGCAAATACAGTATGAATATTTTACTGAAAGTGCTATAATCCTTAGTATGAGAATTGTTACAAATAAAGAGTTAAGTACGTACAAAGTTTTACCTTTTGATTTATACACCGAAAATAAGGGCAAAATCCTGGAAGCAGGAGAAGTTCTGACTCCCGGAAAACTTATTATGCTTAAAAACTATGTTAAAATCTATACTGAAGATTTTAACAGCGAAGAAGATTTACAGGATAAAGAAAAAAATAACGATGCTAACGCAAACACTTCTTTATTGAATTTTTCATACGAAGGTCTTGATGCTACTGATTTTGAAACTGTTATAAACAAAGATGCGTATGTAAAAATGGAAGTTCAGGTAAAAATCAAGTATTTTTACAAACGAACATTAGACCTGCTTATGCAAGGATATTATGAAGAAGGACTTTTAAAGTTAAATTCCTTAATCGGGATTTTGAAAACGGAAGTATACAAACAAATACATAAATCCGGCAAAGGCTCTCAGATACGATTTCTTGGAGAATATGAACTGTGCCATCCGCTTAATGTTGCAGTAATTTCGGGACTGATTGCTCAGAAGCTTGATTTTTCCGCAATGGCAACCGATCAGGTAATACTTGCAGCCCTTTTGCATGATATCGGTAAGCTTAAAATAGAACTGACAGACTCACAGGCTCTTATAACGATGAATGAGGATGAGGTAAAAGAACACACCGTTATAGGATATAAATTAATCAAAGAAAAATTTGAGCTCCCGGAAGAAATTGCCAAAGTAGCACTGGAACACCACGAAAATAATGACGGCTCGGGCTATCCCCAAGGACTTTCCAGCGATTATATTTCAGAGTACAGTCAAATTATAAATGTTGCAAATTATTATGACAACCTGGCTTTTAACCGCACTCACACAATTATAACAAATAACAAAGAAGCTCTGAGAACGATGCTTGAAGTGGGTACAAAGAGGTTCTCTGCCAAAATGCTCTACACATTCATACACATGTTCAATTATGACGACTCCAAAGACTTTAATGACATGGTCGTCTAGACAATTGTAAATATTCGTATTTTATATAATCCTGTTTTTGTAACAAAAACAGGATTATTAATATGAACAGAGTTAAAGAATTTAAAAAAATTATGGAAAAAAGCGGAACTGATAAAATTGTAGTTCTTACAAACCGATACCAAATAACAGGATATGTCTACGATTGCGAAGAGTGTAACAAAGAATACTTCATAAATCTTACAAATGCATCTCTTTGCAAAATAAGTGATGTTTACGAGAGCCAATGCGACAATTATTCAAGTCTTAGTTATGATTGGTTACATATAAACCTTGATAAAGCAGTTGCATTCAGTTTTATCAAGTAAAGAAAAACCGGGCAATAACCCGGTGAATCCCTATATTACTTAATCGTAGTTTACTTAATCGTAAAATTACTCCCACACATGATAAACATTCAAACATTACCCGAATTTTATCTTATTACCGTAAAGAATTTAAATTCACCCGGCATAAGCTTTCCAAAGGAAAGTGAATTTGTTGCGGCAACGAATTTCTCTTCAATGTAATCGGTTCCGTCAAATCGGAATTCGGAAACAATGGAATAATCGCAAGAAAGTTCAATCGTCTTATCAAAAACTTCTCTTCCTTCCCTAATTTCAGTATGAGACCCGTTTTCGTCTTCTATACAGAATTTTTCCGTTGGAGAATGATAATTCGCAACAACCAAAATCGAGTTTTTCAAACCTTCTTTCTGAATCTGCCACACTACAAAACCGTCATCATCCTGCCTTATGATATGTGCTTCACCGTCGGTAATAACGGGAGCGTTCTTGACGAAACGGTCAATTGCATCAAATTTGGCATAAAATTCATAATCTTTTTCTCTTACCATTGAAACTTCGTTTCCGATAATGTACTCCATGCCTGTCTTTGTGAAAGATTCATCACCGTCAATATACATAATCGGTCTCTGAGCGTTATGTCCACCGGGTAAGAATTTATACTTAAACCATTTAAACAAAGCACCCTGTTCGCCTAGCTGTCCCGGATATCTGTCAATTGCCTCAAATTCTCCGTCCTGATTATTATATGTTTTTAAGATTGAAAGCGGAGTGGATTTTTTAGCCGTTGAATTGTAATTTGCCAAATTTAAGTTATCTTCCGCAATCGCCTCAGGAGTTTTGTAACTTTGAGAAACGATATCATTACCCCAAAGAACATCAAAATTCATATCCTGATGGTATTCCTTAAAATAATTATCCCATAACATATACTCCGCCAATACCGCAAAATAAGGAACCTTTTCTTTCATTGCGGAATTAAGCATACCCAAAACTCTTCTTGGTGCTCTATAACTAATCGGAGTACCGTCCTGTTCAGAAACTTCATCAACGATATGATCAATATGGTCAACTCTGAAACCGTCAAAGTTAAACTCTTCCTGAAGATTTTTCATATAATCTACAAAGAATTTTATTACATCATTATTGTATCTGCCATTTTCAAGACAAACAAAATAATAAGGAGTTTGGCAGTCAAGATTTGCAAACTTGGTTACGTCTTCGCCGTCAAATTTATAGTGTTTAAATGTCGGATAAGAAGCACCCTCGCTCATTCTGTCAAATACTGGAACTCCTGCAGAACACCAAGCCCCTCCGGGAGCAGGCCACATACCTTCAGTAATCAATGCCTGAATAATTTCTCCCTGATTATGGATTTCATCCTCCGAGAGTTTTTTACCGCGACTGTTTCCCGCAACCTTATTTATAATAACCTTTGCTTTCTTGTGCAGTTTGTCTTGAATACTTTTTTCAAGCATAGAGTTTGATAAAAATATCTTTACATCTTTCAATTGTTCATCTATTTCATTGAAGATTGCCTGATAGTGTTCAGACAAATCTCCGTAACTTTCGCCTTTGAGATCTTTTTTATAAATTCCGCTTACAATATCCAAATCTTCTTTAGAATATTTATCCGTAAGTTTTGCAATAACTGTATCAATATTTTTGGAAATTTCTTCAATCAAAGCATTTATATCAAACCATCTTGCACATTCCGGTGTTGTTAAAACTATCTTTGAGAACCTGCCCGTTTGCGGAAGAATATCATAAATAACAGGGTGTCCGGCAAGTTGTGCTAAACGGATAAATGTTTTAACCTGTCCGTCTGCATCCAAGCCTGTTTTTTCCGTAATATTTTTGTCCTCTAAATTCGGGCTTACGCAGCTTGCTGTAGGAAGATACGCACATCCGAATTCACGCGGATGGAAAGGAATCAAATACATTGTCGTAGAAAAAATATTATTCTCCAAATTTCCCGTAGGCAGTATTAACAGCTCACGCATCCAATCCATAAATTTTCCGCATTCACCGCCATTACCCAGCCCCGCTAAATTTATAAGTTTAATATCATGTCCTTCTTTTTGAAGCCAGCTTGAATCCTTTACATTATTTCTTGCAAGAACACTCGATTTAGTAAAGTTGAAACGACCGTTTTCGAAAACTCCGTTCGCTTCCCACTTTGATTCCAAAGCAAACAAAACTTCCGCATCCGTTAATTCCTCTAATGCTTTTATTTGGGGATAAGGAAGATACCCGAATCGTGCCATGGCAGTTTTTAAGTATTCTTTTCTTTCATCTGAAACAGATTCAAAAGAATACATCTCTCTTAATTTTGAATAAAAACTGTTTAGATTTTCGCACGCATCATCAGTCTCTTTTTTAAACAAAAAATCTAACATAGGGTTCTCCTTATTTGAAAAATTTGTGATTGTTCGGATTTGTATAAAAATCATATCACGCATATATATTTTTTACAAACAAACGTAAACAAATGTAAAGACAAGTCAAAGCTCTTCAGCACAAAACTTGCCTGAAAAACATGTTTATACTATGATTTTATCGGTTGTATGGTTTGATAGGTATAACCCTAGTCTGTTAAATAGCTTAATTAATTTTCAAAATAAACTGTCATAGCAGATGGAATTATACAGCCCGTAGTAAAAGAAGTTAGAAAAAAAGGAGACACAAAAGATGTCAACAGCATCACTTATTGAACTTTTGGAAGCCGGCGTACATTTCGGTCACCAAACACAACACTGGAACCCCAAAATGAAACCGTATATTTACGGTGCAAGAAACGGGATTTATATCCTTGATTTGAGAAAAACCACAACATTATTGGACGCTGCTTATGATGCAGTCAGAGAATATGCGGCAAGAGGAAGAAACGTTCTTTTTGTCGGTACTAAAAAACAAGCTGCTGAAGTAGTTGCAGAAGAAGCTACAAGAGCAGGTGCATACTATATCAACAGAAGATGGCTCGGCGGTATGCTTACAAACTTTGAAACAATAAGAGGCAGAATTAATAAATTAAGAGAACTTGAAGATTTTATTAACTCCGGTCACGCTGAAAAATTACCTAAAAAAGAACAAGCTCAACTGAACAGACAATTATCAAAATTGAGCAAAACTTTGGGCGGTATCAAGGAAATGAGAGGACTTCCCGATATCATCTTTGTCGTTGATCAAGCAAAAGAAGATATTGCAATTAAGGAAGCCAACAAACTCAACATTCCTGTTATCTGCTTGGCTGATACAAATGCAGACCCGGACGGCATAAACTATATTATTCCGGGTAATGACGATGCTATTCGCTCCATCAAATTGATTACTTCAAAACTTGCTGACGCTGTTTTGGAAGGTAAACAATTGAGAGAAAATAACGCAAACTCAAAGAATAAAATTGAAGCAATTACTGCTGCTGATGCAGGTGTAGAAGAACCTGCAACTGTATAAATTTATTAGATAAGGTAAAATGGGGGAATAATCTCCCTCATTTACCCCAAGAAGGAGAATTAAAATGAATATTACAGCTACAATGGTAAAAGAACTTCGTGATAAAACAGGTGCCGGCATGATGGATGCCAAAAAAGCTCTTGTAGAAGTTGACGGCGATATGGAAAAAGCTATGGAAGTTTTACGCCAAAAAGGTATTGCTTCCGCTGACAAGAAAATGGGAAGAATTGCAGCAGAAGGCAGAATCGGTTCTTACGTTTCCGAAAATGCAGGTGCAATGATTGAAGTTAACTGTGAAACCGATTTCGTTGCAAAAAATGCTGAATTTATTGAACTTACAAACGGTTTGGCACAACTTGTTGCAGAATCCAATCCCGCTGATGTTGATGCACTTCTTGCAACAACTTGCCCGAAATGCGGAAAACCTGTTGCAGATGTTATCAAAGAAAAGATTGCTTCTATCGGCGAAAAAATTACTGTAAGAAGATTTGTAAGATATGAAGGCAACATCGCAACCTATATCCATAACGGTAAAATCGGTGTTCTTCTCCAAACAGATGCAAAAGATGAAGTTTTGGCAAAAGATATCTGCTTGCATATCGCATCTTCCGCACCGGAATTTGTTTCAAGAAAAGATATCCCGCAATCTGTTATTGATGAAGAAACAAGAATCGAAATGGGTAAAGAAGATTTGGCTAATAAACCTGAACAAATCAGAGCTAAAATTGTCGAAGGTCGTGTAAATAAATTGATGGCTCACAAATGTCTGATTGAACAGCCGTTTGTTAAAAATCCTGACCAAACAATTGAACAGCTAATCTCCGGCAAATTTAATATCGTCAGATTTGACAGATATGTTCTCGGCGAAGGTCTTGAAAAAAGAAATGATAACTTTGCCGATGAAGTTATGAGCCAATTAAATAAATAAAAATTATAGAAGGATAAACAATGAGGGCGGATTTGACAAAGTCAAATCCGCCCTCATTATATTTTAGTTTTATTTATGAATCCTTGAGATGTTTAAAATGTTTATAAATATAAACAACACCGAGAGTTCCAAAAATTAAAACAATTGCTATATCAAATTTGTGCCATATATGTTTAAAGGCTTCAAGGTTCTGCCCCATTTTTAACCCTACGTAGACAAGGGCATAACTCCAAACAAGAGAACCCAAAAACGTAAGCGTAAAGAATATTCGTTTTTTCGCTCTTAGAATACCTGCCGGAAGAGAAATAAACGTTCTTACAACAGGAAGCATCCGGCATAGGAAGAAAGCCCAATCGCCGTATTTTTCCACCCATTTATCCGCCTCTTCCAAATCTTTTTTAGATACAAGAAAGTATTTTCCGTATTTTTCAACAAACTTTCTTCCTCCGAAATAGCCGAGATAATAAGACGGAATTGAGCCTAAAACACATCCTATAGCACTTGCAAATGCCGCAACATGCAAATTCATTTCGCCTTTACTTACTATATATCCCGCAAAAGGCAAGACTGCCTCACTCGGAAGCGGAATATTACAAGATTCTATTGCCATAAGAAGGCTGATGCCGCAAGGTCCCATCGTCGTTATAACATGTTCGATAAAACTTATTAATGTACTCAAAATTGCATTTATTAATTCCATACTCGTCTCCTCAGCTTTATTATACCAAAAGCTTATAATTTGTTACAAGTAATGTTTTATCCCCTCAGTCTCCAATAGTATTCTACGAGATAACTTATTGCATCAAACGGATGTTCAAGAAACTTAAACTCCCGATTTGATTTTATTTGATTATGTGTTGGAACGTCCACAATGCTTGTTCCTTCTTTAAAAGAAAGATTATAAATATTGTATAATATCCATTTACACCTTCTTGAATCAACAAAAAGATGTCTTTCACCTTTAGAGTTTTTAACTCTTGCATTAAATGCGGATATTCTGTTTAATATTGGCGGATTATAATCTCTCAGGCGGAATTTAACATCCTCATAGCCGTGATTTTTCAGTGCATTTTTTATAATTGCATAATTGGTATACTCACTTTGAGTACTTCTGTTATCGCCCGAGGCGTCACCGTTGATTATAATTGACGATTTATGATTGGGATAACGCTTTAAAAATTCGTCTACACACTGTTGAGTAGAAGTATTTTCAATAACTATCTCATCAAAGAAATAGACATTCTCTTCATCTTTATGAGCAAGAGCCCAGCACATCGGATCTACGTTAAAATCACAGGTAAGGTGAAGAGGTAAATCGGGATTATATTTCAACCGAAGTTTATTTTCCTCGCCAAAACCTTTAACCACAAGCCCTGATGAGTAGTCTCCGAATTCGCCCAATACATTTATTCTGTAATACTCCTCATCAAAGCTTTCTTTCATTGACTGGATAAAATGCGGCGGCAGATATATATTATTTGTCGTGGGGGCAATAATCAGACGATAATTTTCTTTTTTTTGCTCGACAAATCTATGCCAAATCCATCCTTTATCCGCCTGGGGATTTGTATGCCCGAACAGACGATACCGAAAATCCACCCAGTTTTTTCCCCGATATGTATTTCTCAAACGTCCTAATAATTGCTTAAAAGAAGAATCTGTTATTTGAGATGCCTCTTCGATTTCTGCCCAGTGCAGGTTTAGTGATTTAAACTTTTCGGGGTCCTCCAGTGCCGAAAACAGTATCTCTGAACCGTTTGAAAATTTAATAATTTTATCAACCTTGTTATACGTATAGTCTTTATCTTGAATATAGCCGAAATTTTCAAGGTGTTCCAGATAAGCTGCCAAAGTAGTTTTTCTTACAAGCTCGTATTCCTTTGCACCTACAAGTCCTTTGCAGCCGGGATATTTTTTACAAAGAAGTATCCCGAGCAAAGCACCACACCAGGTTTTCCCACTGCCGTATCCTCCCTGATAAATCGCGACATCCAAAGATTCTGAATGCGGTATTTCTATAAACTCACGCTGCTTGTCCAACAGTCTGTACCTGACCACTTTATCACCTCCTTTTTCAATATACGATTCTGTAGAAACTCAAGCATAACATTCCCTTCTCCTCATTTCCCCCCGCCGACATCCGAGCCTGTAGTTCAAATATCAGCTGAGCCCTATTTTTTCCCCCCCTCATTTACCCCCTGCCTACGCCTGAACTTGTAGTTCCAATATCAACTAAGCCCTATTTACCCCCCTCATTTACCCCCCCAGGAGCAAAAATGCTGATAAAAATCTACACTGTTTTTCATCCAAAAACGCTTAAATGCATTGACTTTACTTGCCTCCAGCAGTGCATTAAAAACCTCTGTCGAAAAATGTCTGTCATTATCAACGTACTCATGGTTTTCACACAAGACATCGTGAATAAGTGCAGGAATCAAAAACCTGTTGTCGGTATTTGAACCTATAACCCGCCAAAACAGTTTTGGAATTGATGCCCCGTCGTAGCAATAACCCTTGGGAATTTTAAAAGAATAAGTTTTCTTCTTCTTATAGTCCTTTAGCTCCGTCTTTAATTCTTTTTTGTTTATAAACGGATATTTTTCAACGGATTTTTTTTCCTCCAAACTCATAAACGGAACATAATAACGTATACATACATGAGGAATTGTGTCAAAAAATATTCCGGCTTTCTTGTTTGAATACCACTCTTTCATTTTCTTATGCACCTATGACCTTTCTGGGATAAACAATAATTTGATTTTTATCACCATAAGTACAATTTCCGATAAACAAAGTGTCCTCGGTGTTATTGTTTTCATCACAAGCTTTGACACCGTATGTATATATTTCATAACTTTTATTTGCAGGAACTTTTAACAGGTCCGTATAATCCGAAGTCAAAAAGAATGTTACGGACTCGGTTTTATTTGCCGCAACTTGCAGTTCACTACCTATTAAGTTCCGCTTTTCATCCTGTATCGCAAAATATACGATATAATTTTTCACAGGATTTAATCCCGAAATTTTTATTTCTCCGCTATCACCCTGATATAGGGTAACTGTTCCTTTTTCATCTATAATTAATGTCATATTTCTTCTCCTATTTTCCGCAAGCGTACCACCAACCCGTTCTTGAAGACACGCCGCCCTGATGCCAACCGTTCGCAATAAATCTTGTAGCATTATAGCTTGAAACACTGGCACCTATTACAAAATACGTAGAATTTCCAGAGTAAAAGCCTAATGTCAATGTATAATTGGCATTACTAAAAGCTTTCGGGAATGTTACCGTAGTACCGTTTGCTGCAAAGCTAACCCTTCCTCCTTGTTCTTTCCAACCATCTGACCAGACTCGATACCAACTTGCTCCGTTTACATAAGCTTGACTAACATAAGGCTTTGTATCATTGGAGTGATCCGTATCTAATTTGGTTAAAAGTGTCGTATTAATCTGACTCACAGCCTCGTTAACCTCTGCCAGATATCCTTTAATAACCTGAATACCTGCCTCTGTAATATTGGACAAATTTTTATCCGCATAATCGGTAACCGCTGCAGTTGCTTCCTGAGCTTTTGTCGTTGCAATTTCAGCTTGAGCGGCAGCCGTCTGGGCATAATTTTGTGCGGCAATGGCGTTTGAGCTTGCACTCAAAATAGTTTCAATATTGGATGCACAGGTTCCTATATTATTATCTCCGATCAAGTCCGCAGAAACAGCAACAAAGCCGCTATTATTGAGTATACTGTTTTTTGCATTTATTGAATCTTCAGATGAGGCTTGAGCTTTCTGGGCATAGTATTTTGCCGAGTATTCCACCCCGTCTACGGTACTATCCAACTTATTAGCCCAACCACGTGCCAAATTGGTATAATGCTGCAATGCATCAGGAGATACGACAATTTGTTTTAAATTATTTTTTGAAGCAACATTAATTTTTATATTATTGCTTCCGCCACTTACATCAACCATTATATTCCCTCGACTTTCTTCGGATACACGGTAATTGTATTTACTGAACCGATTTTTCCGTCTGCTACTATCAAGGTATCTTCTAAAAAATCATCCGTGTCACAAACTTTGATTCCGTAATAATATACCCTGACAGTTTCATCACCTTTGACTTCCAGTAAATCCGTAAGTTCACCGGAAAGTTCAAACACCACTTCTGGCGATTTGTTACTGTTGATAACCATTTCATTAATAACAGGTTTTCTGTTTTTATCCTGTATTGCGAAATACACAGCATAATTCTTATCCGTATTTAAACCGCTTACCAAAACGGTGCCGCTATCACCTTGTATTAATGTAATATTTCCGCTTTCATCTACAGAAAATGCCATACTACCCTCCAAAATCCATAACCGTCTGCATTAAGCATTCCTGAATAAACTCCGCCGTAGCCTCTTTACGTTCCTGCAAAGATATAATATACTCAGCCGTTTGTTCCTGCGTAAAATCGGGCGTTTTATACGTTATAATTTCAACCTTTTGCCCGAGCTCTAAACCCGCCTTTATCGGGAGAAGCAAATCCGCAAGGAAATCTCTGATACTTCCGTCCTTCATATTGACTTTACGCCTTATCCAACCTAGCGAAGTGCTGAAAAATTCACGTTCAAAATTTTCTTCCTGCTCGGAGGCTTTTTGTTCAAGATAAGCGGGATTTACAACAGGAATCTGTATCCCGTTTTCTTCTCCCATCATTTCATTTTCTTCTAAAGCATAAATAGCCTCTTCCGTCTCTTCGATTCTCAGATTTTGATTGTGATTATATTCAACGATAAAATCCGCTCTTTGTATATCATTGCAAGGTTTGTTCAATTTATAACTCATAATTTCCTCCTATTTTCCACATGCGTACCATCTTTGTGTTAATGCCGCGGTTGAACCCGTAACAGCGTTTGATGTTGTTAAACTCCAAAAGCCCATCCATCTTGCCGCAACACCGCCCGTATTATTAAAACCCATATTCTTGATAATCGTGTAATTTGTATCCGAAAACTTCTTTAAAAATGTAACAGTTGTATTTGTGTCATTGCTTGTTTTGATAATACCCCCTTGCTCCAACCATACGCGGGTTTGCTTGGCAGAATCAGAGAAAAATTCTCTGTACCAGGAACCTCCGTTTTTATATGTCGTAACATACAAACCACTGACCGAAAAATTATTTATTGTTGTTGTTAAGTCAGTATTTAATGATTCAATGGATTCGTCTATATCACCGCTTAGGGCAGAAATAGAACTGTTAATACTTGCAATATTAGAATTTATGCTTGCAGTATTGGTCGTCAAACTTTCCGAAACCGCAGTAATTTTATCATCCAAATATTCAAAATTGTTGTTCATTATCTCTGATGAAGCCAGAGAACCGTATTCAATCTCAGTTAATGCCATCCGAACTCCTTTCACTTATTAAAGTATCGTAAATTTTATCCAGTTTTTTATTTATATCCGTAATCTGTTCTTTCATATTCCCAAACTCCGATTTTGTAATATATACCTGAGCAACCTCCGCCAATATTTCACGGTGAGTTTGTTCCAACTTTTCCGGCGTAACAAAAAGGTTATATTGAAAGATTATTGCTATAGCCAACAAAAAAACCGGAGCATATTTGTAAAAAAATTGTCTGTCCATACCGTCTCACTTTCCGATTATTTTGTCAGGAAAAGTTTTGCAACCTGACCTAAAAGATTTACTAATTTTGATGAAGAATCCGCAGTGCTACCCAGATTTGCAGCAGTGGAAGCATTGCTTGATGTAGTCGCATTACCAGCACTGGTTTGCAATGATTGTCCCTGAGTATCGGATATAACATCATACCCGAGCATATACGCGGATAACAGATTATTGATAATGCTTGCCGTATTATCCTGAGATTCAGACAACAACTCTTTTATGTATGAATCCAATGAACTTGTTGTTGTATCCGCCAGATTCTTATATAAATCCGTTGCTTGAGAAGAACGAATCATATTCCTGTTGGACAGAGGATTAATAATATTATTTTCTAAGTTTTTCTGTGCCTCACTTGACAAAGTATTAGTATAACTGCTTAATTTTGCCTGATTTGTAGTAGAATTTAAATTCGGATTCAAATACTCATCCAAAAGAGAATCCATATTTTTGTTAACGAAATTATATACAGAACTTAAAGCCGTATTTGGATTCAACGTTGACGTAGTCCCGGAGTTGTTTGTCGTTGCCGAGGCATACGGATTTTTTGTCGTAGTATTGCCGTAAGTTCTTGTCGTTGTCGATTGTGATTTTTTACCCATTTTTTAATCCTTTCTAAACTGTTTTTGTTTTTATTTTGCCAAACTCAATGTTTCTTATACAAAAATCATCCCCTTCATTTTTGGTTAAAAATGTCATTTGTAGTGTTTTAAAAAATGAAGATGGTAATTTCTTGGTTGTACTAATGTCTTTTTGCGGAAAATATGCAAAGTCCCAATGTCCGATATCAAAATATAGAGAATTCTGTTGTGATTTCGCCTTCACATATCTGGTTTTGGAAGATGTTGCATCGTAATTCTTTGTATATTCAACATAAAAACTGTTGTTATAATACATATCTAAAGAAACTTTAGGAGGATAAGACAGTATTTTATAAGAATTTTCATATCCCAGATTTAAGGGAGTACACTTATAAAAAGCCCCTATAAATTCGCCGTCAAAAGTAGATGAATTGTATTCTTCATAAATCTTTTTCCCGCCGGAATACAAAATTCCGCCTATTGTCGCAAAGCAGTTAATCTTCTGAGACTTCCTTTTTACCCAGGCACTTCTCAAATAGTCATATATAAGTATTGTGGAATAATCTTCATCCCCGTCGGGTATCAAGAACCAAACCTCATTTCTGTCACTTGTTACAACAGAAATTGCACGAATATTATCTCTTTCCGCCATAGGAATATTAAACAATTCCTCCTGAATATCAACCGCAATATTGTCACCTAAAGTTTTATCTCCGTTTACAACCTGCCTAAAACAAAAAACACCTTTTTTGGTGTCGTCATAAAAATAGAGCTCCGTTCCGTGAAACACCAGGGCATTATAAGAAGCACATCCGCCGGGTGAATCCATAGTCTTATAAAACGCAGAGCTATCATCATCTATAGCAATAAGACAGGAGGAATTGGAATGAAATACCGCAAGCGTTCCCAAATAGGGATATATGGCTGTAATGTTTTTAACAAATTCTATATATCCCGCCGACGTTGCAAGCTCGGCACTTGAAGTTGAAAAATCATAAATATTCTCCTGCTGGGAATACCATAATATCTGTCCGTTAAAAACCCATAATCTGCCCGCAAAAATTACAAGTCCTAACCCCTTCACATCACGGTTATCACCGTCTTTTAAATTCATCATAACAACTTCATCGAGTTCGCCTTCCTCATTATAGTTATTTAATTCTATTGAGAGCATCTCCTCCGAGTTAGAGAAAACCCATAAATCCGACCACCCCTGAGAAACGTCAGTTGCACAAGACTTTGACGTAACTGATAAACCCGAAACTTTTAAGGTAAGGGTCCCTGAGATTACGGAAAATAAATAAATTTTACCCTCCGAAGAGTTTTCGGTATGAACAAAAAAGTATGTTACTCCTCCCTGAATGCTCTCAAAAATATTAATAACCCTTTCATCCGCAGGTATTTGACTGCACACTGCCACATTTCCTTTGGATGTCCGTATACCTACACCAGAGTTTACCTCTGTTGCAAACAATTCTACATTCTGAATGTCGGAAGCGGTTATTACCGAAGAGGAATAAACCGAAGAACTCCTGTTTATACCTGAAAACCTGTTACAAATCAATGCAGTTCTTTGCATTTGTACTCCTTTCTTTTATTAGTTAATGGCAACAATAATTGCTCGTCTCCGATAATCATCATCAGACACGACATTAAAAAGAGACGGAAGTCGAACAACCGTTATAAACTCCTAAAACACATCCCGCAAAGCCAAAGCAGAATAAAGCTAAATTTCTTTAATCGTATCAGCCGCCCCGCGTTCACCATCCGTCTTTTTCAAACTTTTGTGGGCATTTTCCAAATATTCAAACTTAAATTTTGCATTTTTATTATCAAGTTTTGCTTCCAAATAGCCTGACTTAGCTTCATTTATTACATACTCAAGATTTCTGAACGAGTATTTTCTCTCAGCCATATTACCCGCCAAATTCTTTAATTTATCTTCGTTATTCAAGATAAAATCATTGCTGCCCTTTATTTTTTCAAGATTTATTTTTATAGCTTCATACAAACAATCTTTATCCGGGTATGGAATTTCAATTGTATTTTGAAAACGACTCATTGTAGCACCGTCAAGATTTTTGCTTTTTGGTGACAAATTTGTCGTTCCGATAACGGTAACGTTGGGAGCCTCGTCCAACAATTTATCTATGTATGTTAAAAATGTCGAACGTTCTCTCCTCAGGTTTGCAAAAAAGGTGCTTCCTCCGCTCCGACCGTTTAAATATTCAACCGGTAAAAGCATTGAATCAATCTCATTAAATGTTACAACATATTTTTTCTTAGGATTTTGTCTTGCTTTACTGATTATGGCATTAAATGCAGCTGCCATTTTCTCTTCAACTTCCCCTACCCACTTTGAGTTTAAGTCGGAAAACAAGACTTCCGCATACTCGGCATCTAATGTTTTCGCGTATATTTTTGAAAAATAAGTTTTCCCGACACCCGGAGGTCCCGACAATAAAAATCTGTTTGCCGCATCAGGCTTACCAACCTCTTCAAGGATATTTTTATCGGCATTAGCCAATTTTATTTGATGCTCAAGCATTTTCTTTAAATCTTTGTTGAGACTCTTGCAATCATCTAATGCAAGAACTTTGGGATTATTTTTCAGAGATACGAAAATGAGACTCTCGTCACCTTTAAAAACTTTTTTAAACAAATGCTTTATTTTGTCTCTATATATCCCAACAGCACCACCTATTACGGCAGAAGCCAACAACATGCCTACAAGCCAATTCCTGATATATTTTTGCTGCTGTTCGGTATACTTTGAGCCATTATCTTTATTAGGCGGAACAAGTGTGCCACTTTGCTTAACAGGTCCGTTTGAAATACTTTGCCTGAAAAAATATTATGTTGGTTGTAACTACTCTGTACTTTTAACATCTTACACATACCTGATTGGGAATTATAATTAGATTATACCAATAAAGTTGCAAAACGTAACTTTATTGGTATAAAGAAATATTACGATTTTACGCAAAAAATAAATTCAATGTTACATTTCTTAACATTTGGACTCAAAAAAGGCAATTTTTGAAAACTTAAATACTTTATATATATACAAGAGATATTTAAGGAGAGTTCAAAAAAATGTTATTCACTACAGCTAACAACGTTACAGATAATGATATTAAAGATATTAACAACTTCTTCGATGAATTCGAAAACACACAAGCTCCCGTCGTTGAAGAAAGCAACGTGAATAAATACATTAACTCTCTTGTTACATCTTGCTACCAAAAATCCGTTGAAGATATCGCTAATACTAAAGTCGGAAACAGAATCGTCAGAAAAAGAAACCTACAACAAGTTATGAGAGAATCGTTCTTCTACGGGGCTAACAGATTCGGTACTAATTTTATCGCTTAATTAATAATAATTAAAACTCTCTTATATAATCTTACATCTTACTAAGTTTTACTCCCTTTCAGGGAGTTTTTTTTGTGTGATAGTTTAGAATTTTACGGATTTTTCCTGCCCCACCCCCTTTGAATATTTAACCAGCATTCTGTACGCCGCTTCCGATTGTTTTTTGTAGGCAGAAAAATTTTCATCCGATTCCGAGGCAATAGAATTAAGCATTGTCCGTGATATAACCGCATTTTTCAATAATTCCTCAAGATGAGGCGGCACGGATAAAACATCATCATCGTTTTTGAGAACAAATATTTCGTCACCCTCGGCATTTTCGCCTATTGCAAGTGATATATAATCAATTGTAATAATATTTTTTTCTATTGGCGAAGGATACAGCAGTAATTTATTGTTCCCTATACAAAAAGCCTTCGGTACACCCTGCTTTTCATCGGGAATATATTCAATGTGCTTTAAGTATTTTGAATTCATTTTTACGCAATATTCACCATCGGGATTCTGCTTAATTATTCCTTTAGGAACATCATAAGAACTTATATTGGGTACCGTAAAAACAATATGCGTTCTCTCCCGAAAATTAAACGGGTATGAATACAAAATTTCAGCAATTGCTTTATTTAGTGCCAACACCAGAGAATTTTCAAATTCCGCCTCCGAGGCAGCATCATTATCATACATTGACCATTCCTGAGTTGCAGCCGAATTGTATAAATCTAATAAAGTTAATGTCATTGTTAATCTCCTTTATGTACAAACTGCGGATACATCATAGCCCGCAAACTTTTTCATATAGCATTCTACCGACGTACCAAAACCGTCTTTCGGATTTTTTACGCCGTTTGATTTTAGATACTCACTCACAGCACCCGCCCCTTTCAAATGTGCCCCGGCAAGTAAACCCGAGGGAGTAATCATATAACCGTTAATAATTTTTCCTGCATATTTGTCAGCACCCAAAGCTTTTAAATACCCCCATTGTCGTCTTTTAAAAATTATTTGGGCATTCTCCTGAGCAGCAGGATTGTTCAGAAAATCACTAATGGAATATACATTATCTTTTCCCGTAAAAATTCCCTTCCAATCGTTGTTATAAATTTTGGTATTCTTTTTATAATATCCGCAATCAATAAGAGCAGCCTCTCCCATCTGGTATTTACCCGCATACCCGAATTTGTTGAAAGCCTTATAATTACCGCCCGATTCACGGGCACCAAGGTCATTTAAAAAATCTTGCAGTGTCTTCATTTTATTCTCCGTTTCTTCTTTGGCTTCTCTTCCGTATCCAAAACTAATGCCAATATTGATTTGTCCGTTTTGGGTTGTGCAGGATTCAAATTATCTTTAAACTTTTTGCCGTCTTTTTCAATAATTTTGTACTCGGACGGTGATTTTTGCTTAAGCCGCTCCGCTTCAATTTCGGGCAGCACAAAAACATTACCCGTAGGTAAGTACTTTATCTTAATCATAAAACCTCCTTTTTATAGATATTATTTAAGCTTGGAATAACTTCCTTGAATGTTTAAAAATATATTGGTGGGCACACAACACATAATTTAATACAAAACGCCATATTTAGTGCAGTTTTGTCCACCCTATTTTCTATCCAGAGCTACATTTTTTATAGACATTTTTTATCCTTTCGATTTATAATTGTTTTATGAAAATTGCCTGTTTCCATAAATACTACAGTGTTAACTTTTTTATTTGTTTAATTCTGGTAACTGCTGTTCTTTTTATAAAATATTCTGTTTTAAATCCAAATATTAAGTATGCCCCCAGAGATGATATACTCTGTAATTTTGTTATATATCATCTACCCAAAATTATATCAATAAACGCTTTATTAATTTTAATAGAACATATTTTGACTAAATTTGGTATAATTAAAAAACATTGCAATGTTATAAAATCCAAATATTTACGTATTTTTATATACATCGTTACAACAATTTTATTTTTATTATTTGTACTTTTTGTTTCTGCACTATATCTTTTTATAATTTTTCCTGCAAGAATGGGGCTTTTGGTGGATTAAGCGGATAGGGTGGGCAAAGCTGCATCAAATAGTGAGTTTTGAGGAAGTATGCGTGTCGCGTGCCCACTTTTATTATACGTCATCAAATCTATTGTTTGACAAGTATGCCCAAGCGACAAACCCTGTTTAATGTAGCTTCACCAACTCTATCTTACTAAAATAAATCAATAAATTTTGAAAAAGCTTCTTTCCATTTAGGATGCGGGCTTGATGCAACAAGTAATCTAAATAACATAATAGCCCCAAGAGCGACTATGCCTGCTACGGTGGGAAAATCATCCGTGTCAAGAGTCTTATTTTGTTTAGCCATATTATATAAATTTCCAAGTGCCGGAGCAAAAATTAAAGCAAAAATATCGGCTCCAAACGCATTTTTTCCACTCTGTTTTAATAACTCCTTTTTAGGCAACTTTGATTTGCTTTTAGAATTATGATATACGTCTGCAATTGTTCCGACACCCATATCCAGTGCAAACCAAGATACACCCGACATTAATAAGTATTTTGCAGGTGTTTTTTGCTTATCATATTGATAATCATTTCTTTGATATATGGGACTTATATTACTCATCCGCCCAATCACCAATTGTATCTATAACCACATATTCTATTATCTATAAATATCATATTAGCACAGCTTTGCCAACCCTACATTTCTAATTATTTTCTTCTATAATACCCGCTTACTTTTGTTCCGTCAGTTTTTGTATAACTTTCCACATAAATTAATTCATTATTACTAACTCTTTTTTCAAGGTTTTTTATTGTAGGCAAACCTTTTCCGTCCATAAAATCTTCCATATATCTATCCATAACATACTGCGGAATATTTTTTCCCATTTTTTTTATTTCATCTTCGGTAAAGACTCTATTAGTTGGTTTTATCCTTTCTTTGTCTATATTTTCAAATTTTCTTGGATCTTTCGGATTCGTTATTAATTCTCCCTCATGCATTTTATCAACAATAACCTTGGCAGCATACTCCTCATAATATTCGTCACCCAAAATATCCCAATCTTTTTTCTTTTTGATTTCCTGCATCTCTTGAGCAATCTCTCTGCCTATTTGATTATTCCACAAATCCATATTAGTTTCACCAGGTACAGTTTCCGGCACCTCGTCTTCATGGAAATTTCCAGCTTGTTTTGCAAAATAATCTCCATAATGCCAGGTCATATACCATTGCATATAAGCGTGTTTAAATGCATCCGCTTCGTTATTCCAGGTTGCGTGTTCACCTGTACCCATTTTAAAGCCATATTTCTTCTGTGCTTTATAAGTTGCTTCTAATGTTTTTTCATTAATATCATTACGCATAGGTGTTAATAATTTATTAAGACCATCCAGAGATACTTTTTTTATAGACATTTTTTATCCTTTCGATTTATAATTGTTTTATGAAAATTGCCTGTTTCCATAAATACTACAGCGTTAACTTTTTTATTTGTTTAATTCTGGCAACTGCTGTTCTTTATTACAGATTTTCTATTCTGAATGTTCATATAGCTTATTGTCCAGAAGATAGAATCATCAATCATTTCGTCGTATATTATCTACCCAAAATTATATCAATAAACGCTTTATTAATTTTAATAGAACATATTTTGACTAAATTTGGTATAATTAAAAAACATTGCAATGTTATAAAATCCAAATATTTACGTATTTTTATATACATCGTTACAACAATTTTATTTTTATTATTTGTACTTTTTGTTTCTGCACTATATCTTTTTATAATTTTTCCTGCAAGAATGGGGCTTTTGGTGGATTAAGCGGATAGGGTGGGCAAAGCTGCATCCAATAATGCGTTTAGGCTTTTTACGGCTATTGCGTGTCCACCAAAATAAATCTGTATTTTAGATTAAAATATAATAGTTATTAATTGGCTGGATTGCTTCGGCTTAATCAGCCTCGCAATGACAGGGAATTTAGAAGTCTTTCGCTCAATCGGTTCCATTTACCCCTTGCTCACCCGAATTTCTAAGTTTCGCCTTAGGCTCAACTTGAAAATCTGCCCTCTCCTTACAGGAGAGGGCGAAAAGTTTTAAGAATCCCGCAAATAAACAAAGCCCGATGAAAAAAAATCTTATAGCCACAAATCACTATTCACAAAATCCAAGAGAACAGGGAAGCAAAAGCTTCCCTGCCCCAAAACTATGCAACTTCTCTCACACCTGCCCATTTTGCAATTGCAAAAACAGTACCGGTAAAATCGCTTTCAAAATCCAAATCAATAGAGCCGTCAGCTTTTTCAAATCTTGACAAATCCTGCAGCTGTATTGCCGAAATTCCGTCAGGTAGTTCTATAACAATATCACCCAGCATAGAGTTAGGATATGCATCCCCGGCTTTTACCGTCAAAAGCGAATCCGTACCTTTGTTTTCGAGTACGATAAAAAGCGAATTGTTCTTGTTGGAAAAAGCGTCCGCAATAGTTATGCCGTTTGCGGGAGTAACTGTTTTTGCCGTAATTTCTATATTTGCAACGGACTCGGTGTGATCAAGAGTCGGATATTGAACATTAATGATATCTCTAGCCATATTTTTTCCTTTCGTTATTAAGATTTAGTAGTATCAGCCAAGTTAATCGTAAGCGGAGCAGAAACTTTTACCGCACCGAGATAATCGGCACGGGGAGCTCCGACACCATACAAGCCATAGCCCTTATAGCACGTATTAAAGTTCTTTTCAGGCGTATAGAATGTTGTGTTCAAATCGGAAGATATACCGCCTGCAAGCGTTTTTCCTTTAACACCAAACAGAGGATAGAATACACCCTCTTCAGGCTGTGCAATATTATTGGAAACCAGAATTTCCCAACCGCAAAGAGTGCCGATATAACCTTTTTGGATTTCTTTTTTCCCTGTTTCGGTATATTTCAACTCTTCTAATTGACCCAAATAGAATTGATACTCAGGCGGTATTACACAGACCATCGAACCGTCAAGCCAGTTTGTATGACCTTTGCCGTCACCTCTTTGGAATTTAGCCTGCATATATGCAAAAATTTCTTTTGCTATTTGAGGTGTCAATGTGATTGCATCCCCGTCATCGTCAAAATAATGTCCTGCACGGGTATAAAGATTTGCGTATGCTGCGTCCACCGCTGCCGCAAATTGTTTAATTGCATCATTTGTATAATCTCTTGCCAGTTCGACCTGAGCATCAGGGTTATCGGCTGATCTGTTAAGCATCTTTTCTTCCATTTCGGATAACTCAAAATGAAAAGCTTTTCCCCTGTCAATTTTAACTTTGCAGGTAGAAAGAGTTGCAGCCTCGGCATCGGGCAAATCACCTCCATCATAATCAAATAAAGTTACCAAGCCCGGCATTGTTACATCAACTTCATCACCCTTGTTGATATGGTCTTTCATTTCAGAATGTGCAAGTTGACCTATCACAAGTTCATTGTAAAAATGTTTGTTAAAAGCTTTAGTGAAAGCGTTAACTATCATTTGTTTTGTTGTCGTCATAAATTTTCCTTTCTTGTTTTCTTTTCCCGCTCCTTTGATTTATAACCGGAAATATATTTTATTCACGCCATATCCCGCAGAGAGTACCAAAGGAGGGAGTGTTACTTTAAATCAGTCTTTCAAGAAGATCGTCGACTTCTTTAGGCGTCATTTCATCAAGCCTTTTTTTCGGAGGAGTAAACGATGATGTCCCGTTTTTAGAAAAATTCATACTGTCCGTAACCTTTTGTGTTTCGGATTTTTTTGCATTTTCTTTTTCGTGTGCAAAAATTCTTGAAGACACATATCCTTCAATCAAATTAATCAGTCTGTCAGCATCAAGATTTTTACCTAAAGCAAGGTAGGCTTCTTTATAAAGTTCTCTAAACGAGGGATCTTGAAAATATTGAGGAGTATTATACTTTATTGCAGCCTCTTTCAACTCTTTTTCCGCATCTTTTACCGCCTTTACCCTATCCCAAGCCTGAGTGATATTATTCAGCATTACAGAGTTTTGCCTCAAAGTGCCCAACTCTTCGGACTGAACCCCCTGATGTTTTTCAAGCTCCTGATAAGCTTTTGACAAATCTTCCACTGACTTGAATTTCCCTAAAATCATCTCTGAAGGGGCTGAGTGAGCTTGTCCTTCGTCTGTCTGTTTTTCAGAGTTTTCGGAAACCAGTTCCGGCTCTAAGCTAACATTTTGTTCTTGAATTTCTTCCATAAAATTTTCCTTTCTTGTTTATACAGTAAGATTCAATATTTAAAACGGTTTTCCGTTTTAAATATTTGTTATATTAGTTGGTATTTTAGAAAATATATTGTAAAATTAATTTATGCTTAAGTATATTAAATCATTCTACAATTTCCTAATGAAACTCAAGCAGTATCATGCCACCCATATATTGATAATTCCATCTGCATTATTTTTTATTATTTCGTACAAATGGGTTTTGTGTATTAATATACAGAATTTGAATTCTATTGATGGAAGTACAGGATTAGATTCTTTGATTATATTTATTATACATCTTACAATTGTGTGTTGCTCCATCTTCGTTGCATTATTTGTAGAAATTATTACTTTGACCTTATATTTTGTTAAGAAGAAAAAGATTTATGTTAAATCAAAATTCTTATTAAATAATAAAATATACAATATAATATATATATTAACACTCAGTAATTACATTATATTAATTTTAAGTTTTACTATTGAATTTCCTATATCTGCATATGATTATTCTTTTTTAATGTACCTTTTCCCTTGGATATACCTACTGCCTAAATAAAATATCCTTTAATTCTTCATATTTAAATTCCAGAGGAATATATATCATATAAGGTTTCAATTTACCGGCTTTTTGTTGTCTATAAGCCCTATTATTGATTGCTTTTATTTTTCTCATATCTGATTCATCTTGTTCTTTAACAAACCAATGCTCAAAATCATAAAAATCACTAATTATTAACGTTATTGAACCATCAGGATTTTGTTTAATATCATGTACATCAACATTATGGTGCAGCCTTACTCAATCCAGACCAACACTGGTTTTGTAAAGATTGGTTTTACAGGCTATTGTACCTATAGATTTTTATTTTTTTCTGTTATAATTTACTAATGATTAGAAAATACATTAATTTAAAATTAAAACCTTTTTTTACACAACTTTGTGATAAAGCTAAAAAGTATAAAATTATACTTGAAGGGCATAAGTTTTTAACTTTTGCTAATATATTATCAATACTATTAGGCATTTTGCCTTGTCTGTACTTCCTTATCACTTTTGAACAGGAAAACAAGATAGGCGGCCTTTTGTTTTTAGTCCCAATTATTTTTGTATATTTAACCTCCCTTCTTTCGGCATTAATATTCAAAAAATTTAAAATATTAAGCCGCATATTTTCTTTCTTATTAAATACTTTTACAATAATTATTTTCCAGCTCCTTATTGGATTTTTAATATTAGTCTTTGTCGAATACTGTGATTTAGAGGCAAAATGTAATCAAATTAAATATTACCCCATGCCTTTAGAAAATATCGGATACAGCGAAAGAGTAATGCACTTTCCGCACGAAACACCTGCCGAAGCCACTAATCCCCATATACACGTAAGCTTACCGTCGTTTTTTGGATCAGAAGGTATTTACTTGTGGTTTAATGCAAGTGAAGAGTACATTAATAAAGAAATCAAAAAGCATTCGTATGTAGCCATAGTTACTGAAAAAGATAAAATAGAAGATTATCCTTATTTCTATAGATTTTTCTGCAATGAGCTTAATCGAGATGGTTATACATATTATGTAATAAATGACTGGCATCACGACAATACAGAAAGAGAGAGTTTCGCATTCCATTACGGAATCGGAGTGAACAAAGATAAAACACAAATACTCTATTACTACGAAAATCCGGATTAAAATATATGAAATCTTTAAAATCTAATCCTATACTTTTTCAGAATTTCTTCAAGCTCTTCTCGGCTGTATCTGAGCGGCTGAGATAAAACATCACAGAGTTTTGTCTCAGTTATATTAGTTGATACTTAGGAAAATATATTGTAAAATTAATTTATGCTTAAGTATATTAAATCATTCTACAATTTCCTAATGAAACTCAAGCAGTATCATGCCACCCATATATTGATAATTCCCCCTGCATTATTTTTTATTATTTCATACACTTGGTTTTTGTATATTAATATACTGAGTTGGGATTCTATTGATGGAGATACAGCATTAATTTCCTTGATTCTATTTATTATATATCTTGCAATTGTGTATTGCTCCATCTTCGTAGCATTATTTGTTGAAATTATTATTCTTATTCAACAAGTTATTAAGAAAAAGAAAATATGTGTTAAATCAGATTTCTTATTAAATAATAGGTATTATAATATTGCATACTTATTGACATTAATAAATTGCTTATTTTTTATATTCCATGAAATAAACTCTGATATTTTTTCTGATTTTTATGATTTCTATTCTGTTACATTGTACTTATTACCTTGGATTCTCTTTATCAAATAAAATATCTTTTAGTTCTTCATAGCTAAAATGAAGCGGAATATAAATCATATAAGGCTGTAACTTACCGGCTCGTTGTTGTCGGTCAGCATTATTATTGAGCTCTTTTATTCTTTTATCAACAACATCATCATTCTCTTTTGGAAACCAATGCTCAAAATCGTAGAAATCGCTAATAACAAGACTTATTGAACCAATTTCTTCAAAGATTTTCCGCATTACGTTCACGACTTGTTGCGATTAAGTCATTAATATAATTATCTAATCCGCCCATAAAGTTCCTTTCTTATTTCTCCTGTGAACCATCACTTTCTGACATCTTTGTATTGTCAAGATTTTGTAAAGGGGATTTTATTTCTTTAGAAGTTCCGCTTTGAGTCTGATTAGCCGATAAAGCAGACAGAGTGTTTAGCAGCGTATTTATCTCATTTTCGGAAACTTCTCCGCCTCCCGGATTTCCGCCGACATTTCCCCCGGGATTTACCCCTTCATTTACCCCTTCATTTACCCCTGTCCCGAGGAATCTTTCAGGACTGTCTACTCCTTTTTGCTCAAAATACCAAATAAATATTTCCTGCAAATTAAGAGGTATGAGAGAGGCAAATTTTTCTATCGACTGAATTACTATATCTGCCTGCTCCGACTTCAGAGTAGCCATGGAGGAATCGGCATACATATATTTGTAATCACCCTGACGTACAAAATCATCAATTTCAATAACTTCTTGCTTGTTTTCGTGGTTAACAAATACTGTTTCTATCCCCGATTTAAAATCAGCACAAAGTTTGGCGACTTTTTCAACATTTGGGATAATTAAATCCTGATTTATTGTATCCACGAGCATAGCAAGCCTTGTCATCTGTCCTTGTGTTTTTGTGTTAATTTCCGTTGCGGTTTTTGATGACGTGGATTCCACCGCACCTATCATATTCGGGAAAATCCCCGAAACTTCCGCCATTAAATCATTTAGAAATGTTATATCCTCCATAAAAACAGACGGATTAAAGCTCAATTGTTGGAAAGCCGCAGAAGGAGAGAGACTGTCTCCGTATTCAATAATTTTCCCCGGATAGAGTTTAATTTCGTCATCATCAAAAAAGCCTTCCGGTGCCAATATCGGAGGATTTTCATTCAATGCCTGCAAATTGCATGTTCTGTTCAAAAGTTCTTCCTGAAAATGGGCAAGCGAAAGAACCGAATACAAGGGACTTATTCCTCTCTTTGTTTCCGGGTCCGTAATAAATGCACCGTAAGAAAACGGGTTTATTATTCCTTCATTTTTCTCGAATAACACAAGATATTTTCTTGCAATTATTACTGCGTGCCAATTTTTAAGAAGTGTGCCGTTCGGGAGTTTTAAATCGCCCCAATGTTCCAAAACCTCAACGGTAGAACCTTTGACAACATCGTGAGAAAAACTCTTGGACGGGAATTTGGCTTTTGAATCAGAATTGCACAGCCACCTAATTTCTTCTGCCTGCTCTTTTGTCAAAGTATAATATTTATTATTAATTATTTCCGAAGGAGTTTTATAAGTCCTGTAGATTTTGGGACAAGAATCCCAATTATCTTTCTGTGAAGAATCAAATACCAAATCAGCCGGATTAACCGGGTAAATATATGGGTTATCATAAATTTTTCTTGTATCTACCCAGTAGTTTTTTCCTTTGGATATCGCATCCACAATAAGCGGCAACTTGTTCAAATCCTGAGAGAAAATATTTTTAAAGAAATCAATCGGTCTTCTGTATTCCTCGTAGTTTTTCTTCCAGGCAGTGAAGGATATTAATTCTCCATATAAAAGAGCATAGTCTATTATCTGATCACAGGTTCTTTGATATTCCATTTTTTCCAAAATATCTACAAGCATAGCTTTTTGCTTGTTGGATGCATTGTTGGAGTCGTGGTTTTCTCCCGAGACATCAAACATAGAATTAACATTTGCATAAGTATTTCTCCAAATATAAGCTTTCAAGGTCTGATAAAACATAAAAGTTTTACACATTTTCACCTTAGCTTTCCACTTTTGCGTTTTGTCAGAAACAGATTTAAAATCATTTTTAAAAAAGATTTCATTAGCCAGATTAGAAGCCATTTCGAGGTTGGTGCTTCTTGCAGAATTAAGAGAAACAAATTGCGAAGCTATTTTTTTTACCAATGCAGCTTCTTCATCAGCATTAAGTTTTTTTGTTGAATTGTCTTTTTCAATAATGTATTCAAACGACATATTTTTCCTTTCCGGAGCTTAGCTCCAATTGTTGTGTGCGGGTGTGAAGAGTTCTTTTCGTGAGTAGTGAATAGTGATTAGTGAATCGTGGTTATAAAGAATTTTTGAAACATAGCCGGCAAGTTAAGAAGATATAGCGGATGCGGTAAATCGGGGATTTACCGCATCCTACGTTCTGTCCCCTCGCCCCTTGTGGGAGAGGGTTAGGGAGAGAGGTTGATTGCGTGAAGCATGCTCATAATTATTAGGTTAAGAGCAGACCTAACAAATATATAATTCAGACATAGGATATATAAAATTTACAATTATGCTAGATTAGTAATAATGATGAAAGGATATATGGATGTTTTGGAAAATAATATTTGTTATTTATTCAATATTACTGTTTATTATAGGCATTTACTGTTCATTAGATAGTGACACTTCCAATTTAATCAATATATCCAATCAAGAGTCAATAGAAATCATTCTTACATTTGTAATAATGTACTTACTTTTCAATATTCTATACGGCTTAGCAAGAAAAATCCAAACATTGCCCGTTAACTGGATAAAAATACTACTAATGCTAACTGTTTGCGGAAATATCTGTCTTGCATTAAGTCCCGATAATTACAGCGGATTTGAAGATTTGTCAAGAGTGCTGAGATATTTTGCACTGCCGGAAATTTTTATATTATTATATGCCCTGCCCCTGCTCTTGTTTTATATCCCGCTTATTGCATACCATAATCAATATCAAACATTTAATAAAAAATTAAAAAAACAATCCTTTACCCTTATTGCATTATTTGCGTGCATAATTTATTTTGTGCCAAATATTTGTTATGCTATATATTACCTTTTTACCCATAAACTAGAAGATAATATATTTATTTCATTACTCGTTCTTATTGGAAACCTATATCTTACTCTTTGTGCAATAGGTATCGTTTTTAGAAAAATGTTTATGCCCCAAAAACTGCTAAAGTTAACCTGTATACCAGCCATATTAATTGTAATTACGGGCTGTTCCATGACAGAATTAAAAAAATCAATATTAGAACTTGCACAATATCCGATTATAATTAATTTACTTATACTTTTTATATTAATCTTCTATTGTTTAATTTTGTATAGATATGCTTTTACAGATTATGTTGACGAAGCTCCGGATTATATAAAACTAGAGCCTGTCGACAATAAGAGCAAAACCTTATGGGATAAAATTAAGAAAGATTTCAAAGAAAAGAAAAAAGTTTCAAAACTCTGGTATTTAGTCTTAATTTTCTTTTTCGGAGGACTTGGTATACATAAATTTTATGCAAAGAAATTCTGTCTTGGCATGCTATACCTTTTATTATTCTGGACAAGTATCCCATCGTTCGTCTCTTTTATCGAATTTATAACAGCAATTTTTAATACATCAGATGAAAACGGAGATATTGAAGTCTGGTAATCTCTGATTAGCCATGTAGGATGCAATTCTTTGCATCACCTTATAATTTATTAAAATATAGTATTTCCAATAATAAAAATTTGGATTTTGAAACGGTTATTGGTGCAAAAATTTGCACCCTACAGAACTACAGGACTAATCGTCCTCGCAATGACGCCAAACTGATAGGCGTCACGCCCAACCGACAAAACCTTGATTTATAGACAAAGTTCAAACAATATGATAAAGTTATTTTATGAATAGAAAATATATTGATTTAAGTATTAAAATTCCATTCATTGACAAGGGACTTTATTTTCTAAAAAAATTCAAAATTATACTTAAGGGACACCCTTTTTTAACTTTAGCTAATTTTACAGCTATAGTTTTGGCTTCTATTCCCTTTCTTGACTATATGATAAGTTTTGATCCAAAACAAAAAGTCTATGGTTTATTATTTTTTGTCCCTGCACTTGCTGTATATTTAGTATCTTTATTTTCATACTTGTTATTTAAAAAATTTCCGAATTCCAGCCGGATTCTATCTTTCTGTTTGAATATTACTTTAATTGTTGTCGTACAAATAATAATTTCTTCTATAATATGGTACCATTACTCGGAAATCAGAATGGAATCAATATATAACAAACTTGAAAATTATCCTCTGGCACTTGAAGCCTATCCGGCAGGACAAGTTGCACATTTCCCCCAAAAAATCCCCGCAGAAGCGTCAAATATAGTATTTTTTGCAAAGACATATACAATTTTCGGAAACCAGTTTTTGTATTTAAAATTTGATATTGATAAAAAGTACATTGAAAATGAGTTAAAAAAGCATTCATATTTGAGAACTTGGGAATATGACAGCAGTCAAAAATATTACTATAATGGAATAAATTTTTCTGATTTTACTTTTTATGACATTAGCGACAGCACACAAGAAAAACAACTCGCAACCGGTCTTCCATACTATTACGGTATTGGTGTAAATAAAAAACAAAATCAAATTTTATACTATTACGTAACAATTGATTAGCTAAAAAAATTAGCAGGCAGGAGCAGCTCGACAAAAATTATCCTTTATTTTGTTGTAATATATTTTTATGAAATTTTTAGATAAGTTAAATAAATATAATCAAAAAATTAGTTTTAATATTTTCGCATTGAATGGTTACAATATAATGCTTATATTCATTTATTGGACTTTTTTAACCGAGCCGGATTATTCATATATACCGTTGCTAATTATTTTTAATGCGATAATTACTTCAGTATTTATCATTGCTTTTATAGTTTTTTGTATAGAAATTATTACACAATACAAAATACATTTCGGTTTTCTAAAGTATAAACAATATTCATTAGTTCTGCTTTTTGGAACTTTAATATCAATCATATATTTAGTAACACTCGTTACCTGCTTTTTATACGGATTTGTATTTTGTCATTAGGAACGGAAATGCGAAATATGAATAAATCTGTCATAATTGAAATATCCTTTCTTTAATATAAAATACTAATATGAACTTTTTAACTAAAATAAAACTCTTAAATCAGTTTATAAGTTTTCATATTTTTGCTATTGCGGGATTATACGAAACTTTTGTAATAGTTTATATAGGCAAAGAAATTGAAGAACTTCATAAAATGTATCCCAATAATAGCTCGGCAGGCGGGCTGGACTGGTATTTTATGTCATTAACAGGGTGGTATATTTGCCTATTGTTAATATCATTTATTGTCTATTTGTTTGAAAACATCTTTAAACATAAAATAAATAATAAATTTATTCTTACTAATAAAATCTATAATACTTTTATCTATATATCCGCCCTTTTATCACTTATATATTTTGTTTGTTTAATTTACGTTTTTATCTATACAACCATTATTTCGCCACTGTTGCCAAGCGATTTAATTTATTACGATATCCACGCTAAACAGTAAAATAACTTGCAATCTTCTTGTGACAATGCTTATTCATCTTTTATTTTCCTTTCTTTTTTTTATAATACTAATATGAAGAATCTTAGTTGCATAAACTATTTGCACAAAAAATTTAGTTTTAACATATTTGCTATTTGCGGTTACATAATTTTTTTAGGCTATCTTGTTAATTTTATACAAAGTAAAGATTCTTATGCATTACTATGGCAAATATCGTTGTTTAATGTTATTTACGCAATTGTTTTACTTGCATCTGCGATTATCTTTGTTTTTGAAAAAGCATTGAATTTAAACATTAAAAATAGTTTTATAGTAAATAATCACTTTATATGTGTAATTCGTTATTTTGGAGCTTTTATATCAACCGTTTATACTATTTTAGCTGTTATTTTTCTGTTAATGATACTGTTTTAATGAGCCGGACAAAAACTTAAAAAAATGCCTGGTAAACACAGACTACAGGCTTAAATCAAATCTTCAAGCATTTTATCAATTTCCTGTGCACTCATTTCTTCTATAGATTTTTGTCTATAAATTCTTCTCAAAATATCTTCTCGGGTAATTTCGCCCCATTCTAACTTAAATTTGTCTTTAGCATATTTTGCATTCATAATTTTTCTTTCCTTTCACTTTTGTATGTTATACTTACGTTATGAAATTTAATAATTATTTTAATAATTTATCAAAATATTGGAGTGCTAATTTTTTAGCTTTATTATCGTCTACATTTTTATTATCTTTTATTACATGGCTGTTTATAACCCTTGTAGAATTGGGCTTCAAGGCTGCAAGTTTTTCAGAGTATATTAAGCTTGCAAACTTAACATGCCCCTTATACAGTCCTGTTTATTCAATAATTTTTTTCCCGATATCTTGCTACATTTTAGTACATATTTTCATTTTCTATATTTTTATAATCGTTTCGAAAAAAAAGTGGTGTATTATTGTTAGCATATTATCTATTCTTTTTTTTGTGAGTAAGATTTTCATAGAATACAAAAACATAATGGGAAATACCGGCTTTGGAGATTTTGTATTTTTCTATCTTTTTCCAATGACTATTATCGGAGTCCCAATTTCAATAGGAATATACCTCATCTTACTATTATTAGAATTAATACCCAAATTCAGAGTCCCGCAATCACCGATTTCGCAAAGTAATATCTTTAAAAAATATATCCGATTTTTTTACGTTTTCTACTTTGTAATAATATGTACAATTATTCACTTTATAAAATTACTGAACAGTTAATTATTATGCTTGGCACCACAAGTTCTTGTATAACCGCCAACCTTTGTTACATCTTCTTGAGTATATCCGCCCAAAATTATCTATTTTGATTTTACCCTCAGTAAAGCGACTAATTTTACTATATGTTGTGATACAATTTTCTTATGCAAATAAATGATTATTATAAAAATCTTTCAAAAACCTGGAGCGGTAACTATTTAGCAATGTTGGGCTTTATCATTTTTATAATTCCTACAATTGCAGCAATTTCAAAAATTGTAGACTTTATAATTAACAACAATATAGTAAATATAAATAGTTTTTTTCTAGAATATTTGAAAATAATTTCTTGTTTTTTGCCAATTACATGTTTGTATGCATTATTCCCGTTATTTTTACTGTTTCTATTCTTATTTGCACCAAAAACTAAAGTAAAATGGCCGATAGCTATCCTCATGGCAGTTATTGGATTTATTGCATCAACTCAAATAAATACCTTTGATTTTAATCCTCAAAATACAGAAATATATTTATTTGCACCATTAATTTTCTTTCCAATTCCTGTAATATTCTTCTTATTATTTTTGATATTATTATTGATAGATTTAACAAAAACTTCCAATTTAAAAAATTCGGAACTAGTTTGCAATAAATATTATAAATGGTTCGTTAATGTATTTTTTTTGATTGGACTAATAATATTTACCCTTGCACCAATTTTTTATTTGTCTGTTGTAATTCCAAGCTAATTATTATGCTTGGCACCACAAGTTCTTGTATAACCGCCAACCTTTGTTACATCTTCTCAAGTATATTCGCCTAAAATTATATTTTACATATTTTGCATTCATAATTTTCCTTTCTAACTTTTGTATGTTATGATTTTTCCATGAAAATTAAAGAGTATTTTAAAAATTTATCAAAAACATACAGCGGTAATTATCTTGCTATGATTGGATGTATTATTTTTGCATTCCCATTTTTGGGTGCTATATCACGTTTTATGCAAGGAATTATTTTTAGAAATAGCTCTATAATTAAAGCTATCCCAATATCATTTTTTTGTGAAACCTGTTTTTATTTGCCAATAACCTGCGTTTTAGCTGTAATTCCAATTATTGTGTTATTCAAATTTTTATTAAAACCAATATACAGTCTCAAAGCACAAATATTATTTATTTTGTTATCCATATTATTGTGTATATGTGTTAATTTGTTTGCACCGGATTATACTTATCAAGGAGCAGGAATATATTTTCCATTTGTTTTTGCACTTGGATTTCCGATACCGATAATTGCAGCTATAATATTTTTTATATTATTTTATTTAGATTTAACTAAACATCTTGACATAAAAAATAAAGAACTGACAACTAACAAATATTACATAAAATTAGTAAATATATTTTATTATTATGTATTACTTATAATACCTATAGTATTTTTTATTGTAGCATACTATATAGCATTATATTAAGTTCTTAATTATTATGTTTTGCCCCGCAGGTACGAATATAACTATCGACTTTTGTTCCATCTTCTCGAGTATATCCGCTGACCGGATATGAGCCGACACATTCTGAAACTTTGTTTTTAATTTTATTTGCAGTTGTCATAACTTTATCAATACCACTGTTTACCATATTTACAGATTTATCATAAGTACCTCTTACACTGTTATACCTATTCTTTAATTTTATTACATTTGGATGAATTCTTTCTGATTTTTCTTTAATTTCAGCAGGAGTCCTTTCTATTCTTTGAGATAAATCTCCCATTTCTTCTGCTTTATGATAATTGAATTTATTTACTGTATGTTCAGCAGCATTAGAAACTGAATAAATTTTACCAAGATGATTATGTCCATTCACCATAGTCAATACATCCATTTCATTTACATAATTAACGATATTATCTTCTTTTAACTTTGTATACGGTGTAAACATATCTCTGACACCATAAGCGTTAAAAGTTACAGCTACAGAACCTCTTATTGCTGAAACAATTTCTGCATTGCTTCCACCTAATGAATGACCGGTAACTGTTATATCAGAATTTTTATTATTATTTGCTACTTTATCATAAAATCTAACTGCATCAATGCACTGATTTGGAAGTTGAGAATATGCCATATCATTATCGTTTGCAAGGTCAGAGAACATTGCTCTTATACCATTATTATCCGTTCCCCGATAAGCAATAATAATATCTTTGCCATTGGAATAGGCTTCCGCATAAAATCCGTTTTCGGTATTTTCGGCTTTATCAATAACCCGATAGCCCAAGGGTAATTGTGCATTTCCTCCGTGATAAACATAAATTGATGCCTGTTTTAGTTTTTCATGATATTTTATATCATCTTTTCTGCTTGTCATAATTTTATTCCTTTCTTTTGTTATTTTTTAATATATGTTATAATTTCGTTATGAAAATAAAAGAATATTTCAAAAATCTGCCTGAAAGATGGAGTGCTGTTTTTTTAGCTTTATTATCGTCTACATTTTTATTATCTTTTATTACATGGCTGTTTGTAGCCCTTGTAGAATTGGGCTTCAAAGCTGCAAGTTTTTCAGAGTATTTTAAGCTTGTATCCAAATTATTACCATACGGTATATTTACTTTAATAATCTTTTTCCCGGCAGCATGCTACATTTTAGTACATATTTTCATTTTCTATATTTTTATAATCATTTCGAAAAAAAGTGGTGTACTATTGTTAGCATATTATTTATTCTTATCTTTGTAAGCAAATTTTCTATAGAAAACAAAGACATTATGGAAAATACCGGTTTTGGAGATTTTGTATTTTTCTATCTTTTGCCAATGACTATTCTTGAAATATTCATTTCAATAGGAATATACCTCATCTTACTATTATTAGAATTAATACCCAAATTCAGAGTCCCGCAATCACCTGTTTCGCAAAGTAGTATCTTTAAAAAATATATTCAATTTTTTTACTGGCTTTACTTTGTAATAATATTAGTAATTCTTGCCATTATATATTACATAATGTTTTTACGAATATAAACCGAGATATTTTGAACCCTTATTTTTAATTTCAAAAATCTGCCTCAAAAGTGAAGTGCTAATTTTTAGCAACATTGAGAATTATAAACTTTTTCTAAAAACAAACACATTTTCTTTAAGTCTTTTGAATCCGCATCTTAAGAGACACAGTGCGGAGGCTCTGTTCTGAGCCTGGGCATAAATATCCGTATCAAACCACTCTAAAGACATCTTTAAACATTCAAGATTAAGCTTATGCATTTTTCGATTTGCAAAACCGTTAAGAAATAACTTGCCATCTTCGTCTATAAAATAATAAATTGCACCAATCAGCCCGATATCACAAACGAACATATAAAAAAACGTATTATTACATATAAAATCAAAAGTATTGGAATCTTGAATTTTTGCCTGATTATACTCGTATAATTTTTTACAATCACTTTTATACAAATAAAATTCCCTGTCACTTGGGATTAAAACTCTTATCATAAATTACCTTCTTAAAAAATTTATAATACATTTCTGTGTGCTATACTAAAATCATGAAACTTTTTATCCGACTAAATAATTTGTTAAATAAGGCTATTTATTATATAGAATTCAACATACTTCTATTATATTCAGCATTATTCATTATTTTTTGCACCTGTATATACATTACGGGGCTTATTACAGATATGGTTCTTGTATTTATGACAGAAATCATTATAGTCTTTGCAAAAAAATATATAACCGTATGCGGAATCTTATTAGGCATATTTTTATTAAATCTACTTACCTTAAGAAAGCACCTTCCGGTCAGCAAAGTTCCTATCTGGTATAACATAATATATAAAATCTCTTTTATTACAAATTTAATCTGGATAATTGTATTAATATTCCTGCATTTTAATGGGTTTATATAACCAGAATCAATAAGCTTGATTGTGGTAAGGACATCTTCGGGTATACCCCTCCACCCTCCTTATATGTATTTAGACACATTTTTTTAGAATTTGATCCGACGGTGATAAATTATATTTTGCTTGATTTAATGTAGTATTTTTCATGTTCCCTCCTCTTAGTTTTTTTAATATGACATGTGTATAAAAAAAACATACCTTAATTTTACACAACAATACTTTTATGCTATATTTCATATAATGAAATTTCCGTGTGTTCACAAATACTATTCAATAAACATATTGATTTATCTTATCCTAATACACACTATTTCTACACCAATAGCATTTTTTCAAATTCAAAATACGCTTTTAGATTATATATATGTTCAAGCGTTAGTCTTATCTCTGTTAACCTTAATTCTTATTCCTATTGATATAATTCTATTTTTTACAGAAATAATACTGCGTAAATATAGATTAATAAAAACTCAAAATACTGTTAATATATCGCAATCAGCACAAAAAGCTTTTTATATAATTACGGGATTTGCAATTTTTTACTGTATTTGGTTTTGGGTTTGTTATCTTAACGGAACAGTATAATTTTCCTGAGCTGCTATTTATCTGCCAAAGATGAAAACATAAACGTATTTTAATCAGGTCCGTGTTATACTAAGAATCATGAAACTTATTACTATGCTCAATAATTTATTAAATAAACTGGTCTATTATCTTGAAATTAACATACTGCTATTTTATTCAACTTTATTTGTTATCTTTGTCTTATGCAATTTAATTATCGGTGCCTTATATGATGCCACAATGTTTCTATTAACAGACATTTCAATTATTTTCCTAGATAAATATGTAATAACCTGCGGAATCATTATGGGAGTATTTATACTAAATATCATTACAATTAAAAAACATATAAATTACGAGAATAAAACACCTAAATGGTATCAAATATTGTTTAAGATATTTTTTGTTGTAAATCTTCTATGGTTTATATGCCTAATCTTTTATTATTATTCTGAATTGGGGTAATGCCATAGCTATCAGACTTGTACCTTTATGTCATTTGTGATTACAATAATAGCAATTTTTAAATTACATGCTTTTGGATTTATTATCTAAGCGGAATTGTATATTGGGGGGAACTTTTGATTTCCCCTCTTTTAATTGATTCAAAATAGAGTATAAAAAAATAAATCTGATCTGTTGGTATCAAATCATATTTTATAGATTTAGATTCCATAATATTTTTCATCAAAAACTCCTTTTTTTTGTATGCTATACTAAAATCATGAAACTTTTTATCCGACTAAATAATTTGTTAAATAAGGCTATTTATTATATAGAATTCAACATACTGCTATTTTATTCAACATTATTTATCTTATTTTATTTGTTATCTTTTATTCTTTATAAAACTGTAGATTCCTTCACTTTTCTTATGTTATATGTTGAAACCTGTTTACTCGATAAATATATAACAACTTGCAGAATAATTTTTGCAATATTCTTATGTAACCTGATAACACTAAAAAAGCATATAAAATACACTAATAAAATACCATACCAGTATAAGATACTATTTAAGATTTTGTTAGTGATCAATTTTATAGCGTTTATATTTTTATCTATTTACAATTTCAAATAGCTAATATTTACACACATTAAATTTAATGTTATAGTTCTATAATGAAATTTCCTTGTTTTCATAAATTCTATACAATAAATGTATTTATTTATCTGATTTTTATCAATGTTTTATCTACAATTATCTCATTTGCTTGGATTTTTAATATAGAATTAACATATATATGGGCACAATCAGTCATAATTACCTTACTCACAATGGTCATGCTTCTTATCGGCATTCCATGCATATTTATTGAACTAATACTCAGACAGAAACATTGTATAACAAAATGTAATACTATTACAGTAAATAACAAAGTTAAAAACATGGTTTATATATTTGCTATTTTAGCAATTTTTTCCGATATTTGGTTTTGGCTTTACTGCTTGCCTAAAATGTTATAACTATTTTCCCGGATAAAATAACTTATTATACTTTCTCTTCTTGTCAGGAAGTCTCGGTAAAGCCGGAAAATTAAACACCTTATTCAACCCAGTATTAAAATTTATACCGAAAACATTCTTGCAACATCAGAAAATATATTGTAAAATAATCTTATGATAAAATGCTTTAAATTCTTTTACAATCTTTTAATGAAGCTTAAACAATATCATGCTATGCATATCTTAGTTATCCCTTCAATATTATTATTTATAAGTTTATATTCAATAGTATTTTTTTCTTCTATACAAAGTGGCAATACCTATTATGGAACTATGATATTTCTTTTTTTGTACTTAGTTATTGCAATATTGTCATTGTATGCTGCACTGTTTATTGCTGTTATTTTGTTTTTATTTTCTAAATGCTATTTTCACAAAAAAATATATGTAAAATCAACAATTTTATTAAACAACAAATTTTATAATATATTGTTTTTTCTGGTTTTAGTGATTAATACATTAATTTTATTAATTGAACAGACAGGCAATATACAGGCATGGAATACTTTATACGATATTCTTGAAGCACCAATAACATATATGCATGGCATCCTAAAATTTTACACGCAATAATTCGTTCAACTCTTCCTTCGTTAATACAATCGGAATATATAATACATAAGGTTTTAACCTCATTTTTTCTTGTTGACTTACGGCTCTATTATTTGCATCCACTATAAAACTATACCCAAAGCTTTCTCCTTTACGATGTTTCATGTAATCAAAATCATAGAAATCACTTATCGTAAATGATATTGAACCGTCAGAATTTTGCTTCATATTTTTAATATCAACTTTATTTAATATACCGAATAACATTTTTTCAGATATAGAATCTCCATATGAAAAAGTTAAACTTGTATTAACGGTCTTTTTGTTATTCACAATATTTTTATAGTTATCAATAATCATCTTTTTAGTAATCGGCGAAATTTTTATTAACTGCACAACAGGAGAATTCTCTTTTGGCACAACTACAGTTGTATTTTTGAATACTTCTATGTTATGCGGATTATTAGCATCGATTTCTAAACCTTGTGCAATTTTATCAAACACAATTTTTTGATTGATTGAATCGGGCAAATCACCCGCTTTATAGATATGGTTCCTTTCATCACTTACAACCTTGTCGGGATTATCCGCTAAATCCAATGCAATTTTGTAATAATCTTTTATAGGTAAGATTTCATTACCGCCATCCATCTGTGCCGCTTCTTTTTGTAGGGCTTCCATTCCTAATAATTTATTATCATTGAATTTTTCTACCCGTCCTTCCAAGACAAAGCCGTCTTGCAGCATATCGGAATATTCTGCAATATCTTTATATAGCAGCCTGTCTATTTCATCCAATTCAACATTGTACAAGTCATTTTCTTCATCGTTTTGCCTATAAGTTTCTTTTTTCACGCTTTTACTACTTTGAGAATTTCCGTCATGTGCAGCACCGCAAGTTCTCATATACCCTCTCACTTCCGTCCCGTCTTCTCTTGTATAGCCGCTAACCGGATAAGTTCCGGCACAACCGTTAACAGCATCCCCTTTACCAACAGATTGCCGTTGTGAAAAGTAAGGTACAAGCAGATCATTATATATACTGCCTGCAATTCTTTCTTCCTGTTCTTGAAGAAGTTCATTAATAAAATCATCTATATTGCTCATATTTCCTCCTTTTAAATTTTATTTTCCGTAAGCCCCTCAACGATATTAATTTCCGGCTCTTCGTTTACAATCATTTCATTATCAAGCCCGAGTGCAAGCCGCTGCCCTTTTTGAACTTTTCCAATAGCAGAGATTAAAAAATCAAGCGTAGATACAGAATTTTTAGGCATCTCCAAAAACTCAATATCTGCTCTTGTAAGCTCACGAGAAAATTCATCAAGGATAAACTCCAAAATATCAAGAGTTTTATTATAGAACTCTATATGTTTAAGATTAACATTTTCTTTTATTTTGTTTTTATCATTCTTTTTAGACATAAAATTCCTTTTTATAAATCTAAACTTCAATTTTAAATTTCCCGTACATCATAAATAAAAAAAAGATTGAGGGCAGGGGCAAATATTATATGGGGACAAATGTCCCCTGAACACATAAGGAGTGTGTCACGAGAGAGAAAGGTGAAACAAAGCCCTCAATCAAAAAACCAACAAGCTATAACTGAAAAGATTTAATCAACTCTTTATTTCCATAAAAATCACAGGCATATTGTCTTGTAACTTCTTTATTTCCTGTCTTAGAACTTTTATTTATACCAAATTTCCAACCGAAAGGTTTGGTCTTAAACCTTGTATAATTGCACTCTTTTAAAGAATAAACAATTTCATCCTTGTATTTTAATACCAAATCATTTGCTCTAACTCCTGACGCTGCGAACCTGTCATACTTACCATCAAACCTCCATTGGGAAAGTTCTGCAACGGGCTTGGAACATATCGGACAGAATCCGATTGCAAGTTTTCTTGAAGAAAAAATATCATTATCCCGAAGATAGTAAATATCGTCAGGCTTAAATTCACAGCAATGCTGCATAACAAAAGTCCTCCTATAAATTTTGTACGGGTAAAATTATCCCTGTACTCTTAAAAGATTTATCCTACGCCGCCCTGAGCTTTGCTTCAAAATCAAGTACAAAATTATATTACTACATTTTTAATTTTGACCTCAGGATTGTTAAGACTTTTTTACATCTAAACCCAGAACTCTCTGTTTATGGTATGTTTAAAAAAGATGGAGGGCAAAAAATGAAAGCAATTGTTTTTGATAAAGAATTAAAATTGGATAAAAATTACCCGAAACCCGTACCGCAAAAAGGTGAAGCTTTAATCAGAGTTACCCTTGCGGGTATATGTAATACCGACTACGAAATTACAAAGGGTTACATGGGCTATGTCGGAGTTTTAGGTCACGAATTTGTCGGAGTGGTTGAAGAAGTAAACGACTCCGATAAGTCTCTCGTCGGCAAACGCGTTGTAGCCGAAATAAGCTACGGTTGCAATAATCCCGAATGCGAATGGTGTGCAAAAAAGAATTATCGCCACTGTCCCGAAAGACATACCCTCGGCATCTGGCGAAAAGACGGTTGTTTTGCCGAATACATGACCATGCCGACTAATGTTTTATTTGAAGTTCCTGCGAATGTCCCCGATGAACAGGCGGTATTTGTCGAGCCTCTTGCCGCAGCCTGCGAAATTACCGAACAATTACACATTGAACCGACCGCAAAAGTACTCGTTCTCGGTGACGGCAAACTCGGTTTAACAACGGCACTGACCCTTCACGCCCAGAATTTTGATGTTCTCCTTGTCGGAAAGCACCAAAATAAATTGGACATAGCGAAAGCACAAGGGGTAAAAACCCAACTCTTAAATACATTTACCCCCGAAAAAATATACGATGTCGTGGTAGAAGCAACCGGAACCGCTTCGGGCTTTGAGACATCCATGGCATTAACCAAGCCTCGCGGAGTTCTTGTTCTAAAAAGTACAGTTGCAACAGGGAAAGAACTCAATCTTGCACCGATTGTAATTGACGAAATTACTGTTTTAGGCTCCCGCTGCGGACAATTTGCTCCGGCACTGAGACTTCTAAAGAATAACAGAATAGACTTTAAGCCTTTTATAAGCGGGATATATTCGATAGACAATGCTATTGAAGCTTTTGAGGCAAACAAAGCAAAAGACAGTATAAAAATTCTGATAAAAATGTAATTATTTTACATTCTTAAGCGACTCGGAAAGCTCCAAAACAGCTTTTTGCAATTCTTCTTTAAAATCCTTGTTATTCATATATTCAAGGATTTTGTTTCTGTCGCCGTTCATTATATAACTCGCAGCATCAATATTAATTTCAGGATGGAGCACAGAAACCCCCAGATATGCCCTGCCGTCACGTGCCTCATCACGTTCAATAAACAACGATATATCCCTTGCATAAATATCGGGCTTTTTGCCCTTCTCAAAATTCTCGGCAAAATTCCTGAAATAACCCGTATCAGGAATTTCCTTCTCAACTCTGGCTTTCAACTTTGCAATGATTTTATCCAACTCTTGAGACAAATCCATCTTGTTGCTTCCTTTTACTATTTTATTAACCCCTTTAGAGTTAATTGAAGTAATATCATATTTTACCATACTTTTCCTTTCCTATCTATGCTGCATAACTTATATGCGGCGAAAAGTTTTTATTTAGTTCTTTCTGCAAAGCTTCATCTGCATCATGCAAAGCCTTCAAGTTTTCTTCCGACAAAATTTTATTAAACCTTGTCGGGAGTTTCGGCTTTATCGCGGGTAATCCTAGCTCCAACCGATTGTAGTAATTATAGCACGACTCCAGATATTCGTTATATTTCGCATACTCATCATCACTTAACTTTAAAATTGCCTGCTTAAATTCATCAAAATTTTCTCCAAGTGTATTCTTATTCCGCCTTAAATCATAGGCAATATGTTCATATTCACCTATCATGTTTGTATATTTACCCCTAAATTGAATTTCCCCCAGAGCACCGTTTTGATGAACAACATTTATTTGTGCAGTCCTGTAGCCCGAAGCTTTGACAGATTCTTGTGCCTGTTTTGCGGTTTCTTCCAAAGTATAATTATACCTGCCAAGCCCCCTCGGATCCGAATATATTGTCAATAATTTCCCGTCAACACGCTGATAATTTAAAGCATCTGCCAATTGGCGAATTTGATTATTACTAAACTCCGGCAGACCGTATCTGCCGCGATAATTATTAATCTCAGTCACTTTAATCGGTTTTATACCGTTATCGGTCAATAATCTATCCAAAAGTTTTTCATCAAAAAAACCTTTATCTTTCAGTTTTTTGATATCAAGTCCTTCATTCAGCATCCTCTCTTTTAAGATACCCAAAGTAAGTCCGTCTACCACTTCTTGGGACCTTTTCTCAATTAGCGGCTGAGCAAAAGTTTCGAAAAGCCGAAATGCCTCTTCCTTATCCCGAGGTTTAATATTTTTTTGATAAATTGCACGCATCAATAAATCTTTCTGTTTACAAGTTAACTTTTGCCCATCAATCAACATATCGGAAACCATAGTCTCAATCTCTTTTTCTGAAAGCTTATTCAATGATTTTGTAATAACCCTTGAGCCAATACCGTCACCAATACAGGCTATTGCCTCATCAATATTTTTAAAAGTTTGCCCCGGTGCCTGCTTTAATCCTCTCTCCAATTTCGCTTCAACAGACAGAGCTCCCTTAGCTCTATTCATAATTTTTTCCACAGACCCCATACTGCCAAAGAAATCAACAACCTCATTCCTTGCTCCCGGTAGCAAAGACTTTAAATGTGCATCAATCCAAACAGAAGCATCACCCAAATCCGCAAGTGTTGATTCCGTTAAAACTTCCTTACTAATAATTTCACCGTGTTTTCCCTTTTGGTTTATTGTTTTAAACTTACCAACACAAGAAAACTTCTCAAACGGCTGCATATTTTTATTAACCGTCAAACTCTTACCCGGTTTAATAAAATATTTTACAAATTTTTCTGCCGCTTTTATTTTTCCCATCCTAAATCCCCATATAAATATAAAGATTTTTAACTGGAAAAAATTGCCTTTTTGTAACAAAAGTTAACGGGACGAAATTTTTGAACAAAATTTCGTCCCGTTAATAAATCTAAACTTATATCAAACTAGAAAGTTTGAACAGGTTTCTTCTGTTGAGTAGCACCCGGAATCGCCTGCCAATTAGCTGCCATAATCTTTTTGAAAGATTTAAGAGCAGTGTCTTCAAGTTCTCCGAGTTCTTCTGCTTCCATAATCAGTTCTCTTAAAGGAAGCAATGCTCTTTGGTCGCGAAGTACACCCAATGCAGCTGCTGCACCTGCTCTGACCAAATCATTTTCGGAACGGTTTTTCATAACTTCAATCAATGCAGGAACAGCTTTTGTATCGTTCAATTTGCCCAAAGAAGTTACCGCATAAATTCTAACGTTAACCCATTCGTCATATAACATATTAATAATCTTATCAACGCATTTTTTGTTTCCTATTTCACCCAAGGCCCTTGTAGCATCACATCTTACGTTAACTTTTTCGTGATCCAAAGATTTCATCAAAGCGTCGGTAGCGACATCACCGATTTCTATAAGAGCATCGGTTGCCGTAATACAAACCTGTGAATTTTCGTCATTAAGTGCTTCAACAAGCGGTTCAACAACAATTTTACCGCCCAAACGTCCCAAAGCACGTGCTGCACGAACTCTTACATCAACATTTCTGTCTTCTCTAAGAGATTCAATCAAGTGCTCGGTTGCTTTAGAGTCACCCAATTCACCCAATGCACGAGCCGCATATAAACGAACAGAGCCGTTTTTATCATTCTTCAAGACATTTATTAACGGTTCAACAGCTTTAGAATCACCCATTTCACCAAGAACACGGGCTGCGTTATATCTGACTTTTTCGGAACCTGATGTCATCAAATCATTGATTAATTCCTGAAAAGTTTTCTTTACCTGTTTCTTTTTGCCGTTTACTGTAATTGCCATACACGTTACCTCCGATATGCAAACATAATTTTAACTTCTACACAGTAATATAAAGTTTTATTGTTTTAAAAAATTGCCTTTATCTTTCGATTTGTTAATTTTTTGTTACATTCCCTATTATTTAGGGTAAAATTTACACTTAATCTCGGTAGTATTAATATATCATATTTTTACATTTTTAGAACTGGTCTACCAGATATTTTTACAAAACTTAATTCTTATTATAATTAATATTCTTCTGTAACTTAGTCATATTAAGGAAAAATAAACTTCAAATTTCTTTACATTTATTACTCACTAGGGATAGTAATACAGAATTCACTGCCCTCATTAAGTTTAGTTTTTACATTTATTTTCCCGTTATGTTTTTCTATAATTTTTTGTGAAATAGCAAGCCCCAAGCCTGTTCCGACTCCTGAACTTTTCGTTGTATATCCCGCAAAAAATATTTTGTCCGGCTCTTTTATTCCGCATCCGGTATCTTTAATTTTAACAACAAGGTTATTATTTTTATATTTTGTGTCAATGGTTATTGTCCCCTTTTCCTTTATGGCATGAGCCGCATTTACCAGAATATTCATAAATACTTGATTTAGCATATTCGGATAACACTTAATCGGAGGCAGCTTTGAGTAATTCTTAATAATATTAATTCTGTTTTTCGTTTCATGCCTGATTAAATCGAGAGTCAAATCAATTTCTTTATTTATATCAGCCTCCTGAAGTTCCGCCTCGTCCAGCCTTACGAATTTCCTCAAAGAAATAACAAGTCTGTTTATCCTTTCAATTGCTTCCGTATCTATTTCATTAATTTCCTTCAGCAAATCCTTTGTCTGCGTATCATCAATCTTTGTAATCAATTTTTTTGTAATTTCATTATTAGACTTAATAGACGCAACAGGAGTATTAATTTCGTGGGCGACTCCTGCTACCAATTGCCCGAGCGAAGCCATTTTTTCCGAATTAATCAATTTAAGCTGCGTATCTTTAAGTTCAGCCAGAGCTTTGGTTAAATCCTTAACCATCTCCGCATTTTTTTTATATAATTCTGACTGAATAATAGCATTTCCGAGTTGGGAAGAAACGCCGTCCAAAACTTCAAGCGTATCATCAAGCCGCGTCTTTTGCTTTGTTGAGAGGACAATTACCCCCAAAAGATTACTTAGATGATAAATGGGAAGTACAATTCTTTGCACCAGTTCTTTGAACGGTTTTGCCTCCTTGTATTCTTTCATACACATAAGACAAGAGACCTTGCCGTTTTTTATAAAAGCATTTACTTCCTTATCAAAAGACAGGACGGTATTAATTTCATCTTTATTAAATGATTCTTGGATTTTAAATGTCAAATTATCGGCTTTTGCAGCATAATAGGCTCTGAAAGCCCCGAACATTTGTGCCAATTCTTCTAATGCAGAGTTTAGTATTGCAGAAGTATCAATGGATTCTCTTATAATATTAGATATATTATTAAGCAGCAAAAGTTTCATCGCCTGCGATTGTGCTTGTAGTTTTATTTTCGACATATTTTTATTATCTTCTTCCAAGAGCGAAATCTTTTTTTTGTAATTTTGATTTTTCGCAGTCAGATTATCCAAATTAACTTTTGCAGTCACATCGGTAAATACAATAATATTGTACTTACCTTTTTTAGTTGCGTTCATATCATAATAAAAATAGTCATTATTTGAGGTCTGGTATGTAACATGTGCGGAAAAATCCTGCGGCGATATTAATGCCTGAGCAATGGGAGAATGCACGGTTACATCATTGCTTACGAGAGCACAAACGTTGTAATTCAATTTGTGAGAGAATTTTTCCAAAGTTTTGTAATCCGAAAACACGCGTTTAAAAACATTGTTTTTAAAAACCGCCTCATTATTTTCATTCAAAACAATGACCGCACTGTTAAATTTATTAAATAAATCAAACTTCCCCATACAGATATTATATATCCATTCGTATAAAAAAGCGAACTATAATATTACAGAGAGGTTATATAAACTTTAGTAAAAGAACTTGCCGTTCAAGTTTGCGGGAAAATATGCATTTTTCAAGCTTTTTTGCATCCACTTTTATTTCAAACAATTCGGGGAGACAAAAATAAAAAATCCTGTTATAATAGAATTGCAATAATCCCCCAAATAATGGTGGCGGATTTAGGGGCGGAGTTGATATAATAATACTAAACAGTATTAAATGGAGAAAAGTATGGCTGAAAATGATAAGACAGGCGATAATAAACAGCAGGATTTGACAAGGTTCCTGATAATGACACTTGCATCTATCGTAATTATGTTTATAGTTTTTGCAGGTGTAAACTATGTTATTATGGAAAATCTCATAAGTCAAAAAATAAGCACGATATCGGTTGCACAGGAAGAGCTTGCGGAAGGCGAGGGAGAAGAGGACGAGTTGCAAAAAGGTATTATCGTTGATTTGGGAGATTTTATCCTCAATCTTTGCGATGAAACCCAGAAAAAATATTTAAAAGTAAATGTTGCAATAGAAGTAACGAAAAAAGATACCGATTTTCCTGAGACAACGGAAGAAAAAGGCGGAGGTCACGGCGGTCATGGTGCGGCACCTGCCCCGGTTGATCCGATGGAAGCTATCCAAAAAGAAATGAATCAGTATAAACCTGCAATAAGAGACGCGGTTATAACAAATCTTTCAAGTAAAACTTCCACAGAACTTGCGACTGCGGCGGGTAAAGAACTAGCAAAAGAACAAATTACAAATGACATAAATTCGATATTAGGCGGAGAAAGAGAAGTTTTAAGGGTAAGCTTCGGACAATTTATTATTCAGTAGGATAAAATGGCAGAAAGCAACAAAAACGATTTAATTAATACACTGGAATTTGAGGATGATTTTGCGGACTCCGAGCATAAAAGTTACAAATTATATAACTTTCGCAGACCGGATAAATTCTCAAAAGACAATCTGAGAGCACTGAGGGATATACACAGAGAATTTTCAAAAGCAATATCGTTGGTTCTCAGCGGTTATCTTCGTATGCGTGTAGAAATCGAAATTGTATCTGTTGACCAGCTTACCTATGAAGAATTTGTTCGTTCCATGCCTTCCCCTATAAGTGTCGGAGTTTTTGAATTTGAACCGTTATCCGGTCAAATTCTTTTGGGCATAAGTTTTGAAGTTATATCTTGCATAGTAAACAGAATGCTCGGCGGTATAGGAGCTATCGACACACAGTCCCGCGAGCTTACGGATATAGAAAAGGCATTGGCGAAAAAAGTCATAAATATTATCATCAAAGAACTTGAAAACTCTTGGAATGCAATTATTCCGGTATCAGGAAAGTTCATAAGCCTTGATGATAATTATCAATCAATTCAGGTCGCAACAGCGGGAGAAATTGTTGCACTGCTTACCTTTGAAGTCCAAATTCAGGGTAAACACTTCGGTTTGTTCAGTATATGTTTCCCTTATCCCGTATTGGAAACAGTTCTGGGGCATTTGAGCACTCAGCATATATTTCAAACAAAGGGGCTTGTAGCCTCCAATGACGAAAGAATGAAGATGATTTCCAAAATTAATACTTCAAATGTTGATGTTCGGGTGCAATTCGGGCAGTGTAATATAACGCTTGACGACTTTTTGCAACTGTCTGAGGGCGATATAATAAGATTAGATAACAGAGTTCAGGACGATTTGATAGTAAAAATAAACGGAGAAAAGAAATTCTTTGCCCGTCCGGGAACATTAAAAGATAAAATTTGTGTTAAAATAACAGATGTATACGATGAAATGCATGAATTACTGCGGAATTATTTTTAGAGAGGTTTTCAGATGTTGGATGACGACGATATAAAAGATGTTAATGAACAAAGTGAAGAGCAAGGTGAAACTTTTGAGGAAGGAATTACTCCCTCAGAAGAAGATGCTGTCACTATAGAGCCTGATGAACACGAAAAAGGTGAAAAAACCGTAACAGTTCAGCCTGTTGAATTTGCGTCGTTTGAAGATTTGGAACAGGTTCAAGGACCTGCTAATCAGAATTTAAACATTCTTTTAGACGTAAAATTACAACTGACTGTAGAACTCGGGAAAACGGAACTGCCCATTAAGAAGGTTTTGGAACTTACCAAGGGTTCTATCGTTACACTTAATAAAGCCGCAGGTGAACCCGTTGAGTTGTATGCAAACGGTAAACTTATTGCATACGGTGAAGTTGTTGTCATAGAAGATAACTTCGGATTAAGAATTACTCACATAACTGACCCCGCAAGACGCCTGAACACATTGAGTTCTAATATCAACAAAGAGGAAGAATAGAGGTTTCATCAATCTTGACTTGTTGTTATATTTAAAGTATCTTGAAAGTGTACGTATGTACACTTTTTTGATATCAGAATAAAATTTAGGGAAGAGAACATGGATTTTACAACACTAACTATCGACGTTTTAAAAGTGCTTTCCGTAGCGGGAAGTTATGGTATAGGAATTATCTTGCTGACAGTTATTGTAAGAGCATTGATGTGGCCTTTAGGTTTGTCTCAGCAGCGTTCAATGCGTACGATGCAGCTTTTGCAGCCTAAAATGAAGGCTATTCAGGAGAGATACAAAAGCAACCCGCAGGTTATGCAGCAAAAAATGATGGAGTTCTATAAAGAACACAAATTTAATCCGATGGCAGGATGTTTTCCGCTTTTGATACAAATGCCGATATTTATACTTTTGTATTCAACATTTATGAGCCCGCAATTTATACAAATGGCGGGAGATTCACAATTTTTGTTCATCAAGAGACTTGATGCAACACTTAAGACTTCTGCAGGCGTATCACATAACGGAATTCTCGGGGTTTCCAAATATGATACTTTCATGACCGGAAAAACCGCCAAAGTTTATTTAAAAGGTGTTGAAGAGCCGCTTTTGAACGTGAAAATAGAAAAGCCGAATAAAGCGGTAGAAGTTCAGGGAGAGCTAAATCCCGGAGAACCCGCTGATTTTAAGGTAAGTCTTGACAGTTTGAACTTAAAGTTCAGTCAGCTTGATCAGATTGAAAAAGCTGAAATTGACGTAACGGACGTTCAGACTAAAGAAACCGAAACAATGAATTTTACGAGAAAAGACGGTATTTTAATAAGTTCAATTCCTACAAAAGAAATGAAAACGGAATTTCATTACGACGTACTTCTTTTAATTGCCCTTTTTGCCGTAACAATGATATTCTCGCAAAAAGCAATGATGGCTATGAACAAGAATGTAGAGCAGGATGAAGCCCAGAAAGCAATGCAAAAATCAATGAACACATTTATGCCGATTATGCTTACGTTCACGTTCATAATCATCCCCATCCCTGCAGGTGTACTTCTGTATTTAATTTCAAGTAATATTTTCCAAGTAATTCAAACCGTAATTATTAACAAACAGCTTGAAGCAGAAGACGCAAAAAAGGAAGCCAAGATTGATGATACGGACATTGCAAACGCTAAAAAGATAAACGCTAAGGAATAAAATGTTATTATCAGAATTCGATTATCAACTACCGGAAGGACTTATTGCACAACGCCCGAGCGACAAACGGGAGAACTCCCGCATGATGGTGCTCAACAGGGCTTCGCATGAAATTTTACATAAACACTTTTATGATATCGTTGACTTATTGGATGAAAATCACATTTTGATATTAAATAACACAAAGGTTATTCCTGCAAGACTTTACGGTTACAAGGATACCGGAGCAAAGATTGAAGTTTTTCTTCTTAAAGAGCGTGAAAACAAAATTTGGGAAGTGTTAATAAAGCCGTCTAAGCGGGTACGCCCCGGTACAATAATAAAAATATCGGATGAATTGTCCTGCGAAGTCAGAATGCCGCTGCCCGACGATGGCAAATGGCTCGTGCAGATGATTTACGAGGGTGATATTTTATCTATCCTGCATAAGGTCGGGAATATTCCGCTTCCGCCCTATATCGAAAGAAAAATGACAAATGAAGAGCTTAGAAAACTCGATTTTGAAAGATATCAAACGGTTTATGCGGAAAAAGAAGGCTCCGTGGCGGCTCCTACGGCAGGGTTGCATTTTACGCAAGAAATATTGAAAAAACTTGAGGATAAAGGGGTTAAAATTGGCTATGTAACTTTAAATGTAGGTATAGGAACGTTCAGACCCGTAAAATGCGATAATATCCTCGACCATCACATGGATTCGGAAACCTTTGAAATCACTCAAGAAACCGCCGATTTGATTAACAACGCAAAGAGTGAAGGGAAAAAACTCGTAGCTGTCGGAACAACAACCGTCAGGACGCTGGAAAGTGCATATAAAATGTTCGGTGAGATAAAAAAATGCAAAGGAGCTTCAGAATTATTTATTTATCCTCCTTATGAGTTTAAGGTGATTGATAAATTAATAACCAATTTCCACCTGCCCAAATCTACGCTCTTAATGCTTGTAAGTGCTCTTGCTGGCAAAGATTTCATTTTTGAAGCATACGAAGAAGCTATCAAAGAAAAATATCGTTTTTACAGTTATGGCGACTGTATGTTTATAAATTAAGAGGGGAAAAGCCGAGTTAAGCCGATGAAATACAATCCCGCACTGGACAAATTCCTAAACTCTTCGTCCCTGTCTGCTTCAATATTTCTTTTGAGCGGAGCTTGTAAAACGTATAAAGATTATCAGGAAGCCGAGCCAAAGTATAAAAAAAGATTTCTTATAAAAGACAGCGTTGTTCTTATTGGAGCCGCCGCAGGATTATCCGCAAATTATTTGGTGTCAAAGAGGGTTTCCAAAAGCCATATATATGAGAATTTGATAACAAAAATTTCTAACAAAATAAATAATTTTAAATACAATTCCTCACTGAAATACACTCAAACAATAGTAAAAGAAATTGCATCAGGTCTTTTATCAACCGCCGCAGGGGTTACAGGGGCTTTGGGAGCCGATTACCTTCTGTCAAAAACAAAATTCAAACAACCCAAAGTAAGTGAAGATGCCCCTGCGAAAAATAAATATTCCATATTAATAGATGAAAAACTTAATAAAATTAGTGACGCCAATACGAGAAATGCGATATATTCAAGCATTACCGACATGCCCGTTATGAAGTTTGCGTCCCCGGGGTTGTTAGGAGCTCAGGCAATTGAACTTGCAAAAGAAAAAGAACTTGAATCAAGATTCAAACACACGACCAAATATCTTATTAACGATACTCTTTTCCCGCTCTTCCTTTTGTCATTATCAAGTGCACTGACCAAAAATTTAAAACCCGGAATAAGGATTCCAGTAATTTTTACCTCACTTACAGGAGGAACACTCATGCTAAACAAAATAATCGATATTACATCCAAAAACAAAAATAATGTGGAGTCTGCCCCATAACTATACATTTCATCTTTTTTGTGTTAAAAATAAAATCAGAAAAAGAGGTATTAAGAATGTTAGATATTAAACTTATAAGAGAGAATCCCGAAAAAATAAACGAACTCTTAAAAAGAAGAAATCCCGAACTTTCTATTGACACAATTATTGCAATAGACGCCGACAGAAGAAAAGTTCAGGCCCGGGCAGATGAATTGCGTGCAAAAAGAAAATCCGAATCCCAAAAAATAGGTATGCTAAAAAAGAGCGGTGAAAATACGGACGCCATTCAGGAAGAAGTTCGTAAACTCGGAGATGAAATAAAAGAGTTGGAAGAAAAACAGGTTGACCTGGACAATATTCAACGCGATATGCTTTTAAGAACACCTAACATTCCTGATGAAACAACTCCCATAGGTGAATCCGAAGATGACAACATTACTGTAAAAACTTGGAGCAAACCAACCCAATTCACATTTACCCCCAAACCGCACTGGGATTTATGCGAAGAAAAGGGTATTGTGGATTTTGAACGAGGCGTAAAAATCTCCCAATCACGCTTTACACTGTACAGAGGAAAAGGTGCAAGACTGGAGCGTGCAATAATCCAATTCTTTCTTGATTTGCATACGGAAGAACACGGCTACGAAGAAATTCTTCCGCCATTTATGGCAAATGCCGCCACAATGACAGGAACCGGGCAGCTTCCCAAGTTCGCGGAAGATATGTACAAATGCGTTGACGAAGATTTATACCTCATTCCTACTGCGGAAGTTCCCGTAACAAATATATATTCGGGAGAAATATTATCGGAAGATGATTTGCCGAAATATATGACTGCGTATACTCCATGCTTTAGAAGAGAAGCAGGTTCTGCGGGAAAAGATACAAGAGGACTTATAAGGGTTCACCAGTTTAATAAAGTTGAAATGGTTAAATTAACAACCCCGGAGACAAGTCCTGCCGAGCACGAGAAATTAACCCGTGATGCGGAAGTTTGTCTTGAAAAACTGGGACTTCCGTACAGAAGAGTTGCACTCTGTAGTGCTGATATAGGTTTTAGTGCAAACAAATGTTTTGACCTGGAAGTTTGGATGCCTTCCTACAATAACTATAAAGAAATTTCAAGCTGCTCAAATTACGGCGACTATCAGGCAAGAAGGGCAAATATGCGTTACCGAACAAAAGACGGGCAGGTAAGATTTGTCCATACAATCAACGGTTCGGGGCTCGCAGTCGGAAGAACATTTGCAGCAATTATAGAAAACTTCCAACAGGAAGACGGGACCGTTATTATACCGGAGGTTTTAAGAAAATATACCGGATTTGATACCATATAAAAAAATAGAGGTTTATACCTCTATTTTTTTATATCAAACAATTTATCAAACCCAATATCTAAAGCCCTAAGTATCGCAACAACCGTTGTCAAAGAAGGATTTGTTTCTCCTCTCTCAATTGTTCCGATATGCTTTCCCGCACAATCCCCATTTCTTCGGCAAGTTCATCTTGAGATAAACCCGCACGATTTCTTTCCGCTCTCAAATTCTTTCCAAACTCTCTTAAAATATCCGCCTTTTCCATATCAATATGATTACATATTGACACCCCGCCTGCCACCCGCTATAATTGTTTATATACCATCTATAGATGGTATTTTAATAATTATAACTGTATATTATAATGTACTGACCGCTGTTTCATGCACTCTTTCTATGCTTCTCAAATAGCGGTTTTTTTTCTTTTATATTTCATCTTTCTTAATCATTTCTTGACATACAAATTTTTCAGTAATACCATTAAAAAAAAACAATTTAGGAGATGTGTATGATTAACCCGATCAATAATGTTATGCAAACTAATTATTCTTACAAAACAAGCTTTAAAGCCGGAATAAAGGAAGGTATACTCAAGGATAAGCTGCCACAAGTATTTGATTCTTTTACAAAATCTGCGGATAGTATACCGCTTATTGACTTACCTTCAAAAGCGTCTGCTTCGCTAAAACAAATCGGCAAGCTAAAGGCTTTGGACGGTGCAAATATAGAAGCAGACGGAAAACTTATCCATTATGCATCAGGGGAAAATCCAATTCATCTTGATATATCAGTTAACCCTTTGGATAAAACACACATTGACAATAAAGAAATATTAGATGCCAATAATATAGTTAACACAGAAACTAATCAATTAATACATTATACACAAGATGGAAATCCTGTAGTGATTGATGATATTAATCCCGTTGATACCGATTTACCCGATGCAGATATTGATTGGCAAGATATTTTGGATTTGTTTACTTAGGAGAATATATGAGAATAGATTTTAATTCTAGCTATAATAAAACCTATTATCACTGTAAGAAAGAAAATAACTATTCTGCTCTTAAAACACCAAGCAATATAAATTTTAAGGCAGATCCTATATCTATATCTCAACTTCTATTAAGCTATAAGGTCAGCAGGAAAGTAGAAAGCACCAGAAAAAAGTGGATAAACATCCTTAAACAAAAAAAATGCTTCGCACAAGTTTTTGAGAATCCTCAAAAACATGCCCAAAACATCTTACCTATGATGGATATTTTGGGTAAAGTAAAGAGTAATATTGACGAATCCTGGGGATACATTATTTTCATGAAAGATAAACTTCCCAGAATTTCAGAAATGAAACAGTTGGTCTTAACAAAACTATTTCCGTTATTAGACGATAATAGGGGCATGGTACGAAATTCAAAAAAGGAATATATGCAAACTTTATTTGAATCAGGAGAATATCAGAATAAATCATACGTCAAGACTTTCAAAAATATGTCTGATAGCTACTACAGCTCATTTAAAAAGGAGTTGGCAGATAAAGTATTTTATTCAATCAGCAATTCAAAACTTCCACCTGAACATTATGTTTATAATCTGGCTATAATTAAAACAATGGATAACGATAATTATGCAAGTTATCTACAAAATAATATCAACGGTTTTAATAATTTAATGAAAAATATTTATGACTCTGCTATAAAAAGAATTACCCCAAAACAGAATGAAGCATTCAAATGTTATAGCCATAATTTTAAATATTTCAGTAAATCCTATGATTCAAATGATAATTTATGGCAAGAGTATTATGAGCCCGCTTTTTATACACTACTTAAATCAGGTATTAATAACAGCCAAGAATTGGCAGAAAAATTAAAAATTGATTTAGTTTTTGCTGAAGACATAACAAAAGATTTAAACACAACAGTCTTGGCAGAAAAGGAGCCCGATAAAGAGATTCAGTTAAACTTATTTAAACAAAGAATAGAAGAAAAATTTGACAAAAACATTTGGAACGATAATTCCCAAACATCATTAAATTTAAAAAAAATGGAAAAAACTTTAGATAACATAAAAATAAAATATTACAATATTTGTAATTTTATTGAAAGAACGGATTACGAAAAAGAGTTAAAACTGTATTTTAAAGATAAACTTGAGAATTTAGAAGCCGAAATAAGCACTCTTAATCACAAAATAAATAAAATAAGAGAGGAACGTACGGAAAGAGTAATAGATCTTGAAGTCGCAACAAGACTTTAATAAGCTTTAATCAAAAAGACTTTTATCCCTTTATCAAGCCTTTCTATGCGTTTAACGTATCGATAATCGGTAATGTTAGTGAGAATTAAAACAACAGCCGGAGCTTTGCCCGTCATTTTAGAATAATAGAGAGACTGCCCGACAGACTCAGCCCATTTTTTTGCAAAATCAAATTCTATGGCATAATCTTTTGCCAAACAGTCAACCCGAGTCAGGTCCCACAAAACAGCTTCCTTTCTTCCAAAATCCGACGTACACCACTGGTTTACATAGTATGATTCAATTTGATTAGGCATCATTTGTTGTGTTTCGTACCATTTTTTCGGAACATAATTAAGCCCGAAATAGTAAACTCCCGTTGCCATCATAAAAAATATAATAAGAAAGTGAACTACCTTATTTGATTGTTTCCTTTTGCGTGCCATATAGTAAAACCGCCCTCCGTAATTACCGTCTCAAAAATAAGCACACGCCGACACTTCAAACTGCAATCAATAATTTTATTTTTTTACAACTTCCAGTGTCTCGTAGTCGTTCAAATACGGCAGGTGAGCCTCTGTTATAAGTTCTCCCGGCAAAAGAATTGAAATTCCGGGCGGACACTCCGCAACAACCTCAGCAGATATACGCCCTATTGCATCCGTTTTTGGGATTCTTTCTTTTTCCGCATAAAAAGCATCTCTAAGACTCATTTCAATTTTGGGCTCCAACATCGGCATGTGCTTTCTGTTTTCAAGATAATAAATATCCTGATAATGTGTAGCCGCAATTTTCTCTAAGGAATCTGCCAGATATTTAAAATCAGCGTGTTTGTTACCTATATTGCAAAGTATCAAAACTCCTATATCCGAAGCTGATTCAACTTCAATTCCGAAATCAATTTCCAAAACAGACTCCAGTCTCTTTCCCGAAAGCCCGTCAATTTTCACAAAAACCTTTGTAACATCGGTTTTATACCCAAAATCCCCTTTTAACTGATGAAGATTCGGTATATTATCCAATCTTGTTCTTAAATATTTTGCATTTCTAACCGCATTATTAAGCAGTTTTTGTCCTCTTTTAGATTGCAGATTTGCTCTTGCAGCGTCAAGACTTGCAAGAAGCATTAATGACGGACTCGTTGTATGCAGGAGTTTAAGAGCCTTTTCAACCGCAATTTCGTCAATAATGGAGTCTTTTGAAATATGCAGCATAGAGCTCTGGCTCATACTTCCTCCCGTTTTATGAAGCGAATGTACCACGGCATCCGCCCCAAGTTTAAGAGCAGTCTCAGGAAGATGCTTGTTAAAATTCCAAAGACAGCCGTGAGCTTCATCAACAATAAGCGGTACACCGTATTTTTTGCATACTTTACTTATAGATTTAATATCTGAAACAACGCCTTCGTATGTAGGATTTGTAATCCAAACCATAGAGACGTCTTTATTATTTACAATTAACTCTTCAATCTTACAAGCATCAATGTTTCCCCATACCGACCAATCTTCAATTCTGTTGGGACAAACCCAAATCGGTTCGGCTCCCGATATCATTAAACCCGTAAGAATAGAGCGGTGACAGTTTCTGTTAACAATTATTTTCTGTCCTTTTTTCGTAAGTGCCATTGCTAATGCAAGATTTCCCGCAGTTGAACCGTTTAGCAAGAAAAATGTCTTTTTTGCCCCAAAAGCTTCCGCTGCAAGTTCTTGAGCTTCTTTTATCGGGCCGGTCGCAGGATGAAGGGTGCCTAAATTATCAAACTCATCAGTTGTATCAACGTTCAGAGCCTTCTCACCAATCAGATTTTTAAAATCTTTTAAGACTCCTTTACCCTTTGTATGCCCGGGAATATGGAACTGATAAGTAGGATTTTCACATGCCTTCTTTAGAGCTTCCACTATCGGAGCTTTTACTTCTACCTTCGAATCTGATTTTGTTTCTATGTTTATATTTAAGTCTTTAGTCACGTTGTTAATTTCCTTGTTTATAAAATAATACACGAAAAAAATAAAATTTGCTACTTAAATATTAATCCTTTGGACGAAAAATATAAATCTTTCGGTCGTTAAATTACCTAGCCATATTGTGTAATATACAATTGGGAGAGGATTATGCAAATTGATGCAAGGCTAAACAGCTTAAACAATAATCTTGCAAAAGTGACCGAAAAAGTTACCGCACCTGAGCATTCTCGTTCGTACAATCTTTGCGTCAAGGCGGATGCACTCAGGTTCGCCAAAATGTATAAAGAATCGGTTCAAACCTATCTTCAAGCAATAATGATGGATAGAAAAGAGCCAAAAGCTTATTTTGGTCTTGCTATGTCTTATAAGTACTTGAAGGATTACAAAAAAGCAATCAATACACTTTCAAAGCTTATTGAACTTGATGACAGTAACGACGAATATTTTTACGAAATCGGGGTATGTTATCTTTCTGACGGTCAGCCTAAGATGGCAATAGATAACCTGATTAAAGCAATACTTATCAACCGGGAAAATGTTGAAGCACAAATCCAGCTTGCAATCGCACACGAGCTTGTCGACGAGGCGGATTTATCTTTAATGATATATAACAAGCTTATAGAAACCAATCCCGAATTTTTAAAAGCATATTACAACAAAGCAGCCATGCTTATGGGCATGGGAAACTTTATGGAAGCATCAAGAACCTTCTTCCAACTAATTAAAAAGAACCCCGACTATTACAAAGCATATCTTGGCATTGCAATGAGTTTTGACAAGATGGCAAAATACAAAGATGCAATAAGATATTACAAAAAATTCCTTGAGTTGAAACAATTCTCGGAAGATGCAATCTTTGCAAGAAACAGAATCAATGAGTTAAGGGAAAAACATTTTTCAAGAGATAATAAATTTACAGTGATTGAGTAAAAATAATATTAACTATATTTTAAGACAATATTATTGCAGATTGTTACTTAGTTCCCGACAAGGAAAATCGGCAAATCATTTTCTTTTGCGAACTGTAATACATAATCAGGACATTCATCCAGAGAAGCAACTTTTGCAACAACTCCTCTTATTTTAGGCTGTAGTCCGACAATTTCGTTGTGACTTCCATGGGTTTTCTCTTTTTTCATCTCATTAAGCTGATTTCTTGAGAACGTAAATGCCCCAAGGAGTTCTTCTTTGGAAAATCCGTCTATAACTCCGTCTTTTATTTGTGTTTCAGGATATTTTAAACCAGTAATATATTTCATAATTTGTCCATATTTTTCGTCAGATAATTCGACCCCTTTGTTTGTCAGTACCCATTCTTTAAACTGATCTTTCACAAAACTCCTATATCTGCTGTTTTCAAAGAGTTCTTCTTTAAATGACACCAGACCTTTTGACGTGCCTGAAGCCGTATTTGCATAATACGCATGGCCGACATTTGAATTATCAACATCAAGAATCAAACCAAATTGTCTACTACAGTAGGTTGCTTTATCAGCCATACTAATCATGGAAATGGACTGAACCGAATTATTCATCGGATTTTGTCCGAGTGTTTTGAAAATATTAAAGTTTCTGATACCGTAGTCTCCCGGCATGTGGACTAAGAATTTTAAATCTTCCAGCGTTATATGGTTAAATCCATATTGATACATATCTGTATCAGGAGATAATTCTGTCATATTCAACACCTTAAATTCCGTATCCTCTCCGTTAAATACTTTTGTAACTCTCGGAATTTGCCGTGCCTCAAGGACTCTGCCGTCAGAAGTAACACGCTCCGGGACTTCTCTAAATCTTGATGCTGTAATAGCTACTTTCTTAGACTGTAATTCATCAACTTTTACCTGTATTGCTTTCATTTTTTCTGCAAAAATTTTGTCTGCTTCTTCTACGCTCTTCGCTTCGAGAGTAGATTGATAGAATCCGTCATCAACATTTTTGAGGTCTGCTTTTGCCATAATTTGGAATATTTTAAAATCCTCAGGTCGTCTGCAATAAGTTGCGACCATTTCTTCATTAATTACTCCTGTATTGTACTCTTTAAACCAGTGGTGATTATTTACGGTTTGAATAATTCTGTCTTTTACATCCGCATCAAGATTGAATCTGTCAAGAATCGAATAAACATATTCAGCGGATTTTACGGCGTGCCCTGTATCAGAACTGCTTCCGAGATAGCGTTTGCCAATATCGTGTAATAATGTAGAGAATTTCAAAACAACCTTGTCTTTATCACCCAATTCTTTGTACATCGGATCATTCATTGAATCCTGCAATACTTTTAAAATATGTATATCTAATGAATATTTTTGGGTGTCGTGCTGCGGTTTTGAGAAATATGCGGCAAATTCCGGCACACCTTTTAAAACAGAATTCAAGAATTCTTTTGTTTCATGACTTAGATTTACTCCATCTGCAACACTATTTTCCAGTGTAAATTTACGGATTTCTTCCTGCATTCGCTCCGCAATTCTGCGTTGTTCAGTAGTAAGATTAAGTTCTGTTATATCTCTTGTATTTAATAGACCTTCGAAACCTGTTTTGGTTTGAGTGTAACCAAATAATTCTCCGATATCAACAGTTTTTTCAAATTCGTCATTTGTCAGTTTTTTAGCTTCCAATAACATTTCATATATATTCTCAAACTGTGATTCATCAAGAGTTTTTAATTTTTCGGAGAATAAACTTAGATATTTTTTTCTATCAATAAGAGTATTAGCAATAGATGTATTTTCAATCGGTGAATCCATTACCATTTTTCTTATTGCAGCATCCGGTATACTTGTTACGTGCTCGATTGATTTAAGCAGCTCTTCTTTTGTCATAGATGAATAAGTGCTGTTTTGTTCTAAAAGAGTTACCAATTCATCAACTGTACTTCCGAAATTGGTTTTTACTCCGCCTCTTGCTCTATAATTCAATGAACCGCCTACATCTGATTTTATAACTGTGCCGTTTCTAAACACCTGTGTATTATCATTCTTTGGAGCATCCCAGTTTGCAAGCCAGGCATCTACCGCATAGCTGTCATATAGTACCGTTTTATCTTCCGGCATTTTCATTCCCGGGACATATTCGCTTGCCATACCGATAACATCACCGTTATTGTTGTATATAAGTTTCATATTCGGAGATTCAATACCTGCTGCACGGTACAAATCTGCTGCAAGGACTTCTTCAATACTTTGTCCCAAATTTGCTTGTTTCGGGTATTTAATATAGTATAGTTTGTCGCCGATTTGAGTAAAGTAAGCTTCGTTGGAACCGCCTTGTGTTCCTAAAAACCTTGTTGCTTGATGTGTACCGTCTTCAAATATGACTTCAACATTTTGAGATTGATTCTTTTGTTTAAGTTCTTCAATTTTTGCTTTAGTTTCAGTATTTATTTCTTCGTCGGTTAATTTTAATTCGGGTACTTTAAAATCAGATTGTACTGCGGCAGCTGCATTATTATATTCTGCAATCAAAGCATTCATATTATGCATGAATTCTTCTCTTGAATATTTAAGAGGAATACCTTGTTTGCCGAATTGCTCAAAATCGGCGTTTTGAATAGCGGCATCTGCCTGAGTATTATTGGCTAATCCCTTCAAGAATCTCCGCCTGCCTTCTTGGGTTGTTGAAATTGTTGGAGTTTTTGCATTAACAGCTTTTTCTAAGAGTTCAATTTTTGCATTGATATCAACCCCTTGGTTTTCAAAAACTTTTATTTCATCAGGAGTTAGTGAAACTAAAGAGGTCAGTGCATCGATTTTATCACCTAACTTCTCAGGAATATCACCTGTAATAGCTTTTATTAATCCGTTAACATCTGTACCTTGTTCTTGTTTTTCTTTTAATATAGTACATATTTCTTCATTAAATACAGATAATGTTTTCGCATTTTCTGCAATATTTTGAATTAAATTATCCCCTAATTCCAGCTTAAAGAATGTTTGCATCTTTGCGGCAAATATCTCCGGGGCTATTTCTCCGCCGGAGGCTGAGTATGTTTTTAATGCAAATTCAATCTTTTCTGGCGGAAAGTCAGCTCTGTTGCATAAATCTTCTGCAAGTTTTATATTTTGATCGTTGGTTGCACCAACAATATCCGCAATCTTATCTTTCGGGAAATCAGGGTTGT
>CALUTM010000005.1 GCA_944323705.1 Candidatus Gastranaerophilales bacterium
AGAAGAAGCTGCCCAGTTTAGCAGTGAAGAGTCTCTCTGGACGCAGGTTGAAAAGGAGCTTCAAGATGCAAGCGGTAATGTAGCAAAATTTGTATATAAAATTATTACTGATGCAATTGATGCTAAGGCATCTGATATACATATAGAACCGCGAATTGGATATTATGTAGTGAGAGTACGTTCTGACGGCATTTTAAAAAAAGTTTTGGAAATTCCGGGCAGTATTGAACAGGCGGTTATTACCCGTTTTAAAGTCCTAGCAAGGATGAATATCGCTGAGCACAGGCGTCCTCAGGACGGAACCTTTTCCATAAAGTATAATGACAGAATGTATGATTTCCGTATAAATACACTTCCTGTATCGGGCAAGGAAAAAGTTGTAATACGTATTTTGGCTCCTGCCGTCAGCTTGAAGGCTTCGGGAGACAAAATGGTTATTGCAGGGGCTTCCGAAGAGGATATTAAAAAGATTCACGATATGGTTCAGTGCCCAAACGGTATCATTCTAACGTCGGGTCCTACGGGTTCAGGTAAAACAACTACTCTTTATACGATTTTAAAATCATTGAATAAAGAAGATGTAAATATTACAACAATTGAGGACCCTATAGAAATTAAGCTTGAAGGAATTAATCAATCTCAGGTTAATCCTAAGGCGGATATTACGTTTGCATCTTGTATGAGAGCCATCTTGAGGCAAGACCCTGATATTATACTTATTGGTGAAATTCGTGACTTTGAAACGTTGGAAGTAGCTATTTCTGCTGCTCTTACAGGACACCTTGTATTGAGTACCGTTCACACCAATTCCGCAGCAGCAACGGTTACACGTTTAATTGAAATGGGTGCAAAGGATTACCTTGTATCATCGACTTTAACGGGGGTAATAGCACAGCGTCTTGTAAGGAGGTTGTGTGATAAATGTAAAGAAGGCTACTTCCCGACGGAGGAAGAGGCTAAGCATATATCAACTGATCCTAAAATGCAGGAACAGTTGATGAAAACAAAGCTATACAGAAAAAAAGGATGTAAGGAATGCGGTTACCTCGGTTACACGGGACGTTTGGGAATATATGAAATTATGCCTATAACCAGAGAAATTAAGAGGCTGATTGCTCAGGGTGCCCACGATATTGAAATTGAAGAAGCCGCTGTTGCAGCAGGTATGAAGACTTTGAAATATTCCTGCTTAAATCATATAATGAATGGTATCACGACGACAAGTGAGTTCATAAGAGTATTAGGTTATGCAAGTGACTAAGGTGAGGTTGATATGCCAATATACAGCTATACAGCACTAAAACAAGGAAGAGAAATCGTAAAAGGTGAAATTACGGCATCAAATCTTAAAGATGCAAGAGATGTTGTAAGAAAAATGGGACTTGTTCCGACCCAGATTAATGAATATAGTGATGCAAAGGCCAAAAAAGCGGCAAGAATAGCTGCATTGAGTTTGAGTGAAAAAATAGATTTTATTTCAACACTCCAAATTTTGCTTACATCAGGTATTCCGGCGGTTGAATCATTAATGTTTATGGAGCAGGAGGCAGCAAAGAAAAAAATCAGGGATATGTCCAAAATCTTGAAAACTCAAATTATGGCAGGGTCAACATTTGCCGATACGCTTGCAAGGTATCCCCAGGTTTTTGGTTATATATTTATCGGTTTGATTAAGGCTGGTGAAGAGTCAGGTGAACTTGAAAAGACTCTTGGACGTATTAAGGATTTGCTCACAAAACAATCAAATATCAAGGGTAAAGTTATAGGTACGTTAATGTACCCTATGTTTGTTGTAGTTCTGGCATTTATAATTACTATTGTAATGTTGGTGTTTGTATTTCCTGCTTTTAAAGAAATGTTTGAACAACAGGATAAAGCTCTGCCGCTTATTACTTCTATAATGATTAATGCAGGTGATTATTTAAAAACTTATTGGTACACTATTCCTTTATTTATAATAGCTTTTGTAGCTCTTGTTTTTGTAGTATTTAATTGGCAGCCTGCAAGAAGAGTTTTGGATAAGGTTGTATTAAAAATACCTTTGCTTAACAATTTGATACTGTACTCAAATTATTCAAACTTTATGTCTGTATTGAGCGTGTCGTATGAAGCAGGTATTCCTATTGTTGACTGTCTGCATTTGGCGGTAATCACTTTGACTAATTATGTACTGAGGACAAAGATGAGTGCAGCAATAGTTAAAGTTCAACAAGGTCTACAGGTGTCGCAGGCGTTGAAGGCGACAAAGATAGTACCTAAAATGCTTTTATTTATGATATCAACGGGTGAACAATCAGGTCGTTTGGGTGATATGCTTGAAAAAGGCGTAAATTTCCTTGATAAAACCTTAGACGGTGTAATTGATACATTGACTAAGATGATTGAACCTATTATGCTTATTGTAATCGGAAGTATAGTTCTCGTTATGGCACTTGCATTGTACTTACCGTTGTTCCAGTCCTATATGAGCTAGAGGGAAGAAGTAATAAATGTTACCGTAGATAGAACAGCTTGAAGATACACGGGAAGTGAATAAAAGACAGAAAAGGCGAAGATAAAAATCCATAGTGGAGAAAATCAGATGGAAAATAATGAAATTTTGGAATTAACAACATCGGCATGGCGGGAAAAGGTTTATATAGAAACAGCAGAGTACATTATACGCGGTTATATCTTTATGCCTAAAATAGGTAAACGGAGCCGACTTTTATCGGAGGTTTTGAATACCAATAAACAGTTTATTGCAGTAAAAAACTGTACAATGGAATCAAAGCTTGTTCCTCAAAAGGAAGTTGAATCTTATGATTTTATACAGGTTAACTTGTCAACAATACTTATAATGAGACCATTATATGAAGACTAAAACTTATGTAATAACAGGTTCTACTTCCGGTATAGGAAAAGCTCTTCTAAGGAGGATTGCCTCTGAAAATGTTGTGTTTGCGGGATATAGAAACAAAGATTACGAATTGATGTTGAGGGAGATATCTCCTAATATTTATCCGTTTTATGTTGATTATTCAAAACCTGAGACTATAAAGCCCGCATCGGATTATTTGCATTCGATGTGTACGAAGATAGATACCCTGATTAATATTGCGGGATGTGTTGTTGCAGGACCGATAGAAAAAATTGAGATGAGTGAGATAAGAAGGCAATTTGACGTAAATGTTTTCGGACATCTTGAGTTATCAAAGCTTCTTGCGGATAGTTTACAAGACGGTAGAATCATTAACGTCAGCTCTATGGCGAGTTTTGGAATTTTCCCGTTTATATCTCCTTACTGTGCTTCAAAAAGATGCTTGGACATGTTTTTTAACTCATTTTTAATAGAAAATAAGAAAAATATTAGTGTTGTTTCAATCAAACCCGGTGTTATTGCGACACCTCTATGGGGTAAGTCCGTGGATGAAAATTCCAAATACTTCGATAATTGTACAGATTACGAGCGTGAGATGAGATTTCTTATATCGAATGCCAAGAAAAATGAAGCCAAGGGGCTTTCTGTTGAAAAAGTCGTAGATGTAATCTTAAAAGCGGATAGGGCAAAATGTCCAAAGCTTTCTTATACTGTAGGGCCGGATGCTTATATAGCAAGTCTGATTTCAAAACTTCCGCAAGGTTTTGTTAATTCTATTATTAAATTCGGAATGAAACAGAGAATAAAATAAAATTTAATTTATTCGCCCCCCTTTTCTTTGCGTTGGTCTCAGGTATTTTGAAATGCACAAAAAAAAGACCTTGTAAAACCAAGGCCTGTCCGTTTAAATAAGAAGAGAGAGCTTTATGTTATTCTTAAATCCCGTGAAAAATTTTTTTTGTTAGTAAAAAAGAAAAAATTTACAAAACTTAATAAAGATAATATGAACATATTATTTTGGTTTTCGTTATACTAATATAGAGGTAAATTATGGATAACAAATGCTCAAAATATGAAGGACTTTTCGTATTCTCTGATGATGAAACATTCAGGAATCATATTGCGGAATGCGAAGAGTGTCGAAGAGAATATGAAACAATGGAAAAGGTTTCTGACCTTATAAGCGAGGTTAGGTTTCATTATTTGTCACGTGCCAAAAGAAGTAAACTAAAGAATTTTAGTGCTGCGTGTGCATTGATTTTGTTACTGTTTTCTACGATAACGGCAGGTGTTGTTATGAACAATGAAGATTTGATGGATACTCTTCGTTACGGTGAGAGTTTGTCTGCTGAGGATTTCGGATTTCCCGTAGATTCTTACGGACTTTTAATGGTGGATTAATGGATTTTAACGAAATAATTAAAGCGAACAAACAAAGCGTCAAAAATATAATAAGATTAATAACAAAACAAGAGAATGAGGATTTGGAACAAGAAGTCTTTATAAAGTTGTGGAAAAATAAAGACAGGTATGAAGAACGTGGCAGTCTCAAGAGTTGGATAAATACAATTGCCAAAAACACATCAAAAGACTACTTGAAATCTTCCTCGTTTAAGCAAACTCAGGCTTCTGTAAGTGACGATGTAGTTATGAACAGTATTAAAGATTGCAAAAAAACTCCTGAAGACAGGGCGTCCGCAGGGGAACGGCAGCAAAGAATAATAAATGCCATAGAAGGTTTAAAACCGAAATTGAAGGAAACAATTATGCTGTGCGAAATACACGGCTATACATATGAAGAAGCGGCAAAACGCTTAAAGTGTCCTATAGGAACCGTAAAATCAAGGATTTACAACGCAAAAAAAGAATTGGCAACAGTATTGGAAGATTTATTATAAGAGAGGTAAACTATGAAAAAAACATTAATTATGATGTGTGCTTTATGTATTTTGTCATCCTGTGCAATAGCTGCGGATACGGCTAATACGGGTGTGAACGAAGGTATCAAAAAGGACAGACCTTCTAAAGAAGAAATGATGAAAATAAAAAAAGCACGCGAAGCTGCTTTTGAGCAGAAGTTGGGACTTACTGAGGAACAAAAAGCCGAGGCAAGAGAGTTGCGTATTAAGGCTCATCAGCAAATGAAGCCGATAATGGAGCAAATTTTTGCCAAGAAAAAAGAAGCTGAAATGGTAAAACTTTCACGTATTGCGACCTGGGCACAGGAAGAGAAGCTTGCTGAATTAGATAAAGAAATTCAAGAGCTTGAGAAGCAGGCAAATGTAATAAGAAAGAAAAATATGAAGGAATTTGAATCAATTTTGACCCGTGACCAGAGAAAGATTTTGAAGCAAATGAAGAATGAGGGAAGAAAAAATTACGAACAAAATAAAAAACTTTGTCCTCCACCCTGCAAAACTGAAGAATAGATTAGAAAGCCGGATTTATGAAATAAATCCGGCTTTCTTTTTTCGTTGTGAAAAGTGTAGTAATTTATTGTGATAGTTTATTTAAAGCTTCTGTTGCTGCTAATGAAACATTGGGATTTGTATCTGCCTGTGCGAGAGTATATAATGTTGTCAGTTCTTCTTTATATTCAGGTCTTTGTATATATCTGAGTGCATCTATGGCAGCTATTTTTACGCCTGAATTAGGATTATATCTCAATGCATCTACTGTTGCGGATACTCCGGGTATGTCTGTTAGAGGAACTATATTTCCGGTGTGTTTTTCTATTTCGTCAGTATAAACTTTTGCAAGAATTGCCATTGTGTAAAGTGCATATTCTTTATTTCTCTCAGCCTGTTCCATGGGAGAGATTTCGCTTGCAAGTGCAATTTCTTTTTCCGTAATATCGTACGGGAGTTTAACCTGCTGAGGATTTTTTGCGGTTTCCATCGTTAAAAAGTTTGCGATTACTTTTTTTCGGGCTTCTATCTGTTCTTCTGTAGGCGGAGTGAAATTTCTCGTATCTTTTTGAGCTATCTCTATCAAACTTGTGAATACGTCTCTTACAATGTAGGGAACAGCATTCTCCGGGTTGTCCAGTGATACTCTTGCAATTTCTTCCATTTGTTGTGCTTGTACATCAAAATCCGTACTGGTAAGATTGGATGTAACAAGCGGAATGTCAACCTCAGGTAATATATCTTCGCTCGGCACTATTTCCGGCTTTTGAATTTTGGTTTTATCTTCTACACCTGTAAAAGATGGGGAGGTCACTCTTGCGTAGAGTCGGTTATTTTTTTTTTCTCCTTCTTCAGGTGAAGCAGCACCGATGATTTCTTCACTGTCGTTATTTTCTGTAGTTTCTTCTTCAACCTCTGCAACGTCTTCTGCCTCTTCTGTCTCTTTTGTTTCCGGGGCTTCGACTTCGTATTCATTTTCTATTTTGGGAAGAATTACATTTGTTGTTTGATATGCAACATGAAAACCGTGCGGAAGCGGTCTTATATTATCAAAGGTAACAAGACTCTCTGCCTCAGGATAATCATATATTTTTTTAGGTTCGGTTTTAACTGTAGGGTTATCAATGTTGATATCGACCGCATTGAAGATTCCGTTATCATTCGTTACGGTATTTTCGCCGACGTTAAGTTCCGGTTTTGCTATATTAATTCTTACTGCATTGTAGTTTGGCTTATTAATGTTGCTATCAATTGATTGAATCATAAATTACTTCCTTTCGACATCTACACTTATAATTTATTAATAACACTGAATGTAAAAAATTGCGTTAATATTAAAATATTTTTACAAATGTTTACAAGAAGAGGATGCGGAAAAAGTCGAAAAATGACAGGCGGGAGCGGGAGTTGCGTAGCAACTCATTCCCGCATTTTTCCGTAAACTTGGATTAAGTAAAAGAAATATAGCACAAAGTCTAAATGTTTATAACGCTGAGACCTCTGTATTCAAAAATTTCTTTTGTTTTTCCGTTAATTTTTTCTTTTCCTAAAAGAACTCCCACAATAGCTTCAAGTTGTGCAACGGGCATCATGTTTACGGGCATATCAAATCCGTATTCAAATTTTAGGGCGGACTGTAAGAATTTGCAGTCCGCAGAGGAGCGTTCTTTAAAGTTAGAATACAAATTAAATTTTTGTCTTGTAAGATATACTTCAAAACGGGAAATATCACATCCGTTATTTTTAAGGTTTAAAAAGAGTTCGCTGCCTCGGGGAGAAAATCTTTGCATCCAATTATCTTTGTTTACAAATTCATCTTTGTGCGAATGTATAAGTTGATAAGGCTTAGAAAGCACCCTCCACTTACCTTCCATCATTGTGTTGTCCCAGGGAATAGAAATGCATACGACAGATTCTTTCAGTGAGGTATAGTTTTCAAAAAAAAGCTGTACATCATTCATAGAAAATAATTTATCAACGTAAATCAGTTTGCCTGATGTAATGTCCATTACCGCAACGCCGCTTTCAACCGACGAAGTCGGTCCCAGTGACATTCCGAGTGCATATCGTATCATAATCCGAAATCCTCATCTTCCGGGATATTGGAATTGAGCTTTATAACCCGACGTTCTATCTCCGGCATAATATTATCTTTATCAGATTCTTTTTCTATGTTTACGTATAATTCCATGTTTCTTTTTGAAAGTTTTTCACTCTTTTGTCTTTTAAGTCGTGCCTGATTTTCTTCCAACAGTTTTCTTGCAGCGGGAGAAATAGAGTCTCCTTCTACTTCCGCAATAACGGCCCTTCTTTGTTTTTGAATAGCATCTTGCTGTGATTTGGTCAGCTTCAAAGTATCATCATTTCTTGTCTCAAATATTCTTTTATATTTATTTTTAACAATTAAAATTTCTACTCTTCTGTTTGCAGGGTCTTTAGGAGAAATTGCCGTTTCTAACGGTCTTGTATCAGCATATCCGATTGCGGAAAAGAGTGATGGTGAAAATTTAAATCTGTCAATTAAGTATCTTACAACGGCAGAGGCTCTGGCACCGGATAGTTCCCAGTTGGACGGATATTGTGTGCTTCTGATTGGGTCACTGTCCGTGTGTCCTTCTATCCGCATAGCGTGAAGTACAAATTTTTTGCAGATGAGCACGCCGACTTTATCAAGCAGTTTTCTGGCACTTGAGTCAAGGTATGCGGAGGCGGGTGCAAACAGATATTTATCATCAAAAGTTATTAATAAACCTTTATCTGTCATCTTAGAGCTTATACCGTCAAGTTCTCCCGCTTCTGTTAATTCTTTTATTGATTCTTCAATTTCATTAAACGATTCTTCCTCGTACTTGGGACTTATGTATTCCAACATAAGGCTTGGTATAAAAGAGTTTGCCTGTTGTTGATCAAACAGTGAACTGCTGCCGTCAAGTACTGCGGGCTGCCCGTCAAACATAGCTCCCTGACTGAATGCCTGTTTTAGGGATTCTTCAAGTTTGGCAAAATCCGTTGCGTCAACCTGTGCCAAAGCGTATAACACAACAAATGTAGCGAACAAAAGTGTTATAAAGTCCGCATAAGAAACCAGCCATCTTTCAAGATTTTCATGTTCGGGATGCTTTTTCTTTCTAGCCATTACCGCCTTCGTCCTTGTTGTTTTCAAGTATGAATGAACGTAATTTTCTCTCGATTAACACGGGGCTTTCTCCCGCTTGAATCGACAGGACACCTTCCAGAATCATATTCTTATACAAAAATATATCCTGATAAATAAATTTGATTCTTGTACTGATAGGAATCATTACAAGGTTGGCTGCGAACAGACCGTAAATAGTTGCTACGAATGCGACTGCAATACCCGCTCCAAGTTTAGACGGGTCAGAGAGGTTTTGCATAACCTGGATTAATCCCATAACGGCTCCGATAATACCTAAAGTCGGTGAGTAGCCGCCGAATGATTCAAATACTTTTGCAGCATTGTTCACGTGGTTTTCAAATTGTTCAATTTGGTTTTCCATCATTTCTCTGACAAGCGTAGGATCCGTTCCGTCGGCAACCGCTCCGAGTCCGAGTGTCAGAAGAGCGTCTGAAGCATTATAGGCTTCTTTTTCAAGAGAAATAATCCCCTCTTTTCTTGCCTTGGTTGCAAATCCGCCTATCTCCGTAATTAACGCATTAAAATCAGCCTTTGGCGGCATAAAAACATTTTTTAGCATTTTGATTGCAGATAGTAATGTTTGGGGCGGAAAACTCAATAATACGGCACCTGTTGTACCGCCGATTACGATAAAACCTGCGGTAATTTGCAGAAGTTGTCCTATATTTCCGCCTTCCATAGCCTGTCCGATAAGAATCATGGTAATACCGAAAAACAGACCTATGACTGCAAATATATCCATAGTTATCTCCAATTATATACTAGTATCCTAGATATATTAAACTATATTTTTTTTTCTTTGAAATCCTTTAAATATAGTATGTTTACTACATTCCCTCAAAATTTCCGGCAAGAACTTTTAAAGCTTTGTCTTCTGCTCTCTGTGCTCTTGCAAGAGCTGCGTCCAGCCCTGAATTATCAAAAGTTTTTTGTATATTCGCTCCTGCCTGAGACGGGATATATCTTCTTCTGCTCTCTTCGGTAGAGCTGTTCGCTTGGATTGTGGATTCCTGTGAGGGAATGTAAGTGTAATTATCAGTTTTTCCAGGTTTTATCGGAGAAGGGATAATATTTTCCTGTGATGGAATATAAGTATAGTTATCAACGTTTTCTTTAGCGATACTAGGTGTTAATGAACTGTATTGATTAATACCTCTTGACGCGTAGGCTCCTTGCTGAGGTGCTTGCATCGGTCTGTTTGCAGGCTTTGCCGAGAGAGCGGCTTTTTGTTCTGCCAATTTATATAATCTGTCGTTTAAATCTTCTTTTAAAAATTGTTTTTGTTTTTTCTTTTCATCTTCATGTTCATCTTGTTTCATTGCATCATAAGATTTTCCGAAAATCATAGTTGTACATTTGGTAAGTGCAGCTCCCAAGACTCCCATTGAAAGAGCTCCCCATACACCAAATCTCATCGGAATACCTGCAATATTTCGGAACAGATTCGGAAGCTTCCTCATACCGTTTGTTGCAAAATTCTTATTCTTATAAGGTTGGAATGTTTCCAAATCCATTGTCATAAAGCTGCCGAGTTTTCTTATACCTTTTGTAAAAATATTTTGTTTATCAACTTTCAACATATTTTTAACTTTATTCTTGGCATAATCATATTCAAGTTTTGTTTTGAATTCTCCGGCTTTTGCTTTATTATTAAAGCTTGCCAAAGCTTTCCTGTAATTTTCGACTTGATCTTTCGTCATTCCGGCGTATTTAACACCACCTAAAGAGTGCATCATTCTTAATGCCAACGGGAATGTAAATACCCAGGAAATATTTTCTATAAATCCGTTAGCGGCAGTACCTACTTTTCTGTCTTTATCCGCCTTTTTCACATTCATTCCGACTTCGACAAGCAGCGGTGCAATGAAAATCAAGGCTCCGAGTTTACCGCCGCCAAAGGTTAAGCCTCTGTGAATCATCTGCATAAGTTTTGATGTAAATCTTCCCGTTGCGGTCTTTGCTCCGCCTGACATACTATGCAGCTTGTTGTATATTTCATCACAACCGATGGTCCTTTCAAAGAGCTTGGTTCCCGGTCCCATCCAACCATAATGACCGGCACCCATTCTTACTTTACCTTGAACTTTTTTACTTGCTTCCGCAACGTCATTGATATATTTTCCGTAAACATCCTCTTTGATGAGTTTTAGTTTATCGGTCGTTAATCCCATTTCTTTCAAAATTTCACGTTTTGTTGCGGAAGTTGCTTCACTGCCAAGGGCTTGAATTTTCTTAATTTGTTCGGGTGTTCTGCCGAGTCTGTGAAGCAGAACCTGATTAACTGCTTCAGCTTCGGAGATTTTAGAGATATTACTTACATTGAATGCTTTCTTCAACATTTCCTTTTCGGCAGAATTCAGCCCGATATCTTTTAATTTTGCACTTTCTGTACTGCCGAGTTTTAAAGCATCCGTTATTCTTATAAAATCCTGAACAACTTCTTGTTTTTGGTTGAACATCTGCGTCTTAACCATACTCCATTCCGGCATGGTCGGGGTGTTTTTCATTGCCCTCAAAATTGCACTGTGGTCTACGGCTTTTTTGCCGACCTTTTTGCCCTTACCCAAGCCTCCGAGCAGGGTTTGTACGGGTTTATTCTGTATCAGTTTGGATTGTTGTATTTTATCGCCAAGGCGTGCGGCTTTTGCTGGTAAACTGTTTTCATATTTTCCGCTGCAAGCTTTTGAATATGCATCAAACCCGACACCTAAGCCCAACCAGGTTCCCAGAACAGCCAGAGGATGCTCTATAAATGGCTTGAGAAGCAAGTCATACATCGGGTTTTCTTTTAGGCTCTCTTGAACGCTTTTGGGTTCAAAATTATCGGGAACATAGTAATAGTTAGGTATCCGAACAGGTTGAGATTGCGGGGTATTACCCTGATAAATATTATTATATTGATTAATATTTGGATTAATTTGTGTCACAATAATAAACCTTTATAAACCTAACTAAATATATAAAGATAATTTCTCCCCAAAAATTGCCTTATTTTCATGTATTTCAGCCCGTTTTGTAAAAAAACTTAATATTTAACTTCCAATTCGCAGCACATCTGACACGCACCAAATGTTCCCCCTGAAGCCTTTAAGTTTTTTCTAAAGCAGCAGTAATGCGGAGCGTTGAACAATTCTTTTAATGTTTTTTCTTTTACATTGCCGATTTTTTGCGATAAACACGGATAAACAAATCCCTCAGGATTAATCATCATGTTGTTATAAGGATAAGTGCAGGGCTTGTAAATCTCATTGAGCGGTGTGTCTTTTGGGGCATTGAAAAATTTTTCTATGGCAACGAGGGGATTTTTGGAATATTCAAATTTTGGTGAAAACCTTATTTGGGTTTTTCCATGAATACTCTTTATTTTTTTATAAACATCTTTAAAATGTTCAATATCAAAATATGATTTTATCGGATAATTTGCATTGAATTCGGGTATGAAACTCTCTTGAAGAACGGAATTTTGTTTCCAATGGTTGTTCCTTAAAAATGATATTGAAAAGAATTCAAAGCCCATATCACAACAGAATTGATACAGTTTAGGCAAATCCTCAAGGTTGTTTTCCAAAACGATTGTTTTGATATCAATCATTTGGTTTCTCTTTTGTGATTTCAGGCTTTCAAGATTAGAGACAATTTTATCAAAAATTCCTTCTTTTCCCCTGTTTTGGTCGTGCGTTTCGCCCCAACCGTCCAGTGAAACGGATAAAAGTAAAAGTTTATATTTTATAAATGCTTTAATAATCTCATCATTTATTAAAATCCCGTTTGAGACCACATGGACTTTGTTCATGATTCTTTTAGATGCGTATGCTAAAATGTCAATGAAATCATTTCTCACAAGGGGTTCTCCGCCTACGAGGGTTGCAATGGAGTAGAAAGGAATCTGGTCTATAACATTTTTCCACTCTTCCGTGCTAAGTTCCGTTTTTTTTCTTTCATCGCCGACATAGCAGTACGGGCAATTCAAATTGCAGCGGTAAGTAAGCTCAAGAAAATACCTGAAAGGTATTATTGCCCTGCCATATTTATTGTTGTAGGAAAGAGATGTATATAAATTCCTTATCCAATCGAACAGGTTTGAGTAATTCATAAATCCCCCGTAATCTCTAGTACCTATATTAACATAAAGTTTAATGAATATAGAAGAGAGTAAGGTTAATATAATAAAGAATCCTCATCGCTCAAACTTTCCTCTCTTTTTCAAGAGAGGTTTTTTTTAAGATTTTAATTTCTTTCTTTTATTCTGATATAATTTTTACCCCGGAGCTTGTGCCGAGTCTTGTTGCCCCCGCTTCTATCATTTTTTGAGCGGTTTCTCGGTCTCTTATTCCGCCAGAGGCTTTAACCCCGAGTCCTGAAGTCTTGACCGTTTCGTACATAAGTTTAACGTCCTCAACCTTTGCTCCCACTCCATTTTTAACAAAACCGGTGGAAGTTTTGACAAAGTCCGCTCCGCCTTTTATACAAAGTTCGCAAGCTTTTTTTATTTCATCTTTTGTTAGAAGGTCAGTTTCTAAAATGACTTTTAATACTCTTCCCTGACAGGCAGCTTTTATACTTCTGATTTCGTCTGTTATATAGTCATAATCTCCGTCTTTTAACCTTCCGGCGTTTATAACCGTATCAATTTCATCTGCCCCGTTTTTAACCGCATCAATCGTTTCAAGTATTTTTGTCTCGGTTGTGCTTTGCCCTAGTGGAAAACCTATAACCGTAACAACTTTAACCTTTTCTCCTTCGGTTTCATTTAGATACTGTCTTGCGAAATTTACATTGCAAGGATTGACGCAGACGCCCAAAAATTCGTATTTTACTGCTTCATCAAGGAGTTTTTTGACCTCTTCCCGTGTTGCATCCTGTTTTAATAATGTATGTTCAATATACTCATTCATAACCTTCCTCCTTTAACTAACTTCCTCTCCTGTTGGGAGAGGGTTGGGGTGAGGTGTCAATCCGCCGCACCTGCCTTTTATAAGTATATTTCTTATTTACCCCTCTTTATTTACCCCTCTTTATTTACCCCCTTATTTACCCCAGAAGAAAACCGCTGTTACAATTCCCATAATTAAACAATAATAACCAAATATCCCGAGCGAAAATCTTGATACAAACTTTAGGAAATATTTGATACAAACATATCCGACAATTCCTGAAACAACGGTTCCTGCGATTATTGCAATCCAATTATATGTAACAATTTCATGGTATTCAATCTTCACCAGAGGATAAACCATTGATGCTCCCAAGATTATCGGTATGCTTAACAGAAAGGAGTACCTTGCTGCGGTTGTTCTTTCCATACCGCTTAAAAGTCCTGTTGCAATGGTTAAACCTGAACGTGAAAACCCTGGAAGTGCTGCAAGCCCCTGTGCTATTGCAATAAGGATAGAATTTTTTATTGAAATATCTTTTTTATCCCCATGTTTCTTTGCCCAATATTCGCTAAATAAGAGTAAAACACCAGTTCCAACAAGAAGCACTCCGACAATTGAAGGCTGAAAAACAAGCCCTCCCGCAACTTCATTCAACGGATAGGCTATCAAAACAGTTATTACCGTGCCTAAAATTATATAGACTCCGAGTTTAAAATCTCTTGATGAGTAATCTTTGTTTTTTAATCCGAAATAGAGTGCTTTGATGATATCAAGGATTTCTTTTCTGAAATAAATTAAAACTGCAATCAGTGTCCCCAAGTGGAGCATTATATCAAGAAAAATTTCCTGATTAGATTCCTGAGCAATTTCTATTCCTTTAAAAACTTTATAAAAATTAGATGTAAAAACAAGATGTGCAGAACTCGAAATCGGCAGAAACTCGCTCAAGCCCTGTACTATTCCCATTAAAATTGATTGTATTAAATCCATTTTTCTATTTTACTCTCCTTATTTGATTATTATTACCTCTTCATTCCTTTACTTATTTATTTACCCTTTTACCCCTCAAAATAGCTTGCACAGGATGTAGCGGTTTCCCAAACGGAAATTTTTGATACAAGAACAATCTTTTCCTTGAGTTTTTCGTAAATAAATTTTGCAATCATTTCGCTGGACGGGCTTTCTCCCGCAAAATACGGTAATTCATTCAAATCTTTGTGGTCCAATAAATCCAAAATACTTTTTAATTCACGCTTTAGTACTTTATAATCCACAAGAATATTGCTTTTATCCAATGTTTCGCCTTTGACATAAGCTTCTACCAACCAATTATGACCGTGCTGATTTTCACATTCGCCGTCATAATTAAGCAGATGATGTGCTGCCGAAAAATACATTTGTGCTTTTAATTCAAACATTTTTATATATCCTCCCCGGCACTCCTTTGAGCTTTTTGGGTTTTTATCCGCCTGCGGCGGCAGAAGGTATCTGTTTTTCCTGCCCATGACTTTTATTCTTCCGAAGGCGGGGAGTGCTTTTCTACCTTATTGTTCCGCCTCTTTGTGTTATCTTGTTATTCCTGTCTGTTAGCAGCAGACCTCTGCCAGACGGCTCATGATTTTTTCCGTAATAACTTTAATATAGTCTTTGTCGACCATGCCGTTTATTATGCAGTCGGAAATCTCATACGTCGGTCTTATATACTGCTGTGCGGTTTCATTAACGTTTTTGAACTGCAAATCTGCGGCTTCGCCTGTTTTTCCTCTTGATACCGCACGTTTGTACCAACGTTCTTTTATAACATCAATAGGTGTAAAGACGTATACTTTTACGTCCATAATATCACGCACTTCTTTATTTAATACATATAAGCCTTCCGTGAGAACCACTTTTGCGGGTTTTTTAACCTCTCCGTCGGGGTTTGATACGCAGGTAACAAAATCGTATTTGGGCGAAACAACGGTTTTGCCCTGTTTAAGCTTCAAGAGGTGGTCTCTCATTAGCTGCAAATTTATAACATCAGGAGTATCAAAACTAAAGCCTGTTTTAAACAAAGCATCGTAACTTCCTGCTTCCAGCAGTTCTTTTGATGTATCTTTGTAGTAATCATCCTGTCTTATTACGGTATATATGCCTTCTTTTTTGTCTCTTACTACGGCTTCGATTGTATTATCGACAAAAACGGTTTTTCCCGAAGCACTTTCTCCTGTGATACCGATAAGGAATGTTTTTTTCTTCTCTTGAACCACTTTTCTTGCAATGTTCATTATAAAATCATCCGCAACTTTCAAAAACAGGGGCTGTTCTTGTTTTTTGTCTTCTTCCAATATCTCTTTAAGTGTATCTACGATATTAGATATCAGCTCCATATCCAAACGGCTTGAATAGAAGTTGTAATTTGTGAGTTCAAAAGTTTCCGTCATAAATCCGTCCTTTATGTTTATGGCATTGTCGTCCGTTTATTTAACACCTGTATTTTGCAGCACAAGACGACCACAATTGTCCATTCTAACATTGTATAGTAAATACCGAAAAAATGCTCGTAATTCTTAAAAAAAATTTACTTAATAATTTGTGTCATAAATGTGGTTCGGCTTTTTTTACTTTAAGAAATGTATTTTTGTTTTATGGGTTTAAATACTTATTCTAAGCCCCATCTGTAAAGCTACACCGTTTCGTCCTCCGTTTCTAATCATGGTTTCGAAAAATCCGGTTATTCGGTCGCCCCAGCGTTTTTGAATGCCGACTCCGTATTGGACGTAAGGTTTTACGGAAAGTTGCGGGAGATAAACATCATTTGCTTGAAAGTTTGTTTTATCAATTACGTTCCAAATCATTGATACGGAGATATACGGCTGTAAATAGTTTTTGAGGTTTCCTATCAGTTTTATTTGCGGTTCTATATGGATTGCATGCAGGGGATTTGCATTTATGCTTACATCTGCGGATGTGGTGTAATTAAAGGTGTTTACAAAGGTATAGGATAACATAATACTGGGTTGTATTATCAGTTTCTTTTTTAAAGTTTCGAAGTTATATCCAGTTTTTTGTGCAATACCGGCGTTAAGCATGGCAAAATTGTCTTTTCCCCAAAAAGTTGATGCTTCTGCAGAATTGGCTCCGGCATTCGCGGTCCATGCGGTAAAAAAGTTACCCTTGTAAAAGACTGCATTTAGCCCAAACAGACCGCCGTTATTATATATGCTGTTTCCGCTAAACGCTTGGTGAGAGCCGTTATATGAGACGTATGCTCCATAAAGCCCGTACCATTCTTTTTTTAGTTCCACCAGAGGACTTTCTAATCCCAGGATACTTCCATAGCTTACATTAGATACGTCTGGTCCGTTTTTAAGCTGTACTTTTTCAAAATATGAGTAAGGCTTTACCCAAACCCCGCCTCTTTGTTCGGGTATCAGATTCGGAGAAAATGCAAATCTGCCGTTGGAGTCGGCGGTTTTGTTTGCAAATGATAGGCTTTTACCCCAGGTTTGAGATTCAATCATCACCATATCAAGGTTTGAGAATACGTTTTTGTAGGTTTCTATTTCGGTCAGATATCCTGCAAGCTGAGCCGCTACTGCAGGGATATATGCTGATGAATTAAATCCTTCCCTCCTAAATACTAAATTCCCGTTTGCGGAGTTATAACTTGAACTGTAATCATAAATAGGGGTTTGTATACTGCTTGGTGAGTAGTTTACATAGTCTTTTAGCACCGAATCTGCGAATGGTATTGAAACGAAGGCTTCTTTCGGCGTGCCTTCAAGAGTAATACGGGCAAGATTTAGGCTGCCGCTGCCTGAAACTGATGCGGCATTTATTCTGTCAGCGATATTTGTGTTTAAGTTTACGTCTGCGTAAATATTGGCTTTGCCGTTTAAATTTAAGTTTCCGAAGTTAATATTATCAATTTCATTGTTTTGTAAATTAAAGTTTATGTTATTGCCGAATGTTGTATTTTGTGCCGAAAAATATCTGCTTTCCGGCATGATATTTACAGTTCCGCCATTTACGATAAAACTTCCGATAAAATTATTGTTTGTTCCTCCAAGATTAAGAGTTCCGCTGCTTTCCTTGTATATTTCGCCGCTCCCTGTTATTCCGCTTAGAATATTTGTTGTTCCGCTGCCGTTAAATATAATTTTTCCGTTTGGATAGTTGTGTATGTCATTTGGGTTGGTATCCGATTTAAGATTATTTCTGAAGGTTGAATTTTCAATAATAAGTGTTCCTATATTTGCAACAGCACCACCTTCTGAGCCTGCCTGACTTTGATTAATACGGTTATTTTCAAGCAATGAGTTTTTGATTGTAACGGTGCCGTCGGTATTATTAAAAATAGCTCCCCCATCACCGTAAAGCAGTGAATTTACATAATTATCGCTTATATCGGAATTGTCTATGACAAGGCTTCCGTTATTGTAAATGGCACCGCCGCGGACTATTGTCATTTCATCGCCATCGCTGTGATTGTTTGTTATGCTGCTGTTATTTATATTGATTTCTCCGAGGTTATAAATCGCACCTCCGTATGAAGCGTAACTTTCTTCACCAAAGGTTTTGTTATTATCAAAAGAAGTATTATTGATATCAAGTTTTCCGCTATTATAAATTGCACCTCCATACGGAAGAACACTTCCTTCCGAATAATTATTTTTGAATGCGGAATTGTCTATTGTCATAATCGTACCTTCACCGCGGGTGTTGTCATTAGCAATAGCACCTCCGTACGATGAGGCTCCGTATGTGTAATTGTTTTCAAAGAGTGTGTTATTGATACTGACATTTCCGCCTGTTATGTTATAAATAGCTCCTCCGCTACCGATGTTCAGTCCGTTAGAATCAATAAAGTTGTTTTGAAATATAGAATCGTTGATTTTTAAACTTCCGACCTCATTGAAAATAGCACCTGCATAGCTGTATGCCCCGTATGTTTGACCTTTGCAGTTTTTGATATTCAACTGATTAAACAGTGTTTCTTCATTAAATGTAAAACCGCTGAAAGTATTATTGCCGTCTATTGAGTGGTTATTTCCGTCAAAGGTTATGCTTAAGTCCAGAAAATGTTCGCCTATTGATGATGAAGAATTTAAGCTATTGGTAAACCTCAGTATATCGCCGCTTACGGGTGTTGAGGTGATAAGCTCGTTAAAGTTATCGATTATTATGTCATCGGCAAAAACTGTCTGAGAAAAAATAATAATGATAAATAAAGGTATAATATATGAGTAAATTTTCATACATTTTATATTAAGTATTTAAATATGCACATCTATTAATCAATTGGGCAGTATAATCAGTTAATCTTTGTTTTAGGTAAATATCTCTATGTTATAATATTTTTATGAGATATTCAGGTTAAGGAGAAATAACAATGTCTTTAAGAAATGAAAGAGTCAGAAAAGAGTTAATGCGAGATATTTCCGAAATACTCAGGAAGGAAGTCAGGGGACTTGAAGGCGTTGTGTCTATTGTTGATGTAGAGGTCTCTCACGACAATTCATTTGCAAAGGTGTACTATAGCGTTCTCGGTTCAGCCGAACAAGTAGAGAAGGACAAAGAAATTATCGAAAAAAATACGGGCAAAGTCCGTTTTGAGGTAGGTAAAAGAATTCGTCTGAGGGTAACGCCGGAGATAAAATTTATTTATTCGGACGGACTTGAACAGGGCTCAAGGGTTTTGGACCTTATAGATAAAATTTCTAAGGGTGAAATAAAGTAAAATGTTCGGTTTTTTAAATATTTATAAACCCCGCGGTAAAACTTCGCATGACGTTGTTTCGTATTTGCGTCGTATCACTAATATCAAGCAGATAGGGCATACGGGGACATTGGATCCGTTTGCGGAGGGTGTGTTGCCTGTTTGTATAGGAAAAGCGACCAGACTGATTGAGTATTTAAATGATGATAAAGCATATATAGGAACCGTTAGATTCGGAAAATCTACTACAACGTATGATGTTGAGGGTGAGGCGGTAAATTATTCGGATAAATTCGTGACACTCGAACAGACAGAGAAGGCTTTAGAAAATTTTACGGGAGATATAGAGCAGCTTCCGCCCATTTATTCTGCCATAAAGGTTAAGGGTAAAAAACTGTATGAGTATGCAAGAAAGGGTGAGCAGGTTGAAATTACGCCGCGTAAGGTAAATATAAGAAGGCTGGAAATCCTGAAATTTGATGAGGGAAATCGTGTTCTTGAATTATATATAGAATGCTCAAAGGGTACATATATCCGCTCTATAGCGAATGATTTGGGAGAATTTCTGGGTGTGTACGGATATTTGGAGAAACTTGTCAGGGTAAAGGCGGGTGACTTTGAAATCAAGGATTCCGTTAAACTTGATGAGATTACAACTCAGCAGGATGTCAGCAAATATTTGATTTATCCGTTGCAAAAATTGAATTATCCGACATACGAACTGAGCGATGCGGAAAAGGAAAAAGTGTCTCACGGCATGGCGTTGGATATAAATATGCCTGAGGGAATTGTAATTTTAACGAGCAAAAATACACTTGCTGCGGTTGCAAAATCCGAAAACAGACGCCTTCAGTGCTTAAAAGTGTTTTTATAAATATAAAACCAGATGGCTATTGTCGATTTGGGCTAAATATGATATAATACCCCTGTGTTTATTTGGAAAAAGGAGAATACGCATGGTGGAACAGTATTCAGATTGTGATTTTGAAACCCTTTTATCAAAATATGATTATAATTTTAAACGGGGTGATATTGTAAAGGGTGTTGTTTGTGCCTATGAATCCGATGGTGCGATTGTTGACATAGGTTCAAAGAGTGCGGCTTTTGTACCGAGTTATGAAGTGTCTTCTGATAAAAAGGCAAGAGTGGAAGATGTTTTGCAACGTAATACCGAATACGAGTTTTTGATAACACAGGATTGCGATGAGAACGGAAAGTTTACACTTTCGTACAAAAAAGTTCATCTTGCTCACACTTGGGCTGAATTGGAGAAGATAAAAGAGGCGGATGAAACGATTGCTGTTGTTGTATCACAAATTGTAAAAGGCGGAATTGTTGTCGATATCTCCGGCGTACAAGGATTTATTCCGCAGGGTCAGCTTTGTGCAAGGGAGACTATTTGCAACCCCGGTGACAAAATTGAGGTTAAAATTTTGACCCTTGATAAATCGCAGCATAATTTGATATTGTCAAACAAAAAAGTTTTTGAAACAAATATGGCTGAAACCAGAAAGAACGTATTTTCACAGGTAGAAGTCGGGCAGGTTGTAAAGGGAGAAGTTGTAAGAATTACCGATTTTGGAGCTTTTGTTAATGTAGGCGGGGTTGATTGCCTTCTTCCGTTATCGCAAATTTCCTGGAAATGGGTAGAGCATCCGACTGATTTATTGAAAGTAGGTCAGGAGATAAATGTAGAAATTATTGATATAGACCATGACAAACAAAGAATAAGTCTGAGTCTTAAGAATACCGAGCCTGATCCGTGGATAAGGGCAGAAGAGGAATTAAAAGAGGGTGATGTTAAAGAGGGTATTATTACAAGAATAAAACCGTTCGGGGCTTTTGTAGAGGTTCTGCCGGGTGTTGAAGCCTTGCTTCCCCAGTCTGCCCTTGTTGAGTATCAGAACAGTACAAATTCGATTTTGAATGCGGGTGACAAGATTGATACAAAGATTGTAAAATTCAATCCGAAGGACAAACGTATTTCTCTGGGGCTTCCCTCGGTTAGTGATACTCCAGGTGAGTAAGTATAGCGGATACTGCTTCGGGAGAAAGTCCGACAATATTTTCAAAACTTCCTTCGTATTTGTCAAGATAATTCGGAGGAAGTTCTTGTATTCCGTAGCTTCCGGCTTTATCAAGGGGATTAAATGTATCAATATAATAATGAATCATCTCATCCGTCCATGGAGTGAATCTTACGTAACTCGTTGTGGAAATTGTTGCGGCACGATTTGTTTTTGTGTTAATTCCGCAAGTTGAAGTAACAACCGAATGAGTATTGCCTTGCAGCGATTTAAGCATTTCAAACGCTTCTTCTTTGGAATGCGGTTTTCCCAAAATTTTGTTATGGAAAACGACGACCGTATCAGCCGCAAGTACAAGCGAATTTTTGTCGACTCTTCTTACGACGTCAAGGCATTTTTGAGTCGCCAAATCTTCAATCTTTTCGTAAGAAAAAATATCGTCTGCAAGTTTTTCGTCATAATTAGAAGGTACTACTTCAAAATCTATTCCTAAATCCGTAAGAATTTTTTTCCTTCTCGGAGAATTTGATGCTAAAATAAGTCTCATTATTTTATTCCCCTAATTAAACCTTTTTATTATTCCAAATGGAATTTATTCCTTTTTTAGTAAAACCTTCGATTGTCATGTAGCTTTTATTTACAATATCAGGATTGTCAAAATGTTTGTTAAAAATCTTCAGAGCATTATCTATCTTTTTAAATATATTTTTCCAGCTTTCAAAAAAATCTTTATGAGAAACTTTAACTTCTCCGTTTTTATTATTAATCACAAGTTCTGTTTTACCCAGTTTAAGAATAGTCTCGCCTTGCATTTGTCTTTTGGGAGTTGTTTTATTAAAAATCAATCTGCCATCAATAAGTTTAACCTTAGTTTTTGGAGATGAAAGCTTTTTTGTTATAGTCGTTCTAAACAAAACATCAGTCTGTTCGTTTTTAGTTTCTGCATTCATTTTGGTAAGCAGTTCTTTAAGATTATCCATTTGATTTTCTCTAAGAACTCTTGCCTTCTTCTCAAATGCTATATTTGTATTCTGTATAGCTTGAATCTGCATATTACCCCGAAAATACTATTTAATACCCGTTTTCTATAAATTCTCTGACTCGGAATTTTGCACCGAGAGAACTTGCAATTTCTTCACATTTTTTTGTATCAATATGGTGTATTTTATCAAATCCCGTAACCACACTTGCGGTAACTTCAATTCCTGCATCTGAGCAAGCTTTGATGAATTTTTTAACCTCTTCATACGCATTCGGAATTTTGGGGTTGCATATTTCGTCATACTGGTTCGAGTCGGAAGCATTTAAACTTACTGACGCAGAATCAATCAAACCCTTGAATTCTTCCGCTACATTGGTTTTAAAAATAGCATTGGCGTGTCCGTTTGTATTAACTCTGATTTTGATTTCAGGATGATTTTTGCGTAAGTATTTGCAAAATTCCTTCATCATTTCGCGTCTCAAAAACGGTTCGCCGTATCCGCAAAACACAACTTCCTTTGGCGTCGGAGAGTACGTTTCAAACTGATGGATAATATCTTCCAAAGTGTAGTTATCATCATGCCACATTTCTGCACCGCAAACATCATCCTTTTGAGTTCTTAAACAGAAAACGCAGGAATTTGTACAAGAATTCGTGAGATTTACATAAACAGTCTCGGGAGACGGCTCATTATTTATGGAATAAACCAGAGTGTACATTTTACATTTCCCCTTTTTTTAGATTATACAATAAAAAAGCGGCGGCACCAAAATTTTTTTGGTGCCGCCGCTAAAGCTTTTTGCTATTATGCAACCGTAATTGCGGAAACAGGGCAAGCTCCTGCCGCTTCTTTTACGCAATCTTCATTTCCTGCTATGTTAGAAGAATTAACTTCTGCTTTGTCCTCTACGTGGAATACAGCATCGCAAATTGATTCGCAAGCACCGCATCCGATACAAGAATCTTCAATAGTTACGTTCATTTGTTCTTCTCCTTTTTTATTATTACCCGCTCAGTTGCGGATAGATTTATTATAACATAAGATTAGCAATTTTTAAAATAACCAATCGGATATTCTGTCTGCAATCGAGTCGAATCCCTTGTTTATACCCAAATCTTTTGGTTCGATATTTTTTGAGTAATAAAGCACAGGAACTTTTTCTCTTGTATGGTCAGTTCCAGGAACGGTCGGGTCGCATCCGTGGTCGGCGGTTATAATCAAAAGATCATCTTCGCCGATTAACGGAAGAATTTTTTCCAAATAGTCGTCAACTTCTTCGATTGCTTTTCCGTAACCTTCGGCATTATTTCTGTGTCCGTAAAGCATATCGGTGTCGACAAGGTTGGTAAATATTATTTCTCTCGATTCATCCGTAATATTTACTCCCGGATACTTTATTTTTTCTAAATCAAGGGTTCCGTCGAGGGCTTTTATTGTCAATTCCAGGCCTTCTTTGTTTGAGCCGGTGTGGATTGCATGAGTAATTCCGGCTTTTGAGAAGATGTCCTCAATTTTTCCGATGCCGATAACTTTTGCACCCGCACTTTTTACTTTGTCTAAGAGTGTGGGTTTTGGCGGTTTCATTGAGTAATCTCTTCTGTCTTTGGAGATTCGGGTTGGTTTTCCGTCTATTATTTTGTAAGGTCTTGCGATTACTCTTGCGACGTTATAATTTCCTTCATCCAAGATATGACGTGCAATTTCGCACCATTTATACAAAGTTTCCAAAGGTATCATATCCGTATCAAGTGCGATTTGGAAAACACTGTCTGCTGATGTGTACACAATCGGATATTTTGTCTTGTGGTGTTCGTCGTTAAGCTTTTCAATAATAGCCGTTCCGCTTGCGGGAATGTTTGCCAAGACGCCTCCGCAGCCTGTTTCTTCAATAAATTTATCAATAAGCTCCTTCGGAAAACCGTTCGGAAAAGTTGCAAAGGGTTTTTCGGAAACAAGACCCGCAATTTCCCAGTGCCCGGTTGTTGTATCTTTGCCTTTGGATTTTTCTTCCAGTGTCCCGTACTGTGCAATTGGGGTTGCGGTCTTTTTTATTCCTTTAAAGTCCTGAATATTACCCAAACCCATTGCTTCCATTACGGGTAAATCAAGCCCGTTATTAAATTCGCAAACATTTTTCAGGGTATTACACTCTTTTATGTCGCCGAATTCTTCGCAATCGGGCATTGCACCTATCCCCATTGAATCTATTACAATAATTATTGCTCTTTTTTTCATATCAGCTCCTATATATTACAATTGTAACAATTTTTATGAGAGATGAAATCTAATCATTTTTAGATACTTTTATATTATAGCACAACATGAGGGCACAAATGGAAGTTGCAGAATTAAGATTAAAATCAGCATATCATACATTTGACCTTGAATATGGTACAATCGGTAATTTGAAAGAAATAAAGAGCCGTGCCATAGAAGAAAGAGATGCTTTGGACAGATTGACTCAAGATATAGACGGCAACATTCAGGAACGTAATGAGTATATACTTGAAATAGAAGATATGCAATCGGAAATTCAAGAATTGCAGGATGCGTATACAGAGAATATAGCGTCAAATCAGGAACGGTATTTAACTTTAAAAACCAAGGTTTTGGATGGTTCAATCACCGAGGAAGAAAAGAAAGAACTTGAAAATATAGAATCGGAAAGAAAGAGCTTGGGTGAAAATACCAAATCTGAAATTGAAGCTTTGAACGTATCGATAAGTACAGTTAATGAGAATGTATCAATTTCTGTTGACAGTATTGAGGAAGCGTATGGTGTTATAGGGGATACGGAAGACACAATTGAAGAATTGGGCGAATGGAATGAAAATTATAAATTAGGCAGCACTTATGGTACTATGTGGCATACTTCATATATTAGAGATAACGAGGTTGTCATGGATGACTTAACGACGAAGTCCGACTCTTTAAGAGATAAAATTAAGAGTTATGTAAATTCGGATAAATAATTTTTGCGGAATAAATATTTTTTCTCCTTGGTTTATGTTAATATTGGATAAAAGAACACTACAAAACTTAGGAGACATATATATGCAGGCAAGACGTGCGGCAAGAGAATTAGCACTTATACTTTTTTCACAGTTTGATAAAGAGATTACCAAATATTCACGCAAGGATTTTGAGGATATAATGCTCAAGTCCGTAAGGATTCTTTCAAATTCGGCATCAGAGGATTTGAAACTGACCGTAGGGTCTTTGATTGATATAAAAGACAGCCTTGACACTTATGAGGCTGAGCATGAGTCAAATCTTTCAAGACCTTTGGGAGCAAAAAACAAACCCGTAAAAATTCCGATGACGGATGAGATGATAGCAAAAGTTGATACGATGTTGGATGTTGCGGAAAAAGCTATTTTGGCATTGGAAATTGCAGAGTTTGCAACACTTGAAAACCAATCCGAGGTAAAAAATTATACGGTTGAAATCGCGGAACAGTTCAAGCTTCATCATGATGATATTGATGCCGAAATTCAGAAATACTCAAAAGGTTGGGATATTTCAAGACTTGTTAAGATGGACAAAGATATTTTGAGAATAGCAATAACGGAACTTTTGTATACAAAAGGGGCTCCCCTTAAGGTTGTTGTTGACGAAGCCGTTGAACTCGCCAAAAAATATTCTACCGAGGACTCTTCATCGTTTATTAACGGAATTTTGGCAAAAGTTATTGTTGAGAACGGTTTAAGGTAGTATTATTTTTTCTTTAAAAAATAAATCCAAGGAGCGTTACTTTGTTTAATTTCTTTGACAAATTAAAAAATACGGTCTCAAAAACGGCACAAGCACTGGTTGGTAATGTTACCGAGTCGGTTGGCGGTGAGGAGGAGTTTTCCGAGTTTGTACTTGATGATATGGAAGACACTCTGATAAGTGCCGATTTGGGGGTCGGATATGCGGCGGAATTGGTTGATAAACTCCGTTCGCAGAATAAAATCAAACCGTCGCAGGTTAAGGAGTATTTGTACAATGAGTTTATGAAAACTCTTGATGCGGCGGGCTCTTGCCGTATGAATTATGAAGACGGAAAATTGAACATTTATTTTATAGCCGGAGTAAACGGAGCGGGCAAAACCACTTTAATCGGTAAATTGGCGTACAGGTTTAAACAAGAGGGCAAAAGAGTTTTGATTGCCGCGGGTGATACTTTTAGGGCGGCTGCGGAAGAGCAGGTTGATATTTGGTCCAAACGCTCCGAAGCGGATATTGTAAGGCGTGATAAGGCAGACCCTGCCTCAGTTGTGTATGAAGCTATACAAAAAGCAAGAAATGAACATTATGACGTTATTCTTGTTGATACGGCAGGAAGGCTTCAAAATAAATTTAATCTTATGGAAGAGCTTGCGAAAATAAAAAATGTAATTGATAAGAATGCTCCCAATGAATTGAGAGAAAGCATACTTGTAATTGATGCAAATACGGGGCAGAACGGTTTGCAGCAGGCAAAAATTTTCAAAGAGTGTGTAAATTTGACAGCGGTAGCTCTGACAAAGCTTGACGGTTCGGCAAAGGGTGCTATTGTGCTTGCGATAGCAAAGGAGCTTTCGCTTCCCGTCAAACTTGCGGGTGTCGGCGAAAAAATGGAAGATTTGAAGGACTTTGACTCAAAAGAGTTCATAAATGCGTTGTTTGAATAGTAAAGAAGAGAAAATTCTCTAAAGTATTGCACAATAAATTGTGCTAAATGTATTATGACAAATATATTATGCATGAGTTTATATTTTTTGTTGATTGGAAAATATATTGATGCATTGGGTTAAAAAGCATGTTAGAATGTTTGAGGTGAATGGTGTGTGTGTGTGTGTGTGTGGTCGACCCCGAGTGGATAACGAAAATATAGCTCTGTAATCGGTTAAGATTTATGTTTTATTACTTTAATCTATAAATTATGATAAAGTACAAAGATTTATTGGCAAAAAGTTTGAAACGTTTAAGATGCCGTATGGGGCTTACACAAGAAAGGTTTGCAGAATTAATTGAGCTTTCTACGGATGGAGTAAGTAATATTGAAAATGGTAAATATGCACCGAAAGCGGATACGATAGACAATATATGTAAAGCTTTTAATATTACGCCGTTTGATTTGCTTTTGCCGACTATAAACCAAGATGAAAATCTGTTGGATGAAATTATTTGCAAATTAAAATTGGCAGATAATGACAAACTGAGACGTATAAGTCAGATTATTGACCTAGTTAAATAATTTTTCAAATCTCTGCATTGCTTCAATCGTATTTTCCCTTGAACCAAATGAGGTCAAACGGAAGTAACCCTCCCCGTTTCTGCCAAATCCTGCTCCGGGAGTGCCTACAATCTGTGCATTATTCAAAAGATAATCGAAAAATTCCCAAGAGTTCATGTTATTGGGACATTTTAACCAGATGTAGGGAGAATGTTTGCCGCCTACATGCCAAATATTACACCTGTTTAGGGTGTCCGATATTATTTTGGCATTGTCTTTATAGTAGTTAATATTTTCTTTAATCTCTTTTTGACCTTCTTCACTAAATACCGCTTCTGCACCTCTTTGTACAATATATGGTACACCGTTGAATTTGGTCGTTTGTCTGCGGAGCCACATCTTATTAAGTTTACCGAGGGAACGGGGAACAATTGTATAGCCGCATCTTGTTCCCGTAAATCCCGCGGTCTTGGAAAGAGAACAGAATTCGATTGCACACTCTTTTGCACCCTCGATTTCATAAATGCTTCTTGGCAGATTTTCATCCGATACAAAGCATTCATAGGCTGCATCAAAAAGAATTGCGGCTTTTCTTTCAAGTGCGTAACGGATCCATTCTACGAGTTGAGCCTTGTTATATACTGCACCTGTCGGGTTATTGGGCGAACAGATGTATATAATATCCGCGTTAATATCTTTATCTACTGTCGGAAGAAAATTATTCTCTTCGTTTGCGTTTGCAAAAATGACTTTTCTTCCTGCCATAATATTTGTGTCAACATAAACAGGATAAACGGGGTCAGGAACAAGTACCGTATTATCCTTATCGAACAGGTCTAAAATGTTTCCCAAATCGCTCTTGGCACCGTCTGAAATAAATATTTCATCCAAATCAAGCTCTACGTTGCGATTCTGGTAATATTTTTGTACTTTTTCTCTCAAAAAGTCATATCCCTGCTCGGGACCGTAACCTCTGAATGTTGATTGTACTCCCATTTCATCGACTGCTTTATGAAGGGCATCCGTAACTGCTTTACAAAGCGGAAGGGTTACGTCGCCGATTCCGAGACGTATAACTTTTTTGTCGGGATTTTTGGCGACAAAATCATTGACTTTGTGTGCTATTGTGGAAAACAAATAACTTTGTTCAAGATTTTCATAGTTTTTGTTTATGTTCATTTCAATCTTTTCCTTTTCGCCCGTTCTCTTTACTGGTCGCTTTCCTCGTGTTTGCCCTTCATCATTTTTTCAAAGTCGGAGGGTTTAATATTTTGAATAAAGTCTTTGAACTCCTGAGCTTCTTCTTCATCTTTTGCGGAATCGGTTGATACCGAGCCGTTCATAAGAACATTTGCCGTAACGAATATCGGTGCGTCCGCCCTCATTGCAACCGCAATGGCATCAGAAGGTCGGGCATCAATTTCCAGTGTGCCTTCGTTGTTTGTTATGAAAATAGTTGCATAATATGTCTCTTTTTCGACATCATTTATTTCTACTTTTTCTACGGTATATCCTGTTTTTTCTATGATATTGGTTATTAAATCGTGAGTCATGGGTCTTGCAACAACAAGTCCTTCTATACACCTTATGATTGCACTTGCTTCTGCCGAGCCAATCCATATCGGGAGAGCTTTTCTGTTATCCAAATCGTGGAGTACAACAATCGGGGAGTTTGTCCTGACATCAAGTGCTATACCCATTACTTTCATCTCTATCATATTATTATACTGTCCCTCTTTAGTGTCCCTCTTTGAGTCTGTACCCTTGTTTTGTCGATTTTTACGTAAAACAAGAATGGCATTGAACTGATTATATCATAAAACTAAATTATATGATATAATCCTCTGTATGAAAATTAATGTTGTTTATAATGTGGAAATAAGCGGGTATGAAAAAGTTCTTTCGATTCTTGAAGATACTTTGATTTCTCACAAAGTAGAATTCAAATCTTTTGATATATCCGCGATGGAAAAATTCGGTGATTTTACTTTTGTTATAGGCGGAGACGGAACGCTTATAAAAAGTGCAAAATTTTATTCCAAGTTTCAAATCCCGGTTCTCGGTGTAAATCTGGGCAGACTCGGTTTCTTGTCTCAAGCGGGGGTAAAGGATATTGATAATATGGTATCTTCCGTTATAAACGGAGATTACACCGTAGAGGACAGGATTATGCTTGAGTCCGAAAATTCCCTTGCTCTTAATGATTTTGTAATAAAGGGTTGTATACCTTCAAGAACTTCCAAGTTTTATTTGAAAATTAATGACAAATTCGTCTGTGACTATATAGCGGACGGATTAATTGTTTCGACGCCGACGGGCTCTACAGCGTACGGGTTATCTGCGGGCGGACCTATCATTTATCCGACTCTGGATGCTTTTGTAATTGTTCCTATTTGTCCGCATACATTGAATGTACGTCCTCTTGTGGTACCTTCGGGAGAAATAATAACCGTAAATACCGGAGATAAAATGCTCTCTGTTGCGGCTGACGGCGGAGAGAGTGCAGAGGTAAGCCGAATTTCGGTTAAGATTGCGGAAAGTAAAGCAAAATTGGCATTTTTGAATAATAATGGCTTTTACTCGGTTCTGAGGAATAAATTACATTGGGGAATATCACTTACGGACTAGATATTTCATCTAAAAAAATGAACTTTTATGCGTGTTTGTCGTTTATAATGTAGCAAGGGTGTTTAAAAGTAAACAGGACGGATGAAATATATTAAGTTTCTTTTGCTTGTATTCTGCCTGTTGGCAGGTTTACGGGTTCAGGCAATACAGAATATAAAAATTGAACAGAATGCGGTTTTGGGGCTTAATGACTGTATCAGAATAGCCCTGAATAACAGTCCTGTCGTAAGAAGTTCAATTTTGAACCTTGATATAGCCAAGTCCTCTGTAGGTGTGGCAAAGTCCGCATATTTCCCGAGTTTAACTCTCGGGGCAAGTTATCGTCAAAGCTTTGGTGAAAGAAGCCATAACTACGGAAGTTATCAGACAAGGACATTGCCCGGATTTGACGCATCTCTTTCGCAGCTTTTGTGGAATTTCGGAAGAACCGATGCAAATATCAGGATGGAAAAGTTTAATAAAATTGCGGCGGAATTCGATTTTGACGAAACCGTACTTACTACCATATTTAATGTAAAACTCCAATATTACGGGGTTTTAGCCGCCCGTTCTTTGATGGAGGTTGCAAGACTTAATGTACAGATAAATGAAAGAAACTACCAGAGGACATTGGCATATTTTGACGAGGGGCTGCGTTCGAAAATAGATTTGGTGAATGCGGAAGTCAATTTGAGTGATTCCAAAATATCGCTTGTAAATGCGGAAAATACCTATAAAAATGCCATTGTAAGCCTTAATAATTCCATGTATGTTGCCTATGCTCCCGAATACAGTATTCAAAATACCGAAACCTTTAATTTGGGAAACCCTTATGTGCCGATGAGTTTAACCAATATTGAAAACTATAAGAAACTCCTCCAACTGCCCGAGGATATAACGGATGCGGTGTATGCGGTTAAGGCGGAAAAAAGCGATGTTTTGAAGGATTATGTTTTTGAAAAATACCCTTATACGTTTGAAAAATCGGTTACGATAGCCAAAGAAAACAGACCGGACTTAAAAGCCCTCAATAATACGGTTAAGGCAATGAAGCAGTATGTTCTTCTGACTAAACGTCAGTACTTCCCCGAGCTTAGAGGAGGCGTGGGCTACAGTTTTGCAAATAATCGGAATTATGCCGACAGCGGTATGAATGTTTCTTTGAATTTGAGTACTACGTTCAATATGATGCAGGTAAAACATGAAGTTGATATTGCCAATTCCCAATTAAACCTTGCAAAAACCGAGGTTGATTTACTAAACCAAAATTTATACTTTGATATTCAGAGTGCATATATTGATATGATTCAGTTGGAAAAACAAATTCCGCTCCTTGAGACAAAGGTAAGACAAACTCTTGAGAATTTGGAACTTGCGGACGGTCGGTATGCGGTCGGGCTGGGTGATTATATCCAATTGCAGGATGCAAGGGTTAATTATAATACCGCACAAAGCTCTTATGTTCAGGCAGTGTATAACTATAATGTCGCCCGTGCAACCCTTGAAAGACAAATTGCCCTGCCGCAGGAGGAAACTTTAACCGTCGAGGATGTTAAGGATTACCAAAAAGATTTAAAAAAGCAGGAAGAGCAGGCAAAAAAAGAAGCTAAAGCCGCCCAAAAGAAAATAAAAACCAAGAAGGATAATGTATGAAGATATTGGAAATATTAAAAAGTATGCCTAAAAAGCAGTTATTACTTTTGTTACTGATAATATTTATTGTCTTAGTAATTGTTTCAAGCTTTTTAAATAACAGAACGGAATATGAAACTGCTACGATAAAAAGACGGACGATTACTCAGGTCGTAGAGGCTTCCGGTACGATAAATCCGGTCAACACGGTCTCTGTAGGTTCAACGGTTTCGGGGCTTATCAGTGCAATATATGTGGACTTTAACTCCAAAGTTACAAAAGGGCAGCTTCTTGCGGAAATCGACCCCAGAACTTTCCAGGCTACGGTCGATCAGAATTTGGCATCCATGAATTCCGCTCAGGCAGATTTGGATAACCGTCAGGCAGCATTTGAGATGAGTGCAAAAACATTAAGAAGGTATCAAAATCTTTATGCAAGAAGTTTTATCCCCAAATCGGAATTGGATCAGGCGGAGGCGGATTATAAGGCTAATTTGGCACAGGTTAATGCGGCTAAGGCAAGGATTAATCAGACAAGGGCTCAGTATAATCAGTCTCTGGTAAATCTGAATTATACCAAAATCACCGCTCCTGTTGACGGAATGATTATATCACGTGAAATTGACCTCGGACAGCCTGTTGCGGCAAGCTTTCAGGCACCTGAACTTTTTACGATTGCACAAGATTTGGAGAAGATGCAAATAGAGGTTAATGTCTCCGAAGCGGATATCGGGGAAGTGAAAGAAGGACAGGATGTTACTTATACACTTGACGGATATCCGAACAGCGTTTTTAACGGGAAGGTTACTCAGGTTAGAATTTCACCGACAACCGTTTCAAATGTTGTTACCTATTCGGTTATAGTAACGGTTGATAACAGTGAATTGAAACTTAAGCCCGGTATGACTGCGAATGTTTCAATTATTACCGCAAAAAATGAAGATGTTCTTGCGGTACCAAATATTGCTTTAAAATTTACTCCGCAAACCGACGGAAAAAAATACAAGACCCAGGGCTTGTGGGTGAAAGACGGATTGAAAATTTCAAGAGTCGATATCAAAACCGGGGCAAGCGACGACTCTTATACCGAAGTAATCGGTGATAATATATACGAAGGTGAAAGGGTGCTGGTTGGTATTAAAAAAGGTAAAAAGAAGAAGACCCAAGAAATGCGACCGCCAAGATTATAAAAAAAAAGCGGCATTGCCGCTTTTTTTTAATCTTTCTTTGCCGTATCTTCGGATTTAACTTTTTCATCCGATTTGGTCTCAGGCTTAGTTTCAGGCTTAGTTTCAGGTTTAGTTTCTGTTTTTTGAGCCTTTTTAGATTTTTTTGATTTAAATATTCCTTTTATTTTTGCCCAAAGACCTTTTTTCGTCGGCTTTGATTCTAACTGTTGTATTTTTGCGTTAGCATTATCTAATTGGCTTTGCAGAGCTTCTTTTTCTGACATTAAACTTTCTGCTTGTTTTTTAAGGTTTTTAACTTCTTTATGTTTTACCGCAAAACCGATTCCTCCAACGATTGCCAATGCCAAAGCCGTGTAGCCCAACATGTTTGAAGAGGCTTTCTTCTTTTCTTCAATTTCGGGCTCATAAACCATAGGGATTGAAGAATAATCTTCATAACCTTGAATTTGGTTTTGATTTTGCGGAACGGTCATTGCTGTTGTTCCTACGTTTTTAATCGGTTCCATACACATACCTGCTTTCTATAAAATTTTCTTCACTAACATTCTTATACTCTTATAAAACACCTGAGGATAAAAAATTGCTTAATTGAATGATAATTGTAAAGAAATTGTTACAATTAAAGAATGCGGAAAAATTATTATTCTCTCACATTTTATTTATTTCTCTGGAAAAATTTCGCAATATCTTTGTGTTCAATAATTTTTGAAATCGGACGTCCGTGTGGGCAAGTAAACGGTTTTTCGCATTTTCGCCAATTTCTTATAATTTCCTGCATCTGAAAATTATTCAGATATGTATTTGCTTTTACGGCAGCTTTGCAGGAGGTTGTTATCAAAATCCTTTCTTCAATATTATCAATATCTCCCGCCATATTCTCCAAAATATCCGAAAGAATCTCTTTGGGTGATACTTTTGATAAAATCTGAGGTACTTTTTTGAAAATAAGTTCATTATCCGATATAAACTCAATTTCGTAACCGAATTTCAGGAGTTTATCCTTATTTGATTCCAAGAGCTCCTTCTCACTTGGTGAAACCTCCATTACATCGGAGAGGAATAATATTTGGCAGTCTATGTTTTTGGATTTTTTTAACTTCTCATAGATATATCTTTCGTCCGCAATATGCTGGTCGACGATTTCCAACCCTTCTTCCCTCTCAATTAAAATATAAGTTTTGCGGTACTGTCCGATAATCATTTCTTCGGTTTCAATTTTTTGTTCGGGAATAAATTTTTCCTGCTTCGGTCTGCTTGGAATCTTTAGTTCCGTAACTAACGGAGGTCTTTTGAAAATATCCGCGATGTTTGTATTTTCTTCTACATAAATATCTTCGTTCTGCGAAAATACTTTTTGCGGTACAGGTTTTTCTTCCTCTGTTTTAACTGCCTCAACTTCCCTTTGCTCATTAACTACACTCTCTGTCGTAAACCTCTGCCTTTCGGACAGGGTATTATTAACCGCGGAGTAAATGAAGTTGAAGATTTGGTTAGGATTTTTGTACCTTACTTCTTTTTTTGTCGGGTGAACATTAACGTCCACATCTTCAGGCGGAACCTCAAGATTTAGAATAATAAACGGGTATTTTGAACCGATTAAGTCTTTGTATACCATATCAATTGCTTTCTGAAAAATCGGACATTTAACGAATCGGGAATTTACGTACGTATAATAATTCTTTTTGCCTGATCTCGTATAATCAGGTGTTGTTATATAGCCCGATATTTTCAGATTTGATATTTTATCCGTTTTTGATACTTCTCTCAGGTACTTTGTAACCTCTTCTCCGAAAATTTCCTTAACCGTTTGAAGAATATTTCCCTGTCCCGTTGTCTTAAGTATGGTTTTACCGTTGTTTTTCAACTCAAATGATATTTTGGGATGGGCAGGGGCAAGTGATTGGATTAATTCGTTTATGTATGCGAATTCCGTTTTTGCGGATTTTAGAAATTTTAATCTTGCGGGGAGGTTGTAGAACAAATCTCGTATTTCCATAATTGTACCCACAGCACATCCCGTCTGAGTCTTTTTTACTTCAGAGTTTTCACATTCCACTTTTGTTCCGTAGTCAAAATCTTTTGTCCTTGTAATACAGGTCAATTTCGCGATTGATATTATACTTGCAAGGGCTTCTCCCCTAAATCCCATTGTTTTTACCGCGTACAAATCTTCTCCGCTTGAGATTTTGCTTGTGGCATGTTTTGAAAACGCAAGTATAATATCGTCAGGATGAATGCCCGAACCGTTATCTGCTACACGTATATTTCTGCATTCATTCGATATTTCTACGCTTACCTTTGACGCCCCTGCATCTATAGAGTTCTCCACAAGCTCTTTTACTACCGAAAAAGGTCTTTCAATAACTTCTCCGGCAGCAATCTGATTTATGACATTTTTTGAAAGCTGAACGATTCTTCCCATAGAAATAATTATATACCAAAATTCTTTTTGAGGTATAATGATTACAAAAGGGGGAATATAAATGGCAAAAGGGTCAAACTCAGGAGTAAAAGGGGTAAAAGGAGGAGGAAAGAAGAAAAAGATAAAAGTCGCATTTCCTCACATGGGTACCATCTCAATAGCTTGGGCTGCCGGATTAAGAAAAATTGGGGTAGAGCCTTATGTTCCGCCGTATACTAATAAAAAAACCCTGTCATACGGAACAAAAAATTCGCCGGAAGCCGTATGCCTTCCCTACAAGCTTATTTTGGGGAATTTTATAGAAGCAATTGAAGGCGGAGCGGACTATGTTGCAATGATTACCTCACCGGGCATTTGCAGGCTTGGTGAATACGGGACAAATATTCAGACTACGCTTAAAGATCTCGGGTATAAAGCAAATTATATTGAATTATCGCTCTATGACGGGATAAAAGGGTTGTATAAGTTTTTGAAAGATATCTCGGGGAAAAATGATCCTATATTAATTCTTCGTGCGATTAATATAACAATGAGAAAAATTTTCGCAATAGATGATTTGGACAGAGCTCTTTCATACTACAGAGCAAGGGAAGTTCGATTCGGTGATGCGGAAAAAAATTATAAGAAAGCTTTAAGGATGATTGATAAGGCTGATTCTACGCGTGATTTGCATAAAGCATACGAATTGGCATTAAAAGAGATTGAAAAAACCGAAATCGACGAAAACAGAGAAGTATTACGCGTTGATATAACGGGTGAAATTTTTCTTGTAAACGATGAGTTTTCTAATCAAAACATAGAGCGTGAACTCGGACGTATGGGAGTCGAGACCCGCAGAAGCCTGACTGTCGGGAGCTTTTTAAAGGACGCTATTATCCCAAAGGCTTTCAGACCGCCTGAAACCCACTTGCAAAGAGCAGAGCGAATGGCAAAACCTTATTTGATGCGTGATATAGGCGGCGATGCTCTTGAGTGCGTCTCGGATGTAGTTTTTGCGGATGAACACGGAAGGGACGGAATTATCCACATTTCTCCGTTTACCTGTATGCCGGAGATTATGTCTCAAAATATTTTCCCGACGATAAGAGGTGAACATGAAATCCCTCTGCTTACTTTGGTTATGGATGAACAAACCGGAAAAGCAGGGTATATTACGAGATTGGAAGCTTTTGTCGATTTAATGAGACGAAAAAAACGTGCAAAAGCGGCTAAAAATAAAACCAGAGTATAATAAAAAAACCGGGAAATAATTCCCGGTTTTTTTAGTAGTTTAAAAAATGCTTAAGTGCAATCATTATTGCGACAGCAACTACCATAAATACAATTGTACTCAAGAAGCCCGAACCGTGAGCTTCTTTGTAATTCTTTTTTTCGTTTTCCATAATATCTCCCTTTCTAAGCAGTCTGTTTTTTGCCTGCCTGTACCATAGCACAGGCTATTGCCAGAGCAACTTCTTCATCGCCGTTTTTATTATTTACTTTCTTTTCGGCGGGAATTTCTTCCGGGAAATATTTATTGATGATTTGGAGTACTTTGCCGTTTAATTCCATTACCCAAATCATAACGGTCAGGAATACAAAAACTGTTCCCATACCGATTACCATTACAAAAATACCGTCTTTTAACAACGTTAAGTCCATAATCTTTCTCCTTTTTCTATCTATAACTCTGCCTAAATTAAGATAAAAGTTTATGGAGCACGAATTAAGACCTCGGTATTTAAACAAATTTTTAAATCATCGCTGTTTCCTCTTGAGATTTGAGGATTATTTTTATTAAGTTTATTTGTTTGAGCGTTTGCACAAGTTCCAAAATCTTTCTGACAAAAAATCTGTGCCTGATCATCGGATTGATTTTTTATTATAACATTTTGATTTAAATTTTCGGAGGTTAATACTATGTTTGGGGTGTAATTATTCTGAATATAATTCACCGGTACGTTAACTTCGTACGGCAAAAAATTTAAACTTTCTCCCCGAAAGAATAAGCAACTTAAAAATAAAAATATTATACAGAATAAATTCCTCACGGTTAGTATTTTACTACAAATATAAATGAAATGTTATATCCCCCAATATAGCACCAATACTAATTGTATGACCCTTGAAAAATTAATTGTTGATAGTACAATTAAAGAAAGGGTATTATTTGTAGAAAGGTCTGAGATGATTAAATTAAATTGCAGAAACACTGATTCGGCTATTATCGGCGAAGAAAACGGTTTAAATTTAAGTCAGGAATTTGAAAATTACAGAGAGAAAATTTCGGATATAATAAAGAATTTAAATCAACGAAAAGATAAACCCGGACAGTGGCTTCAGTGGATGAATCTCGGATATAATGAAGAAACTGTCTGGTATGTTAAAGAATTTGCTTCAATGGTAGAAGGCAGATTTGATAATATTCTTGTATTGGGCATCGGCGGTTCTGCATTGGGCGGCTTGGCTGTAACCGAGGCTTTATTAAAACCGTATTGGAACTTGTTGACCTCCGAGCAGAGAAACGGACTCCCGAGAATATTCTTTCTTGATAACATAGATCCCGATTCAATGAACGGGCTTTTGGATATTCTTGATTTAAAGAGAACGTTGGTTAATGTTATTACCAAATCAGGTTCTACGGCAGAGACAATGTCTCAATATATGATAATAAAAGACAGGCTTGAAAAAGAGCTCGGCGATGATTACAGAAAAAACATAGTAGCAACAACCGATAAAAAAGTCGGAGTCTTGAGACAGCTTGCGGATCAGGAGGGGTACAAGACATTTGTTGTTCCTGATGATGTAGGCGGAAGATTTTCCGTATTTTCGGCGGTAGGACTTGTTCCGTTTGCTCTGGTAGGGCTTGATATTGACCAGATTATGAACGGTATTAAGGATATGGATTTGGCTCTGAAAAATACCGATATTAATCAGAATATAGCGGCCCAAGGTGCTTTGGTACAGTACTTGTTGGACACAAAAAAGGGTAAAAATATATCCGTTATGATGCCGTATTCAAGCAGGCTCAAATATGTTTCCGACTGGTATGTTCAGTTATGGGCGGAATCCTTAGGTAAAGAATATAATAATGACGGGGAGAAAGTTAATATCGGTCCCACACCGATTAAGGCACTGGGAGCTACCGATCAGCATTCGCAGATTCAGCTTTACAATGAAGGACCAAATAATAAGGTCATAACTTTTGTCAGAGTTGAAAACTTTGATACAATCCTTGAAATTCCAAAGATTTTTGAATATACGGGAATAGGTTATTTGGGCGGAAAAACAATAAATGATCTCATAAATGCCGAGGCTGATTCTACAAGAGTTGCACTTGCCGATTATTCAAGACCGACGATGACTATTTATCTGGAAAAAATTGATGAATATAATATCGCCCAACTTCTTTATATGCTAGAGGTTCAAACTGCTATAGCGGGTGAATTGTATAATATTAATACGTTCAATCAGCCCGGTGTAGAGCAAGCTAAAAATTATACTTATGCCTTAATGGGCAGAGCGGGGTATGAAGAATCTGCCCACACATTGCAGGAAAAAATGGTTTCTGTATAAAAAAATAAAGCAGCTCATAAGCCGTGTTCTGTTCGGGATTTGCATCCTTGATAATCATCTGTCTGGTATTGGAATTGCTTCCAATCTCTAGCGATTTTTTAAGGCTCGGCGGACACCTCAAACGCCTAATTCAATCTTGCATCCGACCGGGGGTTGCCTGGCCGATACCTTCCGATATCGCCGGTGATGCTCTTACCTCACCGTTGCACCATCGCCTGTGATTAAAAAATCCATCGGCAGTCGCGGGTTAAGTATATATGGAAATATAAGTATTTTCATTTTATATTAACCCTCATTTCTGTGGTCCTATCCGCCAGCTCACGCTGCCCGGAGTTTCTCCGGCGGTCTGTCCTCGGATGCACGGACTTTCCTCACCCGTCTTGCAAAGAAGATATAAAACCCGCTTAACATATCGGGGTGCGATTATCCGGCTGCTTTATTTTCTTTAATCATTATAACATACTTTTTGAAAGTAGGGAGCTTAACTTGCGTTTTTATTATTGCTGCGGGTGAGAATTTATTCTTCCAAGAGGGTTTCCATATCCAAAACGGTACGAAGCTTAAGTGCATATATGTTGTTTTTATTAAGAAGTGCAAGCTTGACAGCATCTTTTTCGGTTGTAACGATGACTCCGCTAATATTTTGAAGGTCAGTCAAAGAGTATTGATGATGGTCATCAAATGTTCGGGTTTCTTTGATTTTATAGTCTTTTTCCAAAAAATTATAGAACTGTTCCGGTTGACCGATGGCGGAAAGTGCCGTAATTTCCGTATCTTTTTCGAGGTGTTCGCCTGAAATTATGTTGTATACATAGTCAGGTTCAATCTTACAAATTCCGACTCTTGCACTTTTAATCGGTTTTGAATCATTTGGACATGCAACGCGTCCGAGAAATTTTTTCTCCATTATTCTTGCAAGTTTTTCAGCTTTTGTATGATTTATATTTTTGCTTACGATTAGTAATCTGTTGACCCTTTTAAATCCCTCGAGCCCTTCCCGCAAGGGACCTGCCGGAAGCAGATTTTCATTGCCGAACATTTTTTCGGAATCAGCAAGGACAATGTCCAAATCTCGATGGAATTTTCTGTGTTGGAAGGCGTCATCCAATATGATTTTTGTAACTCCGAGTTTTTCGACCGCGTATTTAGCGGCTTTATATCTGTCTGCACAGGTCAAAACCGCACACATGTTAATATTTACTGCAAACCAATACGGCTCATCTCCCGCCATATCAGCTTTGTAGTAAAGGTTAATTCCGTCCGAAATCACGTTAACCTTTTTATTATTTAACTTTCCTCCGTAGCCCCGGGAAATTATTGCGGTTCGTTCTCCTTTGCCCGTAAAATATTTGGCAATCTCTGCCACAACAGGGGTTTTTCCTACGCCTCCCGTCGTAAAATTTCCGACCGATATTACATAGGCATCAACACGACGCGGGCGTATGAGTTTTTTGTCGTACAAAAAATTCTTTAATCCGCTTCCGATACCGTAAAAAATTGAACAAAACTTCAGCAGTTTAAATAAAACCCCCTTGGGGTCTTTTGTATAATGCAGCTTTGTAATTTTTGTTTTCAGATTCAACTCGGTACCCTTCAGACCTGTATAATAAAAATTGAAAATAGTTTCGCGAAAAATTATTTAAATTTCTTCAACAAGAGACTTAAAGTGCTCAAAATCTTCCATCGTGTCTATTCCAACGGGAACATTATCAACAACGGCAACTTTTATCTTCATACCGTTTTGAAGTGCCCTCAGCTGTTCAAGGCTTTCAGCCATTTCACAAGGTGCCTGAGGAAGCTTTGTCATTTTGAACAACGCTTCCCTTTTATAGCCATAGATTCCCAAATGTCCGTAGAATTTCCATAAACCTTTTGTGTTTCCGTTTCTCTCAAACGGAATTTTGGAACGCGAAAAATACATCGCATAGTTATTAACATCAAATACACATTTTACAAGGTTTGGATTGTTAACTTCTTTGTCATCCTTAATTTCTCTTACCAATGTTGAAATATCTGCATTTGTATCCTCTTTAACCCCTTTGATTACAAGTTCTATATTGTTTTTTTCTATCAAAGGCTCATCCCCTTGAAGGTTAATAATATAACCGATTTCGGGGTGTCTTTCGGCAACTTCGGCAATCCTGTCGCTACCGCTTTTGTGTGCTGTAGAGGTCATTTCAACCTCTGCACCGAACGATTTTGCGGCATTAAAAATTCTGTCATCATCAGTTGCAATAATTACTCTGTCCGCCAAAGGACAGTTGCTTGCCTTTTCCCAAACCCATTGAATAATCGGTTTGTTTTTTGCTTCCAATAAGGGCTTGCCTTCTAACCTTGAGGAGCCGTATCTTGCCGGAATAATTATTGCTGTCTGATTGTCCGTTTTATTCATATTTACTGCCCTCTTTCCGCTAATCTATTTCGTTGCATTTATAAATACCGCCTTGGTTTTCAAGTTTATCTCACGTCCCGTCAAATAATTTTGGACATCCTGCATATATTTCTCAACAGTCGCTTCATCAAAATACTTCAAATACCTTTCTTTTGTAGAAGGTTGGTTTGGTGAAGGCGGATTAATAAACCATTCTCGTACCATATTTGGCTGCACGACGTATTTTGAACGCACCTCCTGAAGCTTTACTTCGGGAATAGAAAAGCCCGCTATTTCAAGATTTGTTTTAAGCGTATTCTCATCAAAGTTGCACAATGAATCCATCGGATTTTCCATAATTTCATTTTCTGCACGCTTAAAATCCTCGTACTTGTCGATGTAATCAGCATCCAATATTTCCCAATATCTGGTATTTGAACGTATGATAGGTTCAAATGCACACAGTTTTCCGCCGGGCTTAAGCACCCTGTATATTTCGTTTATTGCGGGCTGCTTGTTGACAACATGAACCAGAACAGAACGCATAAGAGCCTTATGTACCGTGCTTTCAGGGAGGGCAATGTGTTCAACGGGGCACTGTAAAAGTTCATAACCTTCTTTGACACCTGCTTCATCAAGAATTCTTTTGCAGTCATCCAGACAGTCTTTAAACATATCGGAAAAAATAACTTTGCCTTTGCAATCTTGCATTTCAAGAGCCTTGAAAGCCAAAAGTCCTGTGCCTGTACCTATGTCCAGTACGACATCATACGGTTTAATTTCCGCGTATACAAGAATTACATCTCTTACAGCTTCCAGCCAACGCATTGTCTGTTCCTGCATTTCGGGTGTTTGTCCGGCAAAGCGGTTTTTCTTTAACCACTGCGTCCAATTCTTACAAATCTCGCTCATATAATCTTCCTTATTTATTGGGAATATACAAGTCGATTATACTATAGTTTTCGAGATAGGGCAATTACTTTGTGAATATGGCTTTTGTGAATTCACCCAGAAAATCAAAACCTTCTTTTACATGTTTGTTTAATTTATTAAAAAGGTTTTGCCAAGCTTCGGGTTGAATTTTTTTAGAGGAATATTGACCGCGTCCGCCGACGATTTTGCCGTTATTCATTATAAAGCATTCATAAGCGTTATCGTTAAAGCGAATCAAAGCTTCTTTGCCGTCTTTTAGAGGTACAGTAAGTTTTTTGGCATTTGTGAGCGGGTTTGCTTTACAGTTGATAGAAGAAATTTGATTGATATTCATTTTTACCTGCCTTTCATTGTTTTCAAAACCCGTAAAAATTTTTTTTGCCCATTTATAACAAAAGACTTTGCATTAAGATGCAAGGTCTTTTGTTTATATAATTAAAATTCTATACAGCGTATACAGACACTTGTTTTCTGTCACGTCTGTGCGGTTCAAATTTAACCTGTCCGTCGATTAAAGCGAACAAAGTATCATCAGACCCTATACCTACATTATTACCGGGATGAATTTTTGTTCCTCTTTGGCGAACAAGAATATTACCTGCTTTCACTATTTCTCCGCCGAACTTTTTAACGCCTAATCGCTTAGCTTCCGAGTCGCGGCCGTTGCGGGTAGATCCCATACCTTTCTTATGTGCCATTTTTATATCTCCTTTGTTTTACTTTTGTTTAGCAGATTCACTTTGAGACATATTCAAATAATGATTTTATGCCGTCCAAGTGTTCTTTTATCTATGCTTCCGTAGTTTCAGCTGCTTCAGCCTTTGCCTTTGAAGCGGTCGTTCTGATTTTGTTAATCATAACTCTTGCAAAGCCTTGTCTGTGACCTTGTTTTTTTCTGTAACCTTTTTTAGGTCTTTGTTTGTAAACAATGATTTTCTTTGCTCTGTCGTTTTTAACGATTACGCCTTCGACTTTTGCATTGGCAACATACGGCTGTCCTACTTTTGATTTTTTGCCGTTAACAATCATAACGACTTTATCAAAAACAACTTTTGCGTCTTTTTCTTCGCCTAATAATTCAACGTCTACGTAACGTCCTTCTTCAACCTGGTACTGTTTACCGCCTGTTTCGACTATTGCGTACATTTGTACTTCCTTTCTTTTTTGAGGAATCGTAGGGAGGGGTAAATAATCTATCTACCTTTTGCGTTATTTCGGCTGTAACTTGAATGCTAAAACCCTTTACGCTTTTACCGCCCGTTTGGATACGATTAACCTATCTATACACTATTTATATTAGTAATTTAAACACATTCATAATCCTACTGTCAAGACAGAATGTTTAAATTTGTTTACATTTATTATTTTTCTTGTGCGGAATATCAAGTTTCGGATTATGGTCGGCAATGTCTGCTAAAAACGTCGAAATAAACGGGATTATCATATAATATATTCCGCCGACAATTAGTATGGGCTTTGCAATTTTTATCCCTTCCACCTGTTTTTCAAGGTTCGGCATTCCTCGGTTGGCTTTTTTAAAATTTTCTATAAATTTTTCCGCAGGTTTATCCAACAGCCTGTCAAAGATATAGCCGCTTATAATACTTAATGCGGTAGAAATTCCTGCATTGTATATTAGTGCTTTTTTGCGGGTTTCTTCTATTTTTTCGCTCCTGTATGTTTCGTGTATGAATGCCGCAGTATTTATGATGTCGGTTCCCGCAATAATATGCATCGGAAAGTTGGAATCTTTATATTTTTTTGAAAATTTTTGCATGCCTTTGTTATCAAGAATTTTTCCTACGCCTTTTGCAAGTTTCTCCTCTCCTTTACCCTTAAATGTCGGATTTTTACTCTCTCTGTTGTTTGATACTTTAGGCTTGTGGAATATTTTTTGTAAAATAAATGGCATACCCGCACATGTCAGTATTGCTTTGGGGGCGGCTACAACAAGCCCTACTCCAAGCTTAAAAAGCTGGGTTGCGAGAGTATAGCTTTTTGAATTTTCAAGTTTTTCGTTTTTGTCTTTCAAATTTTTTATTGTATCTGGTTTAAGGTATCTTCTCGGGTTTGTGTCGATTTTTTTTATAGCTTTGCTGAGGGGAAGAGATAGTGCAAGGGTCAATAAAAAACCCGCACCGCTTGAGGAAATTGATTTGGCACAGGCGAATTTTTTGTTTTCCTTATCCGTATGGGGTGCAAGCCATATCGAGGCGGGTCTCACTACTGCCGAAAGTGCCAATGTGGCAGACGCGGCAAATAGAGCCCCGTTATCGGCGGCGAACTCCAATCCCTTTTTTAGAGCTTTATTGTTGTAAAATCCTTTGAATGAGATATCTGAATTTACTTTCATCTATTTTTATTAGATAACATAAATATGAAAATATTTAAATATGATATTTTTGCTAAAAAAGAATTTGCGGGGCTTATATTTATTTATTTGTTGCTTATAATAAATGCAGTATTTCTCAAAGATTCTCCAATCGCCTTTTTGTCGGCATTTTTTGGGATTACATATACGGTGATGGCGGGCAAGGGAAATCCTGTGTGTTATCTTTTCGGAATATCAGGCTCCTCATTTTATTGTTGGCTTGCTTTCCATAATGCTCTCTGGGGAAATCTCATTTTGTATATGGGGTATTATATTCCGATGCAGGTAATCGGCTTTTTTCGATGGAGAAAAAATCTTAAAGAAGGAAAATATGAAATAATAAAGACCTCTATGTCTGCAAAGCAGGCTTTGTTGACTCTGTCTGTGACTTTATTTTTTTCTTTTGTATTAACAGGCGTTTTAATTTTGTTAAATGATAAAAGCCCTTTTATTGATGGCATTACAACGGTATTTTCAATAGCAGGCATGTATCTTACGGTAAAACGTTGTATAGAACAGTGGATTGTCTGGATGCTTGTAAACGGACTCTCGCTTATAATGTGGTTGAAAATTGCTTTAGAAGGAGAAAGGGTTTATTCTACGGTTATTATGTGGGGCGTGTATCTTTTTCTTGCGGTATATTTTTATATTATCTGGCGAAAAGAAATCAAGACTCAATAATGTGTTGATAAAGTGTGTTTTCAATTGAAAAGTTTTTCCTTTTTCCGGCAATGACTTTTCGCTTATATGAAAGTTTGTGAATCCCCGAAATTGATTTTAATTCCTCAAACCGTTCGGGCGAATATTGGTCTAGAAGTTCTTTTTCCATTTGTTGGACTTTTAAATACGAGATGTCAAACATTTCAGCCCATTCCCGCCTGTTTTCTTCGGAAGAGTCCGTGAAAAGAGTGAAAGCGTGAGCATAGAAAAAATAGTTAATGACAAAATAATTTCTGCTCCAGTAATTTTCCAAAAATTTTTTCATTTTTGCAATAATAACGCTTCCGCCTTTTGATGACATAAAATAATTTGTCATTTTTAAATTATCGGGATCATCTTCCTGTTTGTTTTGGAATACGAATAACTCGGATTGTCTTATACGTTCATCAAGCGGTGCCGTCAAATACACTGTAGCATCAATCCAGCAGCCGCCGTATTCGTACAAAAGGTATGTTCTTAAAATGTCGGCAAAATGAGCATTGGAGATTACACCTTGTTCACGTAATTTGTATATGTAATCGGGAATTTTTACATAATTTTTTATATTCTCGTCATTAAGAATTATACGCTCAATATCGCCTTTATATTTTTCAACGCTTGCCAAACAAGCTTTTACTATGTCCGGAGCATTCTCAATCCCGCTGTTCCAGTACTGCCAAATTCTATACGTTCCGCCTCTATCCTGTTTGGGCTTAATTCCCTGCTTTTCAACTTCTTCAATATAGGGCTTTAAATACCACTGACAGAATTTTCCTTTTAAAATACGTCTTTTTTTTCTGTCAACAATAAAAAGTTCAAGAAAAATCTTTACGCAGGAATTAATAAATGATTTTAATATGGAGAGTAGTTTATTCGGCATAAAACCTCTTTGACTCTAATTTATTGCATAAAATTCATATTGTGTCAATGAAAACGGCATTCCAAAATCTTATACCAGAAACGCTAGAACTTCGTCTACGTGCCCCTTTACTTTAACTTTTCTCCACTCTTTTTCTATTTTACCCTCAGGAGAAATAATGAAAGTTGAGCGTTCAATTCCCATATATTTTCTGCCGTACATTGATTTTTCTTTCCAAACCCGGAAAGCTTCAGCAAGCTTGTGTTCCGTATCTGACAGAAGTATGAAGTTTAGTTCCTGTTTGTCTTTAAAACTCTTGTGACTTTTAATACTGTCCGGACTTACTCCGATAACTGTTGCCTTTGAACTCAGACGGTTTATGTTGTCACGAAAGTCGCATGCTTCCTGCGTGCAGCCTGAGGTGTTATCTTTGGGATAAAAATATAAAACAATGCGTTCACCGTAAAAATCTTTCAGTGTATACTCTTTTTCTTCGCCGTTAATATCAATACCCTTAAGTTTTATATTTTCCATAATATTCCCTCCGTACAATTTATTATAAAATAAAAAATTTTCATATATAATAATAAAAGAGGCTAGCCGATATGATAAATGACTTAACAAAGGGAGCACCCGTAAAATTAATGCTGTTGTTTTCTATTCCTCTTTTAATAGGGAATATATTTCAACAATTTTATAATATTGCGGACATAATTATTGTAGGCAGAACTCTCGGCATGAAAGCTCTTGCGTCTGTCGGGGCGGTTTCTCCGTTGTTTTTTCTTATAATGTTTATAATAGTCGGGCTTACAGGAGGATTTTCGGTTATTACGGGACAGAGGTTCGGGGCAAAGGATTATGACGGCGTAAGACGCTCGGTTACGATGTCAACAATATTAAGCTTTTTGTTTACCGCAATTTTTACCGTATTTTGTGCCCTGTTTATGAATCAACTGTTGTTTTTGATGAATGTGCCTAAAGAAATATATCACGACGCATTTTGGTATACAGAGATAGTTGTTTTGGGACTGTTTGTCGCAAATTTTTATAACCTGCTTGCAAATATAATACGTGCTTTGGGGGACAGTATGACGCCTTTATATTGCCTTATGGCGGCTTCTGTTTTAAATATTTTGCTTGCACTGCTTTTTATTCTTGAGTTTCATTGGGGAGTTCCGGGCTCTGCGTTTGCTCTCGTTTTGTCGCAGGCGGTTTCGGGAATTTTGTGTGTATTGTACGTCAAAAAGCATTTTCCGATTTTGCATTTAAAGAAAAGTGATTGGATATTTGATTGGAAGAGTGATTATACGTTTGCTCTTGAACATCTCAAGGTTGGGATACCGATGGCAGTTCAATTTGCAATATTGGGCTTAAGTATTTTGATTATTCAAAGCGTATGCAACAGTTTTGGATCGGAAGTTATTGCGGCATTTACGGCGGCTCTCAGAATTGAGCAGATTGCAACTCTGCCGATGATTTCTTTCGGGGTTGCTTTGGCTTCGTTTGTTGCACAAAATTTTGGTGCGGGACATTTTTCAAGAATAAGATACGGGGTGAAAAGAGCTTCACTTATTAATGTTGGTCTAAGTATTTTTATGGCTTTTGTCATGCACTTTTGGGGCGGCTATCTTGTCGGAATCTTTGTCGGGCATGAAAATGTGCGTGTGATAAAAATTGCACATGATTATCTGTTTAGAAGTTCTTTGTTTTACTTCTTTTTAGCACAGATTTTTATATACAGAAATGCCCTTCAGGGTCTGGGCAGAGCAATAATACCGATGTTTGCGGCTGTCGGGGAACTTGTAATGCGGTCTTTTGCAGCAGTATTTTTGGCGGTTAGAATAGGGTATTTCGGGGTATTTTATGCGGGACCCATTGCGTGGGTCGCAGCATCACTCGTTTTGGCAGTCGGGTATTATTCGACAATTAAAGGATTTATTTATAAAACGCAGATGAAGCTTAGAAAAAGCAAAAGTTAGGCTTGACAAACATGTTATAATAAATACTATGAGAAGAAAAAGATTTTGCCTTTTGATTTTATTTGTAATTATAGGCAGTTTTATAAAAGTATACGCCCACGAAGATGAGGAGTTATTCAGGCTTGTAGAAGTCAGGGACGGAAGTTCGCTTACTGTTATTGATTGCGTTGCGGCGGCTTTTAAAAACAGTCCTAAAATAAAACGTAAAAAGTATAATCTCGATATCGCAAAGAGTAATGTCGGTATTGCAAAATCCGCGTATTTTCCTGTTATAAATGCGGGAGTCGGGTTTTATAACGAAAATAATTCCGATAATATATATTACAATTCGCACTATAGAGAACTCCCGTCTGTCGGGGTTTCGGTTAATAAGCTTATTTGGAACTTTGGTAAAACAACGGCTTATATTAAAATGGAGGAATTTTATAAAATAGGTGCCGAGTATGAATTTATAGACAGTCTTTGCTCAACAGTATTTGATATAAAGGGAAAATATTATAATCTTTTAAGGGCACAAGCTCTGGAGGATATTGCAAAATATAACGTGGAACTTAATCAGGAATTTGTTAATCTGGCAAAGGGGAAGAAAAAGTCGGATATGACAACCGCGGAATTAAATTTAAGCGAAGCAAAAGTGTGTTATATAGAGGCTCAAAATAATTGTAATAATGAACGGGTTAATCTTACAAATTCAATGTATCTTGAAACTCAGCCTGATTATGGGATTAAATGGACAAAAACGTTTGATTATGACACAAATTTTGCCGTTAATCCTACGGATATTTGCAAGAGAAATTTTGTGCCTCAGCAGTTTCCTTTTACAAGGGAAAAAGCGTTAGATATTGCGTATGCAAACAGTCCCGATTTGAGCGTTTTGATTTCAACAAAAAATGCAATGGAACAGTCGCTTTTGTACATAAAACGAACGTATTTGCCGGATTTAACTGCAAATGCGGGATACGGATTTAATAATTCCACTCAGGCGGCAAACAATAGCTTTCAGGTCGGTGTAAATCTTTCCTCTTCGGTAAACCTGATGGAATTAAGGCATAGTATTAAGGGAGCGGATGCACAGGTTAATCTTGCGGATAATGAGATTTTACTTTTTAAAAAGGATTTGTTTTTTGAGTTGAGACGTGCGTTTAATAATTTGGACAGGGCGGAAAAACAAATTCCCGCTTCTAAATTGGAGGTTTTGCAGTCTTTTGAAAATCTGAATGTGGTAAAAGAACAATACAAAAAAAATGAACTTAACTATGTTGCTCTTCAAGAGGCAAGAAAAGACTACATAAGGGCATTGGACGGTTATGTCGAAAGCTTATATAATTATAATTTGGCATTGATACAGGTCGAGATGGCAATGCATTTTCATATTGTGGATATTCATCACAAGTCAGAACATGCTATGCACTATCATTCCCGTGATTTGGTTGAACATCTGAATAAGGCTCTCGGCTGCGACGAGTGGGAGGAGAAAAAGGTAAAACATAAAAGACAAGATTTGTAATTGAGTTTGCTTTAATGAGATATGACTCTGACAATCTTATGTTAGTTTTGTGTTTTCCGATTTTCTTATTAAGTTTGTAGTAGTAAACAGGTATTTCTTAAATCTCGTTGATAAGAATATGGACAGGACAATCTACACAGTGAGTTGTAAAAACTAGGATACAGACTATTAAAAGCACTAATGGGGTTTATTTAGGACTTTTAAATTGTAAAAATTAGGCTGTGTTACCTAACGTGTTTGAATATTAGCGATTGATTAGAGATTGACTGAAAATTCCAAAATTGTCCGAAATTACCGTTTTCTTTCCTCAAATTTCCGATACAAAAATTTAATCATCGCCAAAACTCAAACACTGTCTATAATATAGCAACAACAGGTTTTGGACTCAAAAGTCCCTTTTAAATTACAACTTTTCAACTTGGAAGCAAGGCGGAAGTGTTTACTACATCTAAATAGCAGTAAATTTTGCACTAAAAACACATTAGAAAACAATTAAAAACATTCCCAAAATCTATCACTTTCAGTCAAGAATCATTAAATTTTCATTAATATTTAAAAATAGTTTCGGTAATATGAGTATAATAATATTAATATTTGGTGGAGGATATTAGTGGAAAATTTAGTTATAAATAATAATGAAAACAATATTAATCTTATTAACATTGAAGAAACCTTTAATATAATTAAAGAAACATTAGATAACGTCGGTTTGCCAAGTAGTAAAATTTTTGCAGAGCCTAAAGAAAGACTACGCGTTTTTAAAAATTTTGATGTTTTTTTAGAGAATATACCTAGTGACAAAATTGGTTCATCATTCTATATATCAAAATTCTTAGCTGCCGTCTTTGCTGGATTATTTGATGCGGCGCTAAATTATTTATGGGATGAAACAATAAAATCTCTTCGCAATAAAGTGGCGCAATATGATATTGCATATTTCTATGATGTTGTTCTTAGTGATTCTAATAAACGCAAAGATTTTAAAGATATTTCTGATATTGAAAAATTAAGTGATGGAGATTTGTTATTGGGAGCTTTGAAAATAGACTTGATTGATGAAGTTTGTTATCAAGAGCTAAAGCATATTTCATATATGCGTAATTGGGCTAGTGCTGCACATCCAAACGAACAAGAATTGACAGGTGTCAAATTAGTTAATTATTTGGAAATTTGTGTTAAAAGTATCATTGCTCTTCCAATAGATAGTACAGCTATTGAAATACAGACATTATTACGAAATATACGTCAAGATTACTCTTTAGATAGAGAAAGAATACAACACATTGCTTTATCATTTTCCAAATTTAAACCAAGCCAAATTAATGCTTTATGCCAAGGATTTTTTGGCATATATACAGATATAAATACTTCACAAATCTCTAGAGATAATATTAATGAATTATTAGAATCTCTTTGGGAATTTACAACAGAAGAAACTAGAATAAAAATTGGAATGAAATATGGTAATTTGTCAATTAATGGCGAAAATGAAAAATCCCAACTTGCAGATGCATTTTTAAGAAAAGTTGATGGTCTTAAATATATTCCAGATGATTTAAAATCTGCAAAGTTATTACCGTTATTAGAAGATTTAATTAATGCACATGAAAATGTTAATAACTTTTATACAGAACCATCAATAGCAAAGGAAATTATTACATTAATTAAATCTACAAAAATTCCTTCTGCTATAGCAACAGATTTTGTAATAAAAATTTTATATGTATATTTGACAAATGGTAATGGTGAAGCTTGGAATGCAAATAGCTATTATGAGGAAATGCTCTCAAGTTTATCAGAATCGCAGGCAATTATCGGATTAACATTACTAGACAATAAAGATATAGCAAGAAAATTATTGCGAGAAAATTGTGTTAGAAAATTTAAATACTTTCTTAACATTATTAGCCCTAAAATAACAAATCCAATAGGAAAAGACCTTATTGAAGCACTCAAAAAATTTCCAAATAATCAATATTATAATATACTATTAGATAAAACAATAAAACTTAAATTAGAAAGTTTTAAACGAGCATATGCTACTGTATAAAATATAAACATATATATTTTGGGGGAAATTCGTTACTTATTTTCAATAAAAGTAAGCAATAATGAATAACTACCACTATCTGCTTCACGTAACGCAGAAATGTATTCCTTTCTTAACTCAGAAATTTCTGTTAAATTACCAGAACCCCAATTTAAAGCCGGTAATCCAAAATGCTTCATTAATAAATCTGCCATCAATCGAGAAATTCTACCATTGCCATTCGGGAAAGGATGAATTTGGACTAATCGGTGATGAAACCTTATTGCAATCTCCTTTGGAGAAAAAGTCTGATTATCAATCCAAAATTTAACATCATCTAATAAAATTCTTAATTTTGGTTGTATTTCATATGGAGCAACACCAATATTCCTTTCACTTGTTCTAAAGGAACCTGCCCATTTCCATATATTACCAAACATCTTTTTGTGCAAGTTTTTTATAAATGTTTCATTTAAAATATCTTTCTTATTTTTTAGAAGCCAAATTTCAGTATCAGCAATACCTTTTGTTTCTAGCTCATTAAGTTCAGCTCTGGTTGTAATCCACTTTGCTTTTAGTTGTTGCTTCTCTTCTTCAGTAAGAGGAGTTGAATTATCATCAGTTTCAAAAATATTCATAGTTAATTTACCCCCTTACTCATCTTCGTCCCAAATTCTTGCAATGTTACCATCTAACAATTCTTCAATTATATCTTTTAATAGGTCATCAGTTTTTACTAATTGATTTTCTAATTCCATATTTTTATTAACTTTGTCTAATATTTTTTGAGCTTTCTTTTTTGCTTGATTATAAATAATATCATCAATATGTTCTCTTGGAATAAATGCATAAGTAAAGTCGCAGTTTAACACGTCTGCGATTCTTTCCATAGTAGAAATTTTTACATTTCTCTCATTTTTTTCCATTGCAACAATTCTTGGCTGGGAAATTTCAAGTCTTTTGGCTAATTGTGTTGTTGTCATACCAAGAAATTCACGAATAGTTTTTAACCAGCCTTGTTGAGGCCTAGAAATAATAGCTTTTTTTAAAGCTTCAAACTTCTTTTGATAAGAGCGTCTTAAGATTTTTTTATTATTCATATATTACCTATATATTATAATCTCTTGTTTTTATTATAATATATTTGTTATAATTGTCAATACTATTTATAATATATAAGTTATATTTGCATTATTTTTATGTAACACAAAAAAGCATCTTACGGTAAACTGATGCTAACAAGCATCAGTTTACCGTATAAAGCCAATTAAAATCAAGTTTTTAAATTATTTGTTACAAAACCTCAAATCGTCGAGCTTATAATCCTCTAATCCCATTTCTTGTTTTATTTTATAAAAATCTTTTCTGATTTTGCGCTTAAGAGATTTTTTCTGCTGTTCATTGCCTGTTAAAATGGTGTTCAAAGGCTGTTTTAATGTAATCATTTTTTGAACAATTGGAACAAGATAAGGATACTTTCTTTTTGTTATCTTAAAAAGTAGCGCAAGTTGCTCAGGTGTTAAAACCGGCTTTTCTCTTTTGGGTATTTTTGCGATTCTTTTTACTTCAAAAATACAAGTTTTTTCAATATAACCTTCGTTTTGAAAATATTTTATTATCTGATTTAAGAGTGCCAAAATATTTTTAATTCTTGGCTCTGAAACTTTATTTTCTTGTAAATATCTTTTAAAACTTTGTGCGTCCTTAATCATTATATTTTTAAGTAAATCGACCTTAAAATATGGAATTATTTTTGAATAGATAAATGTTTTATATGCTTGAAAAGATTGCTCTGTAAGTGTTTGTTGTTTTAAATCTAAAAACATTTCACAAGCTTGAACAACTGTGATATCAGAGTTTTTGCATTCAATATTTTTATCAACAATTTTGAATTTTTCTTCCGTTTTTACTAATTCTACGTATTCAAATTTATTTCCGCTAAGCTTTATATTTTCAGACTCTTGCAAAAATCCTCTAGCAACATCGGAATCAATTTCACAGAACATAGTAATATCTTCGAGAGTGAATGTTTTTAATCTTTTTGCGACTTTAAGAATTTTATCCACAAAGCACCTCCTTTGCTATATTTTCATCAATCTGAGTAAATCCATTTGCTTGTGCTACTTTTTCTAAAACATCGATACTATTCACGATTTGTCTGAAACTTTTTGTCTTGTTATGAATCAGATATATTACCTCTTTTGTAATTTCGACTTCTGAAATTTCTTCTACGATTTGTTTAATATCCACGTATTCAAACTCAGTAAAATTATAGATTTCAGAGATTCTATCAAATAGATGTGTATGTTTTTTGAGTTTATGCTTTGCAAGTTGCATTCCAACCAAAACTATCGGCACGCCTGTTTCGTCGTGCAAATCTCTTAAAGTTTCAATCGTTCTGAAATCAGCAAGCAAGTAATCAATTTCATCAACGATAACCATCTGTGGATTTATTTTTAAAGCGTTAACGCATTGTCTAAAAATATCAGCAGTATAAAATCTTGGAATTTCATCAAGCTCTTTTGCAATTTCTTCCAACATCCACTTTGGACTCATAGAATTTGTCGCCCTAACATATATTATTGCATCATATTGAATCGATAGATAAAGCGCCGTTTTTGTTTTTCCGAGTCCAGCATTTCCATATACAAGACCAATCTTAGAAATATTATCAGGCTTGTTTTTTAAGTTATGTATTAAATTGATAAATCCTTTGACATTTTTCGTTTTAACAAATATCGGTTTCATATTCTTCGAACTCCTTTGTTTCTTTGTAATTAGTTAGCCAAACCCTATCGTCATTACAAGTGCAACCATATTTCATTAAGTATTCATATCGATCTCGACTTGTCTTGAATAATGGCTTGACAGCAGGATTATATTTTTCAGACTTTTCTTTTTTGACTTCTATTTTTGGGGGTAAATATATCTCTTCAGCCTCATCTATCTCACACTTCAAAATCTCTAAATCCTCAATATTCAAAAACTCCTTACAAGCTTTTATTGTCCTATTTTTAAGTTGTTTTTGTTTCTGAATCTTTTGCTTATAATCTTCAACATCCTTAATTTCGCCCGTATAATGTGCAAGAGGATGAGTGAGCGTTATTCTATCAGCTTTACATAAAAACTTGCCACTGGTTGTATAAACATTGATATAGTTTAAATCGAATAAACTATACTTTATTATCACCTTTTGTCTCAAGCCATAAAGTGTGTCGTTGTAATAATCAGCTTTCAAAAACCTTATTCCCTGACTTGTAATGGTTTTGATTTCTTGAGCCATCATCAAATCATCTAACTCTCTAGGGTTTATTTCTTGTCTCTCAATACTATCTACCATTTCTTTAATACTTCTTGTTTTATCATTCGGACAAGGTAAAGAAATTTTATACTCAAGCCAACTGTTTATCATCTGAATTGTTTGTTGGATAGTCGGAACAAATTCTTGATGGATTTCACTATGGAACTTTTCATTTCTTCTTAGTCTAGCAGGTTTATTTTCTATACTGGTTCCGATGTAGCTTGGTAGTAGCTTTTCAAAACTTTCCTGCATTTCTAAAAAGAATCGCTCAATAACTTTTGCTCTGGCATTATATGGATTAGCAAAAACTGTTGATATACCAAGTTTTTCATAAATTCCTTTTAATCCAACTTCATTGAAGTCAGTGCTACCCATAAAGTATTTACCCTTGAAAGCCTTGCCATTATCAAGATAAACAAACTTTGGGATTTTGCCTAAATTCAAAATCGCATTTCTTAAAGCCGATGCTATATTTTGCGTATTTTCTTCAAGCATTATTTCGTAGCCAACCAATGCTGTTGATTTCCAATCTAAAAAGCCAATCAATGTTGCTCTACAAGGTTTGCCTGTGAAAGGATTTATTACTTGGAAGTTTAATCGTTTTCCGTCAGCTACAAGAACTTCGCCGACTTCAATCTTAGAAAGATCTCTTTTAATATGTGGGATAACCTCTTCTTTTAAAGTTTTTTCGCCATCACGCAAAAGTGTCCATTTATCAAAATAATTCGCCTTATACCAATTTGCAAACTTTCTAAACGTAGGCGGAGCAGGTATATATTCAGCCCCCTGAGTTTTAAGAACATATTGAGTTAAAGAAATGGCTTTCCCGATGCTGAATTTATTCGGATGTAAAAGCAGTTTCAAAAATATTTGTTTTTCGTATTCCGTAAGGCAAGTTCTTGAATAATCTTCATAATGATAATTTGGAATTAAAAGCTCGTAATTATTACTATTGCCTAAAACACGTTTCCATCTTTGAAGCGTACCAATTGATACTTTACCAAGTTTTGCATAAATTTCAGGATACAAAACTTGCGCATTGTATGCGCTCAAAAAATCAGTATCAAATTGTGTTTTATTTTGTTGATTTTTACGCTGATTTTTCCAAAGATTTAATAAATCCAATCTTGCAAGCGCAATTGTTTTAGCCTTATCTGGCTTATGAAAATCGAGTGGTGCAGGAAGCTGTTTTTCAGTACAACTTGGGACAAATTTTGAATAATATTTTTCCTGCAATTCTGGCTCAATACTTGATAAGAAAATCTCAAAACTCCTTCCACCCTTTACTGTTATTTCACGAGTTTGGTATTTACCCCTTGAAAGCCTAATAGCACGAGTACTAACACCTTTGAGTTCTGCTAATTCTTTGATTGTAATGTATTTTTCTTCGTTCATAACACTAACATCTATTACTCTGAAGTTGGAAGAATGGAAGTATTTCCGACTTAATTCGTATCATTCAGACACACTTGCTTTCCATAGAAAGAGAGTTAAAATGTGTGTGACAAAATATTTATCCCCAAGGAGTAAGTTAATGAAGAAAGAATTAAAGAAACAAATCCAACAACTTGAACAAAAGATGGCAAAGAGTCCGAATAATATGAATAACGGTGGTAGTCATTTTCTATATCATCGTGAGCAGATGATAAGATTTAAACTTATGCAAGCTGGTATCAGCCAGAAAAAACTTGCAAAACATTTAAACCTAACTGAAAGCTATATCTCAAAACTCATAACAGGCGAACGCTATAACCAAGATTTCGAAATTTTCTTAAGAAAATTTCTACAGTTTGATTATTGTTTTATTTAAATTGGCTTTTAAATATACAAACTTTTTAAGCTTAAAATATTGACAAAAACACAATTGTAGTGGGATAATAAATAATAATTTATAAAAATGACAAGTTCAAATTTAATATTAAATAGAGTTTTCTCTAAAAATACTTTAAAAGCGTTACTTGATGGTGATAAAAATGCGGGTAATGCATATTATGCTGTAATCAAAAGATATTTAATATCATCGTTAAATAAAAAAAATAAAGATTTAATTAGTGAAATCTACAAAACATTAAAACATACTTATCGTAACGAATATTATTATAAAAATACCTTACTAAATAATTTGTTATTTAAATTTCACAATCCATTAAAAACTACTGCTTTGACAGAGATTCCCGTTTCTAAATCTATTGCAGACTTTATTTTGTTAAACGGAAAAGCTACTGTCTATGAAATTAAAACTGAATTAGATACTTTTGATAGATTGAATTCTCAATTAATTAATTACTATAAAGCATTTGATAATGTATGTGTTGTTGTCCCTGAAATAAAACTAGAGACAATTAAAAATAAATTAAAGAATCATAATGTTGGAATATATTACATATCAAAACGTGGTGCATTAAAAAAATATAGAGAACCTATTTCATATATTGCTGAATTAGATTATGATACAATCTTTAAAATTTTACGGAAATATGAATATGAAAATATTATCTCAAAATATTATGTACTACCAGATGTTTCACAATTTAAATACTATCAAGCTTGTAAAGAACTCTTTAAAACAATTCCATTAGATAAGGTGTATAGTGATTTTAAAGTGCAATTAAAACAACGAACTAAAATAAATTTAGAATTAATACAAAATGTTCCGAAAGAAATAAAAAGTGTAGTATATTTTTCTAAATTAAAAGAAACTGAGTATAAAACCCTAGAGACCTTTTTAGAAAGAAAGTTTGGAGGTTAAATATATGTACTTCCCATATTTAAGAGGACGCCAATTTGAACTAATAGCATTAAGAGAATTAATTGAAAATAATCTAATTGGAAATCATATATATCCTGTTATTGAACCTGTTAAATTATCTAGTACTTTGACAAAAACTTTAAATGTTTTCAAAGAAAATAATAGAAATTTAGCTATTATCATGAACCCATGCGTTGGGAATCTTGATTTCAAAAAACTTAATGATTCAGAAGATAAAGTTTGTAAAACAATGAATGAAATCATTAATATTTCTAATATAAAAAAAGGCTTTCACCTTAGTAAATTTATTCCAGAATATACTGATAATATTCAAAACATTGTCTTAATTGTTAAAAATCGTGACACTATAAAATCATATAATGAAATCTATTCAAGAGAGATCGAACCTGAGTTTACATTAATGCTAGATGAAGCTAGAAGAATTATTCGAAATAGACATCGAGTTCTTTTAAATGATAATTTCAATAAACAAGAAAAAAATGCAAACTATGAAAACACTGATGAGTTTTATACAAATGATCATTTATACTATAAAGATGATGGTTACGTTGGTTTTTCAGATTTTTCTATTGTTGGTGATGAATATTCAGAGTCAGGTTTTGCACCATATGCAGTAGCGATACATATTGTTTATTTTGATGAAAATAACGATTTAAGAGTGAGACATTTTGTATCAGATACCAATGATGATTATACAGATACAACTGGAAAATTCTATGAAGCATTAGAAAAATTAATTGCTTGGAATCAAGAAATGAAATTAGATACATATGCTATGAGAACATTTCAAAAGCTATATGACGAGGAATCATATCCAGGTTTAGGAACTGTAAAAAAACTCTCTATTATGCATCATATAGAGCTTGTAAGCAAATTTCTTGATGAACAGGATCACTAGTATATGAAATTTTGTAGTAATTGTTTTAACGATACTGAGATTAAAAATATTATAAATAGTATAAATAATACGGATGTTTGTGACATTCATAATGTTAAATCTGAACATATATATGATACTGATAAACATGACAATTTAGTTCCTTATTTTGAAGCATTAGTTGATGTATATACTGTAGCGTCAGAATCTCAGATTGAAATTGATAAAGCAAAATACGTCCGTTTGAAATATGATTTACTTTATAATTGGAAGATTTTTAATGATGTTTGTAAACCTGAAAATGTCCATAACATTGTAAAAAGTATATGCAAGGAAAAATATGAAGAAAGTCCAAGTCTCTTTGATAATGATATTGTTATTGAGGAGTTATTTGACTTGGAATATAAAAAAGAATATTCTTTACTTAAAACTTATTCTTGGGATGATTTTAAAACTAGCTTGATAAAGAATAACAGATACCATACAAATATATTTAATAAAAAATTATTTGAACAATATTGTTGGGCAGCCCCTAAATTTTATTCTGCTGGTACAAAATTTTATCGTGGCAGAATTTCTGACAAGAATGGATATTCTTTAGAGGATATGGGGTGTCCTCCTTTAAAAAATTCTAAAGCAGGAAGAGTAAATGCAGAGGGAGTTGAGTGTCTTTATCTTGCAAATAACATTGAAACAACAATAAATGAAGTTAGAGCAGGTGTGGCTGACTATATCACAATTGCGACCTTTGAACTTCAGAAAGATATTATTATTGCGGATTTGAAAAATATAAATAAAATTAGTCCTTTTTCAATTCCTGATTCTAATTTTCTAGTTAATTATGCTATAAATAAGGAGCATCTTTCTAAAATTAATGAAGAAATGTCAAAGGTCGTTCGTTTAAGCGATACAAAATTAGATTATATTCCAACTCAATACATATGTGATTTTATTAAAACTCTTGAGAGAGAGGGCTCTACAAACGAAGTAGTAAGATTTGCTGGAGTAGAATATGATAGTACTTTAAGTTCGAATGGTTATAATATTGCCATATTTGACCCAACTTTATTTAAAGCTACAAATATTGAGATACGCCAAATTAATTCTTTAAAATACGAATCAACAAAAATTATGTAAACGTAAAATACATATTCTAGATAAAATGTTTTTTAATATGCTCCCCACAAAACGTTACATAATTGGTAACACTTTGCTAATTTTGTTACATAGTAAGACACGTTTCGTGGCTTCAGAGGTAATATGAACAACAGTAAAGGAGTATATTGATATGACAGCAGTAGAGCCAATTAGAGATAAAAGTTTAATAGATATGGTTAAACGAATTTTAAAAAGACAAGGTTCAAGAAATCATTTATTATTTATTATGGGAATAAATATCGGATTAAGGATTTCGGACACTTTAAAATTAAAAGTCAAAGATGTCAGAAACAAGGATTATATCGAACTTTACGAACAAAAAACAAAGAAATTTAAACGATTTCCTATCGTTGATGCATATAAGCCAGATTTGGAAGATTTTATTATTGGAAAAGATGATGAAGAGTGGCTCTTTGCAAGTCGTAGAGGTGGTAAACCAATAACAAGAATACAAGCATATAGAATATTACAAGAAGCCTGCTTTGAGGCTGGAATAACAGCAAGAATTGGTACGCATACATTAAGAAAGACTTTCGGCTATCATTTTTATCAGGAGCATAAAGATATTGGCTTGCTACAATACCTTTTTAACCATTCTTCTCAACGGGTAACCCTTTTATACATAGGTATTACACAGGAACTTATTGATAGTAAACTCTGTAGTTTCGCTTTATAAATTGTAACAATTTTATCACAATTGTAACAATTTCAACCAAAACGCTAAAGTTTTTTAGTAATTATGCCGATATAACTACTAAGGTTATATGTAACAAAATTAGCATTTTGTTACATTCAAGCCCAAAAGGAAGCTCTTGTTTAGAAAAAGGTAAAGTGATGGCAGGCGAAGATTTTTTCAAATTTAATAAAGGCAATGAGTTTAGGTTTTCAAACTTTAGAGAAATAAAGGAAGAAGACCTAAAAGGTGCTGATGAAAAAACAAAAAAACTCTTTAATATTTTTGCAGGCGAAGATAAAATCTTGCAAGAAGTTGAAGCAAAGAGCTTGTTTAATGTTTTAAAAACTGCTGCCGGCGATAATCAAGTATTAGAAGACAACGAAATTAAAGCATTCGCAAAAGAACATATCGGCGAAGAAGTTGATACAAATGCTTTAATGACTTTTGTTAATAACATTTTTGGAACTAAGGAAAAACCACAAACCCAAGCTGTGCAAGTCGCAAAGGGTTATACTGCACAAAAACAACAAACATTCTTAGAAGAAGCAGCTTGTAAAGAAATTGTTATTGATATTATTGATGAAAATCTTTCAGAAGCTTATGAAATATTGAATAGTCAGTATTTAGGTTCAATTTCAGGTTGGCACGATGAAAAAAAAGACAAAAATGATATTTTAAAAACATCTAATGTATCAAAAGTTTTGGATTATCAAAACGCTGGTATTGAATGGATGAACAAAGCAAAAATAGCTCCTCCAAACGGACTTACTAAAAAAGAATACTATGAAGGCAATAAACAAAGAATCAAAGATATGATTCTTACTCGTGTTTTAGTGCTAGATACTAATACCAAATTCAAAGAATTAAAGAACAAATATTCTGAAGAAAAACTTGCTCAAATTATTGGGGATTATGTTGAACAATTATGCTCAAATGCATCAATGGAAGATTTAAAAGATATTCAGAAACAATTTGTTTCATATAGTGGTGTAGAGGAAATTCAAGCATTAGAAAATGTTGTAGATAATGCTATCAAATTTAATGCTGATAAAAACAAGCCTATGCCTTATAGCGAAGTTCCTTTACCAAAATTTGACAACTCAAAAGGTATAGTTCCTGAATATTGGAATTCTGATGAGCCAATATCTTTTGAAGAAGTTTACAAAATCGAAAGAGGAACTGAATATTCACAATACAAAATTGAACAATATGCACTAGCTAAAAAAGAAATGGAAGTAGTTGCTAATGCATATAACAAAAAGCAACAATTTATCGAATTTGCAGAAGGTTTAAGAAAAGATGAAACTTTAAACATAGATGAAAAGACACAAAAAGTTTTAGAAGGCTTTGCAACATTCTATGCGTTAGCTGAAGATGGTGGTTTAAGTCAGTTAAAAGAGTTAATCGCTGAATCTAAATTACCTATTAGCATTGATGAAAACGGATTTAATTTTGGTACGTTAGATGATAATGCTAAAAATAGAGCATTAAATTCATTATTAAAACTAGCTCAACAATCAAAAGAAAAAGAATTTGAAGAATTTTTAAATGGTAAAACAATTGAAGATTATCAAATAGCTTTAGTACAAGCTCACGATGAAGCTATCGGGGATGAAAATGGGAAAATGATGGCTGAAGCTATGAAGAATGATAACCTAACTTGTATTCAAAGATGGACAGGCAATACATCAATGGCAGGTATGGGTATGACAATTGTTGGTGGTATTCTTTGCTTTACTCCACTAGCACCATTAGGGGCAGGAATGATTACAGTTGGTAATACTCTTGCAATTGGTGGTATGGTTGCAAAAACAGGCTTAGGTGTTACTGATTACGCAACTAAAGATGTTCAAACTGCTGAAGAAGCTGAGCAATTAACTAAAGACTTTATTATGGATGCAGGTGGTTTTATCATAGGTATGGGAGCAGGCAAAGCTGGCTTGAAAGCATTTAGTAAACTTATTGATAAAAAGCTTGTTGCTGTTTTCGGACAACAAATTGCATCAGGTAATAAAATGCAAGCATTAAAGACTGTGTTTACGAATCCTGAATATTTAAAGAATTTTATGACGGCAGCAGGAGCAAAATTAAGTGCTGACTTTGTAATCTCTTATGCAGGGGATTTGGCAATGATGGGTATTTTAGATACACAAGACGATTGGCAATCTCTATTAAAAGCTAACTTAACAGGTATTTTGGTCGGTATGTCCGGCGATATTAAAGATGTTTCTGGTGTTGGCAGACCTCGTAACTTTGGAGTTTCTGATGGTGTAAAACCTATGACAGAGATGGATTATGGACAAAGACTGTTGGGTAATGATGTAACTGTGGCTGATCCCAAAACAGGAGCAACTGTTGAAGGAACTGTAACAGGATTGCATAATACAAACGGACAAGTTGAAATTGAAGTCAATGGACAAAGATATTCTACTAATGATGTCGCAGAAGTTAAAGGGGAAGCTGTTGTAGAAACTTCTTTATCACAAAAAATATCTAATGATAATCAAAGAATTACAGAATCAAAATTTGAAAGTAGTTTGAAAGGAAGGTTTAGTGATGAATTCGTGGAAAACTACCTTAAAGAAATAACTAACTATGTAAATCTTGAACAAGGAGATAAAAATTTTTACAAAATTGTTGGCGAGTTGGGTACTCCAGAAATAATAGAAAATTGGCTTAAAAATTCATTAGAAGGAAAAACACTAACTCAGAAAATTAATTTCTTTAATGAAATTATGGCATTTCCTGAACTTTTTAAACTTCAAAAAATGATAAAAGAAAATTCTATTGATGCTAAATTTGATAGAGTAACTGGAGAATCTATTCCAGCAATTCCACAATTCGTTAGAAAAATTATTATAGATAGTGGATTTTTAGCAAGCGATGTTAATACTAATTTTTCTAAAGATAAAACTAATATCAGAGCCTTAATTAGTGATTGTTTAGAACATCCTAATGAATATAAATTATATCAAATGATTTTAGACAATCCTATTAATGCTAAATCTGATAGAATAACAGGCGAACCGATTCCTGATATGCCAGTTCAAGTAAGAGAAGCTATTAAAAATGGAGAGGTAGCCCCTACAGATACAAGCTTAGGTATGATTGATGTTAGAGAATTTATTACTGATTATTTAAACAATGAAAACTTATATAAAATAAGGGCACTAATATTAGATAATAAAATTGATGCCATTGATCCAAATACAGGAAAACCTATTTATCCAATCTCAGATGAAGTTAGGAATATTGTACAATCTCAAGGTATTGGTACTAGATTCGCAAATCCTAAAAAAGAATGGTATGGTATTGATGTAAATAATTTAATTAAAAATTGTCTTAAAAATCCTGAAAAATATGAATTGTATGAATTAATTAAAAATAATGATATAAATTCAACACATGATAAAGCAACAGGGGTTGAATTACCTGATATTCCTGAATATTTGCGTTTGCAAATAAAATCTAGTAATGTTTTAGATTTATATAACAATAAATTAGATTTAGATTATTACGTAAAACCATTTAAAGAATCTAAAAATCATTTTTATGGAATGAAAAAAATTGAATTGCAAAAATACTTAGAAAATATAACAGATGAAGCTGGTAATAAAATTACTGATTTAAGTAGATTAAAACCAGATGAAATTGTTAATCAACTTGAAAGTTTGATTGGACATGAAAATAGAAATTTAATCCTTGATGTAATTCAAAAGAATATTTTAACAGACAAAACAAACCTAGATTACAACAAAACAATAAGTGAGTTTATTAATGAAACAATAAATGCTAAACCAGAAGAAATCAGGTTGTTAGCAAGATTAGTGAGATCAGATAAATGGGAAATAAGAGATACTATCCTTAGAGTTTTGAATGAACAAAAAACAAGTAAAGATGATTTAATAACTTCTGAAGTTATAAATAAAATAGATTTTGTTAACAAAGAAAATAAAATCTATATTAATCAACTATTAGATTTAAAAGAAAATTGTGATAGTCCATTATTAAGTATAGACAATATTTTATACTTAGCTGAAATGATTTCAAAAGAGCAAGATAAAGATAACCAAACAATTATGCTTAATGAAATTAGACATCTATTACAGCAAAAAAATACTATTGGTAGATACATATTAAACAAAAACAATATTAAATTATTACTTAATAGTGAAGATTTAAATTTATTACACAATAACCCAGATATAGATGTACAGTCTTATTTAAAAACATTAAATACTTTCCACAATGAAACTATGGATGTTGCATATAGCAGAATCGAAATAATTAAGCTTGTTAGAAAGATATATGAAAATAATCCTAAGATATCAAGTACAGAAATAGAACCTGCCCTAAAAATTGAATTACAAACTCAAATTTTAGGAGAATTTAAAGATAATCCTGATATTCAAAATGCAATAGTTAGCTTTTTTGAAAAAGCTGATTATGATCTTATAAAAACTACTATTGAGTCATATAACAATAAAATTGAATATCTTACAGAAATTAAATTAGAAGAAATATTATCTACCGATAGCCCTAAAATACAAGAAGAAAAAACAAATAGAAACATGAAAACTATTCAAGAAGCACAAAATAAATGGTTTACAGAACTTCTTAATAGTAAAAACTCAACACTCCTTATTAGTGATATTGAATCAGGGTTATCTGATATTACAGATTTATCTTATAAAAAAATAATACAAGATGATTTTAATAAAATTAAAAATATTAAAAGTTTTAATGAATCTCAAATTCAACAATTACAACAGATTCGTTCAGCAATTAATGCTTATAAAGTTGCTAATAATATGTCTATAGATGTTATTGAAAAATCTTATTCAAAAGATTTTATCGAATTTATAACAGCTAAATATCCAAATATTTCAAAATTAATTATTAATAAACCTAAAACACAAATTTTTGATTTGTTTAAAAATATACGTGCAGACATTGAAGCTGATATGAAATATTTCATGACTATTGATTATTGTAAAAACAACAACAATAAATATGCGGATTATTTGTACGAAAGTGTATATTTAAAAAATGAAAGTTTTCCAAAAGAGCTAAAAAATAAGTGTTTACAGCTAAAAGAAAAATATGGGGTGAAAATATTTATATCTAATAATTTAGATTCTGTGGGAAAAGCGATAGGATACATTGATGAAGAATTAAATGAATGGAAAACTGCAAGTGGTGGAAAAGCTTTTATGCCTCCAGTACTGGATTTGTTACGTGCAAAACGAGGCTATGTTGACTTATTTAGTGCATATGGCAAAGGACCATCAGCTGCTTTTTCTGAGTTAGCTAATGGTGCAATCTCAATAGACGGAAATCAATTAAGTGTTATGAATTATATAACTAGTTTTAGTAATCTAAAGAAGTTGCTTAGACATGAAATGACTCATTCAAATGATACTAAAAATGTATTCGACTTCCCAGATGGCTACGTTGTGTATAAAGATAATTCAAGGACCTTGGATATAACCAAATGCAAATTTTATGATGAATTTGTCGCTATTGGAATTCCTAAAAATCACATAGCATATGCTTATAATAATCCAATGGAATTTATTGCCGTTGCTTCTGAAGGTGATTTATCAAAATGTTCACCAGAGTTTAAACAAGCATTGATTGATTTTGGTATGCCAGAATGGGAATTCGATTTAAAATAAAACAAATTTGAATAGTCTAAACAATTAAAATAATAATTCCCCTAACTAACCACTTCATTATGTTACATAAAATCTTGACTTTCTTTTACTTGCAAGTAATGAATAATTTTTAAACACCATTTAAACACTTTTTAAACAGCTTTTAAACGTTGTTTAAATTTAATATATTTTTAATTACAATAAAAACAATTATGACAAAAATAGAAACTAAAAAATTAGAAAAAGAATATCTCACTAAATTTTTGAATTCAAATTTAGGTAAAAAATGGTATGAGGAAAATTCTATTATAGAAATTAAAGAATCAGAAGCTCCTGATTATATATTTAAAACATCTAATAACCAAACTATTGGATTTGAAATTACACAATTCTTTTGTGAGCATAAGAATAAAGATTATTCTCAAGTTTTGACTACCATTGGAAACAAAATTTGCAAGATGACAAAAGAAAAATATAATATTGAAATATCAATATTAATCAACCAATATGATAAAAGAGAATTAAGTCCTAAGTTTGAGGATATTTTAGATTATGCTTATAATCCAGGATTTGCAGAATTACCGCCTTTAAAAGAATTTAAAAAAGAACTTGAAAAAGTACTATTAGAAGGGATTGAAACTTTAACCAAATATAAATTGGTTCAAAAATGGATAAAAATTAAAGAAGAATATTATAAAATATCTATGCAGCCATTTCCATCTATATCTTCTGGAAAATTTGATTGCCATGTAAATAATGCTGGTAAAGTTAAATTTAATCCATTTGAAGAACTGCAAGCTTGTATAAATCGAAAGAATGAAAAAGTAAAAAAATATTGTAAAAATATGGATAAATTATGCTTATTAGTTTTGGTGCCAGATGGTAAACTTGGGAATTATTGTTCTTTTAATTTTGAAATTAATTCTCATAAATTTATTTCAAAATTTGATGAAATTTTTCTATGTGATGAAAAAGGTAATTGTTATCATTTAAATAACAAATAAATTTTCAAAAAACTTCCGACTAAATATGTCAAACTTGCGATACTTTATGTCAAAATCCCTGACACAGAACAACTAAAAAATAGGGCTAAAACCTCTAATAATGGTAGCAAGTAGGAGATTCGAACTCTCGACCTCACGGACTCTGCCGAGCAAAACGATTAAGTATCGTTTTGTGAGAGGGAGCCATGTGCTCCAAGAGTATCGGGCGATAAGCTGAGCCCGAGTCGATTGGGATTTGAAAAATCGCGAACGGCGAATTACTCGTAAGATAACAAAAATAGCAAGGGAGAGATTGTCTTGGATTTGCTCCACGCTCGGAAAGTCTCGCTTTTGAACCTTCGGTTCAAGAACGCTCAATTTCCTCGCTATCCGGACTAACTCGCTTTCGCTCGTGTCGTCCGTACGCAAATCCGCTCGAACTCTAACAAGAGTTTTCTGTAAAAGAACACATGGTTTGATTATTTGTTCCACATGGTTTGATTTTTTTCGGCAAGTTATGTAAAAGTAGCAAAT
>CALUTM010000006.1 GCA_944323705.1 Candidatus Gastranaerophilales bacterium
GGGGTAAATAACGGGGGGGTAAATAACGGGGGGGGTAAATAACGGGGGGGGGTAAATAAAGAGGGTAAATAAATGGGGAAAATACAGATGATAAATTAATTGTTTTGATAAATTTCCTGTATTGTTCATTCTAAAAAACATAAATTGCTCGGATTACTTGGTGCAACTTATGTTTTTTGTTTATGAAATCACAAATAGTATAAATAAGATACTGAATATTTTTTTGCGGCTTTTCCGGGTTTTAGTCTTTTAATATATTTGTTTTATCGTCGTGCAAAAGCCCCGCAACTACACCTGCACCTCCGGCAATTCCTGCCATTGTGGCTGCACCTGCCAATAATCCCATTCCAACACAACTTATCAGACCAACAAAGGCACCGCCAAGGGCATAGAGGGAGCCCATTCTTAAGGCATTCTTAATTCCTTTAAAAGAAACGCTGTCTGTTTTGGCTTGTTCTACAGGACTCTGTAATTCGTTTTTTCGGGGGCTGACATTTGTAAATCTCGGTTTTGTATAAGCCAAATTAATTGCACTAACTCTCATAATAAACTCCTTTCCGAATTTTGCATCAAATACACTTAAGCCTTTGTTACATATTACAAAAAATCAATAAAACATTCAAGGGGTAATTAAATGAGGGGAAATATGCAGGAGCAAATACGCGGGGGGATTATTTTATATTAGGAAATGCATAAATTACTCCGTCGTTACTTCGCCATCTCAAATAGCCTGTTTTAGGGGTCTGGTCAATATCAACAACAGAAACCAGTGCCCAGTTGCCGCGAATTGCAGTTAGTCGAATTTGTTTTACATATCTCAGTTTTCCGATGTTTTGCGATAAATCCTCACTTTTAGCGTGAAGAACTTCTATCTCGTCAGGAGTGTCTTTTAGCAGACGCAAACCGTACTTTCGTCCATACATGTTATAGAAACTGAGCCAGGGAAGAAATTGAAAACGATCTTCCGTTTGTACCCATCCTCTTGCACCTGTTTGCCTGTTATAAATTACTTCTACCCAACCGTCATCACCTATGTCCGAAACGTATAAAAATCCGAGCTTTTTATCGTTTAAAAGAAACGCAAAAACTCCATCCGGCATTGTGTCGGATTTATACGAAAACTCCATTTTCTTTATAACTTCCGAATTAGCTTCAGGATGAGACAGGATAGTGATATTATCGCCTGTCTGGTACATCCCGATTGCTTCTTTCGGGATGGAATTCATATAAAAAGGCATCGTATCAGCAAAAACAGGCAATATAAATGCCAAACATATAATCAGTAATAATTTCTTCATAATTTCCTCTCTTTATATTGTATCATTGAACAAGATTTCTGTAAAATTGGCGGGCAAAAAAATTTTTTGAAGTTTTTACATGTATGTTAGATTTTATCTGGAGAAAATATGTATATACAAAAAAATTCGTTTGTAAGTTTTAATGCAAGAATATCCGAACGTGTGTATAAACAGATATGGAATCAGGTTGCGGAATATCCTTCAAAGAAAAAGAATACAAAAAAAGTAAATTCACAAATAGAAAATATTAAGAAATGGGGCAATCCCGACTCTGAAATTGTTATTTGTAAAAATTATTCAGGTTTTTACAGGTTGGGCTTGCAAAGCAAATCCGCAAACGGTAAAACTGCGACGGTACCGTTTAAAGATGTAAGAGCAAGAACAGAACTGTCTCAATTTTTGAAAATAAGAGAGCACGATATATTAAATGCCGAGAATTTGGCACTTAAAGGTGAAAATCTCGTTTGAAGAGAGTCTTCTATTCTCTGAAAGATAATTCAGGTATAGATTTTTTAAGCACTGCTCTGAGATTTGCCATTTGGGTTTCGATATCCTCATCGGTCATCGTATTATTTGCATCTTGCATTTTTACTCTAAATGCCAGAGACTTGAAACCTTCCTGAACATGTTCTCCTTGATATACGTCAAATACGCTGCATCCGGTAAATACTTTATTATCAATTCCTTTTTTGATAATTTTGTTTAATTCATCCCAGGTTGTATCGGCAGGCACTATAACCGCCAAATCTCTTTGGACTTCAGGATACTGCGGCAGCTTCCTGAATCTCGGGACTCCCGGATTTACTGCATTTATGAATAAGTCTAAATCAAGCTTAAATAAATATGCATTCTGATTTAGTTTCATTTTATTTTTTAATTCCGGGTGTATTTCTCCGTAATATCCGACGATTTCGGGCTGTTTGCCCAAAAGTGTTAAAACTGCGGATTTGTAAGGGTGCATGCAAGTATGTGTTTCTGCAAGCTTTGAGTCTGCAAGAAGTTCAAACTTGATTCTTCGCGTAAGTCCGAAAGCATCCAAAATTTTATCGACAATGCCTTTGACGGTATAAAAATCAACATCTCCGGTTTTTTGCCAGAGGGAGTTTTGAATATTTCCCGTGATTACACCCGCAAGTATTTGAGTTTCTTTTACTCCGGTATTTTTTTCATCGGCTTTGGCTACTCTTACATAGCTTCTACCTATTTCATAAGCCCAGAAATCTTTTTGACCGTTGTCATAATTATATTTTAAGCACTGGAGAATACTTGCCATAAGAGTTTGTCTCAGCATTGTATAATCCTCAGAGGCAGGATTCTGTACAAAGACGGCTTTTTCCTTGTTATATGAAACGTTAAATTGTTTTAGTAAAGGTTCACCGATAAGTGAAGAGGTTTGAATTTCGTCAAGCCCTTCTCCTGACATAATATTTCTTACTTTTGCGATTACTTTTTCGGCGTTGGAAATTTCTGCCGTTCCCGGTCTTGCAGGGAGTGTCGGAGCTATTTGGTCATAGCCGTTTATTCTTGCAATTTCTTCAATTAAGTCGCACTCTCCTTCCACATCTCCCGCACGGAAAGACGGAACTTTTATTTTGCAGGCAATTTCATTTTTGCCCAGAATTTCAAATCCTAATTTTTCAAGGATAGAGAGACATTTTTGCGGTTCTATTTCGCAACCCAAAATTCTTTTTATCTGTGGGTATCTTAGAGTTATTTCAATCGGTTCAAGTTTATTAACTCCGGTTTCCGCAATTCCTTCAAAAGTTGCGTCCGCATATTTTTCCAAAAGTTCTACGGCTCTAAGCAGTCCCGGTCTTACGGCTTCTATATCAACACCACGTTCAAATCTTGCACAGGCTTCGGAGCGATAACCGACGCTTCTTGAACTTCTTCTGTTTGCTTTTGGTGTGAAGTATGCGGCTTCAAGGGCAATATTTTTTGTGTTTTCGTCAATTTCGGAGTTGGCACCGCCGAATACGCCGCCAATACATACGGGTTCATTTTCGGAGGCTATTACTACCGTGTCATGGGTGAGTTGCCTTTCCGTTTCATCCAAGGTTACAAGGGTTTCGCCCTCTTGAGCCCGTCTTACGCATAAATAACCGTTAAGCTTATCCGCGTCAAACGCATGAAGCGGTGTTCCGTATTCCAACAAAACGTAATTCGTAATATCAACAATATTATTTATTGCTCTTATACCTGATGAAGCCAATCTTTTTTGCATCCAATCAGGCGATGGTTTAATTACGGCATTTTTAATAACACCGATAGAGTAATACTTACAAACATCACTGTCTTTTATTTCGACTTTAAAATCGGCGGGGAATGTTTCTCTTGCAGCATATTCAAATACAAGCGGTCTGTTGAACAGTGCGGACAATTCTCTTGCAATACCTACTGCAGACATTTGGTCGCCTCTGTTTGCTGTCGGAGCCGTGTGAAGAATATAATCTTTTTCAAATCCGAGAACATTTTCAACGTCCAGTCCTAAGCCGACGTTTGGGAAAATTCTGTTAAGGATTAATATTCCGTCTTCTTCCTGATAATTTCTGTCCGCAACTCCTAATTCGTCATCGGAGCAAAGCATTCCTTGAGATTCCACGCCTCTTATTACTGCAGGAGTTAATTCAAACTGTTCTCCCGTTTTTCTGTCCAAAACCTTACTACCTACGGAAGCATAAGGGATTATTTGACCTTCTTTAATATTTTGGGCACCGCATACAACAGTTTTTAATTCAGAACCCGTATTTACGGTTACAAGATGCAGATGGTCCGAATTCGGATGGTTTTCTATTTTTTCTATCTTAGCGGTTATTATATTGGTAAATTTAGGTCTGACTTCTTCAACCTCCTCAACTTCCAATCCGCTCATAGTAAGCTCGTGTGCAATTTGAGCCACATCTAAATCTCTTAAATCAACTAATTCATTTAACCAGTTTAATGAAATCTGCATACTTCCCTACCTCTCTGTTTAGTTTCTATTATACAACATAAATTGAAAATTTTTACTTCCAAAATATTTTACAAATTGTAATAATATGACATTTTTTTATATGTTTGAGTTTTAATTAAATTGTGTAGGTTTATATGGAGATAAATATGATGATTAGGGTAAACGGATTAAATGCTTTGAATTTTGTGTCACAACCGATGTTTCATGGTAAGGCAGAAGAAAAAAATGTTGAAAAACTGCCGGAGGAAACAAATCTTAATGGTGTAGAAGCTCTTGCCTCATACAATTTTTCGGTGATTAATAAACCTGCAAAATTTGATGACATTGAACCCCTAGAGGTACTTTATAATCCCGGTGAAGAGATTGACGGAGAAAGAATATATAATTCTGAGGGAAAATTGCATGCAATAGTTAAGGATAACGGAAAAACAAAAAACGTATTTACTCCTTTTGATGGCAGCGAAGAGCTTATTGAACGAGTTGATGTTGTTGATAAAAAGTCGGGACAGGTTGTAATGAGTCAGGAAAACGAGATTGACGATGATAAATATGGCGATTATATCTCTGTTACCAAATATTCTGACGGAAAAATCGTTCAAGATTCAACATATAATAACGGAACTCTTGAGTCTGTCAGTGTGACTAAGCGTGGAAAAGATAGCAAGGAATATTATTTAGATAAAAATTTTGCGGATAATAAATATTATATTTCTATGTATGATGATAAATCAGGTTTTAATGCGGAACTTGGACCCGAACAACAATTGTACCATTATAGCGAATATAAAAATATAGGAACAAGAGAAATTGAAAAGGAAATTAATTTATACGGCGGAAGTGTAATTTCTGTTGAGAAAAACGAAAAACTTGTTGTTCCGAATTATTTGGGCAGAGAAAAACTCAAAAACCCTGAGCTGTTACCTGCTCCAAAATTTGAGCCTGAAATGGATTACAAAGGACATAAGGGTGAAGCAGTATATTATTCAAACGGAGCTATTGAGAAAAATGTTATAAATAACGGTGAGATAGTCGCATTTTTTGATATCGACGGAAACCTGGAAAGGCTTAAACACGGAAATAGAGAAATTAGCTTAAACCCGAACGGCTCACAAGATATTGTTGAAGACTTGGGTGACGGTAAACAGAAGACTACCTCATACTTTAGCAGCGGACGGGGAATGGTAGAGGTATGCACAAATGATGCATATACGGAGATTTTCTTTGATGAGCATGCAAGACCGACATCTTATTACGAAGGATCTATTGACGAAAACGGAGAAGAATACAACAGACTTTCCATGCATTTTAATGACAAGGGAATGTTGACGTATGCATACCAGTACTAGTTGTCAAAAATTTCGGCATATTTGACAAGGGCATTGTAAACTTCCGGCAGGATTTTGCCCTCTCTGACTTCTTTGTAGAGAATCAAAAGGGCTTCAAGTCTGCTGATCCTGCGTCTGTATACGCGGGATTCTCTGAGTGCACTGTATTTGTCGGATATTGATACGATTTGTATCCCCACATCCGAAGATATTTCGTCCTCCGGGGCAGGATAACCCGAATGGTTCAAATTTTGGTGATGGTATTTTACAAGCTCCAGTGTGTCGGGAGAAACAGACTGGGTTTTAAGGAGTTCATATCCCAATGTGGAGTGGATATTCATTATTTCCCGCTCTTTTGTGCTTAATTTTGCCGGTTTGTTGAGGATTTTTGCGGGAATCAAAACTTTCCCCAAATCGTGCAGCATAGAAGCTTCTTTTACGGCAGATTTGTCAGTTTTACAACGAAGGTTTTCAGATAAAAAGGAATAAACACCGTTTGCTATATTACAGGTTTCGTTCATGTGACCTCCGGCAAGCTCTTTTAACGCTTTAGTGTTTATGGAGGGTCTTATTTTGTATTTTTTCAGAAGGCTGCCAATTGCAGGATTGCGTTCAATCATATCCTTGACCAGATATTTGTGCAGCTTTTCATCTTTTCCTGTTTTTAAGAATGTTTTTCCCTTATCGTCAGAGCAGACAAAAAAGCTGTTATGATTTATTTGAACAGCACCTTTTAAGCTTACTCTCTTTCTTTTTTGGGGTTTTAATGTAATCATAATTCAAACTCAATACAAGTTTACAATAAATTTTGTATTTTTACAATACAAATTTTATTGCGAAAGAAAAATTACACAACAGGCGGAGTAAAAAAATTTTTCAATATGTATTCTTAGGATGTAAAAGGAGAAAATTTTATGACTGAAAAAAGGTTTTTAAGCTTTGTGCTGACGGAAGGCATTCTTCTTACCGTTCTTGGATTGTGTATGTTAATGCTTCCCAAGCTTACCACGCTGACTTTTGGTTTGATAATGTGTATTGCATTTATTGTCTATGGTGGGTATAAAGCTATCAATGCATTTATGACAAGGAATTATTCCAGGCATTTTGCTCTTAATATGATTTTAGGGTTGATTCTTATTGCACTCGGGGTATTTTTGTTTATGGCACCGTTATTTAATCTTATGCTTATTACTTCCGTAATCGGTGTGTATTTTTTACTGGAAAGTATTTCTTCAACAGGGTTTGCCATTCAAAACAGAAAGACATTGTATTTTTGGTGGGCGGATATTTTTGTTGCAATAATGCAGTTTATTATCGGTTTAATAATTATTATAGGTTTGCCATCGACGGCTCTTTGGGTTGTTGGAATTCTTGCGGGAGTAAATTTCCTTATTGCCGGCATGGTTATGATTAGTATGTTTATATCGACGAAATATGTATACAATTAAAAGGAGAAAATATGACAGACGAAAAAATTCAGAATATTCGAAATAATACGGAAAAAGCAGAGTGCTACTTCTCTAAAAAACTAGCTTTTACGCTTGGACCTGTTGAGCTTAAAGAACTTGCAGAAGAAAAAAATATCAAAATTATTGATGTCAGGTTAAAGTCGGATTATGAGGTTGGGCATATTCCTCAGGCGGTTTCCATGCCTTATGAAGAATTGGAGTCTCGTCTGAATGAGCTTAACAAAGACGATCTTCATGTCGTATATTGTTACAACAATTATTGTCATCTTGGTGCTCGAGCTTCGCTTTTGCTTGCAAGAAATACATACTCGGTAATGGAGTTGTCAGGCGGATTTAAGACCTGGGCGGAAGAATTTCATTTCGCGGTTGTTCAGTAAAATTCAGATAGAGAGGGAGTTAGGCTCCCTCTTTATTTTAATATGGGTTTTTTGTAAAATAATTATTATGGTATGGGGTATGTTTAGATTTCTCGTTGTTTTGTTTATAAGTACGTTATTGATAAATCCCGTATATTCTGAGGATTATTCAAGCTATAGCGGTAATACCATAATTCAAAATGATTTTTCCGAGTATATGAAGGGTGTTCAGAGCAAAATCCAGAGAAATTGGAATCCGCCCGATTTTGGTGAGGACGGGCAGGCGGTAATTCTGTTTAAAATTTCCCGCAGAGGGGATTTGGTAAATACAGAGGTTGTGCAAAGTTCAAATAATGAAGTTTTTGATGAATCTGCTCTTGAGGCATTAAAAAAAGCCTCTCCGTTTGATAAGTTTCCTGCAAATACTGCCCGAGATTCTTTGACAATTAAATACACATTCAATACATCTGTCGTAAAAACAGACAGTATGAGGGAATATGTACAAAATGCGGACAGATATTATAACGTGAATAACCGTGTTGCTTTGGACTATATAAACCGTGCGATAGATGAAGTTGAAGGGGATATAAGTTCATACTTTCTGTACGGTAAACGCAGTAAAATAAAAATGGCACTCGGCGATACGGAAGGTGCGGAAAAGGATTTGAACGAGTGCAAACGACTTAAAGCAAAGTATGACCAAAAACGCATTATGTCGGGCAAATTGCTTGTTGAGACGGAGCAGACTCCGTTTTCATATTTTTATCTGGCACACTCATACGAAATTGCGGGGGATTATGAGCACGCACTGGAGGCTATCGACAAGGCGATAGAGCTTACGGAACTTAATAACCAATATAAGAGGTATAAGAACGAATTAAGGCAAAAAAGCGGACTGTAAAGTCCGCCTTGATATTTCTTTAAGGGTATTAATCACCTATTTACTCCCTTTATTTACCCCCTTTATTTACCCCCCTACATTTCCAAATTCATTTGAGAGAATTGAATAATTTTGTTTTTCCCTCTGTGTTTAGCATTGTATAATGCGTGTTCCGCATATCTTATAACGGTATTTGCATCTTCATCCACATCCGGCATGCAGGGGAATGTTGAAATACCGCCTGATATTGTAACCTTGTGAGGTTCTTCTTCTCCGGCAGGAATAAATTCCATTTTCTCGATTTCTCTTCTGAATCTTTCGCCGAATAAGAAAGCATTATCCTCCGAAGTGTTTGGAAGTACGAGCAAGAATTCTTCATCGCCGTAGCGGGTTAAAATATCTTCTTTTCTAATCATTGCATGCAATTTGTTTGCAATGTTTCTCAGAAGAATATCGCCCCATTCATACCCGTACATATCGTTTACAACTTTGAAAAAGTCAATATCAAACAGTATGCAGGAAAGCTTTGTTCCGTATCGTTTAGAACGGGAAATTTCTTCTTCAAGACGTTCTTGCAGATATTTTCTGTTATGCAGCCCTGTCAAATCATCGGTTGTGCTGACTCTTTCAAGTTTATCCTTTATTGCTTTTATTCTCAAAAGAGCATTAACTCTAACAATTAATTCATCCGTATCTGCCGGATTTTTAATAAAATCATATCCTTCAGCCCTTACCGTAACATCTCTTCTTGTCGGACCGAAGAATAAGATGGGGCACGGGAATTTGTTGGTCATAAGTGCATCTTTTGCCATGTCAATATTTTCAACAATCATTAATGAAGGATTAATCACCGCATAATCTTTCATCTGGTCAATTGATACTACCCTTACGTCTGCCTCATCAATTTCCATAAGTGCAGCTTGTAATTCGGGCATAGGTTTAGTCGAATAAATAACAATATTGCTCATAAAAATTCCTCTTATTTAATAGTATGAAAAAGGGGAGAGCCTGTTCACCCTCACCCTTTTATAATACCTAAATTTTTGTAACTATGCAAGTGGGAAAGATACTTGATATCATTTTCCTGCACATGCTATATTTTCCCTTACACTCCGAGTTTGGATTTTTCCAAACAGTCGATAAGTGTTGACGCTACTGTCTTTTGCTCTTCTAAAGTCAGTTCTGGGAACATTGGAAGCGAAATGACCATTTCGGTATCTTTTTCCGTATTCGGAAGCATTCCTTTTGTCCAACCGAGGTGTGCATGAACTTTTTGAAGGTGGAGCGGAATCGGGTAATAGAGCATGGCTCCAATTCCTGCTTCTTGCAGCATCTTATGGATGTTATCCCTGTTGGGAATTTTTACCGTGTACTGGTGGTATACGCAATAAGTGTCCGGCAGCTCTTTCGGTGTTTGAATATCGGGGTGTCCCGCAAACAATTCGTTGTATGTTTTTGCGTGAGCCCTTCTTTGTTTGTTCCATTCATCAATATAATTTAACTTAACCCTCAAAATAGCAGCCTGAATTTCATCTAATCTTGAGTTAACTCCGATTTCGTCATGATGGTATCTTATGGCACCGCCGTGGTTTCTGAGGGCAATAATTCTGTTTTTAAGGTTTTCACTGTTTACTGTGATTAATCCGCCATCTCCCATACCGCCTAAATTTTTGGTCGGATAGAAACTGTAGCATCCTATATCGCCGAACGTACCTACTTTTTGTCCTTTGTATTCGGCTCCTATAGCTTGACAGCAGTCTTCAATGACGTACAGGTTATACCTTTTTGCAATATCCATTATTGCATCCATATCACAAGGTTGTCCGTATAAGTGTACCGGAATAATAGCTTTTGTTTTCGGTGTAATTCTTTCTTCAATCTTTTTAGGGTCAATGTTGAAAGTATCAGCATCAATATCCGCAAAAATCGGAGTTGCACCTACAATACCGATTGCTTCAGTTGTAGCAACAAATGTAAAAGCGGTTGTAATTACTTCATCTCCCGGACCTATATCCAGTGCTCTCAATGCCAAATGCAAAGCATCCGTTCCGGAGTTTAAGGAAACCGTGTAGTTGCATCCTATGTATTTTGCAAGCTCAACTTCAAGTGCCTTGACGTTAGGACCTAAGATATAAGAACCTGAACGTAAAACTTCACAAACTGCTTTTTCAATCTCGTTTCCGATTGTTGCATACTGTCTTTTTGAATCTAAAATCGGTATCATATTATCCTCCTATTCTTTCTCTCTATATTATTAAGTTTAGCACACAAAATTCGAGCCTTTATATAATCTTAATTGGAAATTTAAAACGTGCTAAAGGCGAAACTACATAAGACTTAAAATCATAGCAGTTGTTAATATGAGTGAAAAATAAATCATTAAATTTCTTGCCTGATATATCCTTATCATAAAATTTGGAGCGTTCATCATGTTTTCCATCGGGAAATGATACCACTTATGCGACGGAACAGACTCGGGGTTCTTAGAATATTCTTCCAGTGATTTATATAAATCTACAGCAAGCGGGATTGTTAAATACACAAAGAAAACTTGCCAGTCAAGAATATCAAATATGCATAAAAGAATAAGGGATAAATATGCCGCAATAAGAAGCCATTTTAGAACCACAAGAGAGTTTAGCCTTGATTTAAAAGTGTTAGCAATAGTATTATGCCCTTCGTTAATATCATATTCATAATCCATAATCGTGTGAATATACAACAAAACAACGGTTATAAACATTGTCGGTACGGAGAGTATCAGAACTTCTTTTGAAAAAGTTTTGGTCATCACGTAATAAACTCCTCCAAAGAGAGCCGGACCGTATGCCAGAGCAACTGCCAATTCGGAAAGTCTTATCTTGGAAAGAAAAGAATACGATATTCCGATAATACCTCCGATTAATGCGAAATAAAGAACTCCTATACCGCACTTGAAGTACAGGAATAATCCTATACAAACGGCAGCAGTAGCGTATAACAGTGCCAGTGCCAATACTTCCTTCGTTTTCATTCTGCCGGATATAATGTATCTGCATTTCGTTCTCTGGGAATTTTTCAGATATTCTTTTTTATTGAAACCGACCTGTTTTATTAATGCTTTATAATCAAAATAATCGTCAAAAATATTGGTTGCAAGATGTGCGAAGCAAACTCCGAAAAAGGCTAAAATACCGTATAATGTGTTCCCTGCATTCAGTAAAGCAAAAACAAAAGCGACCAGCCAGGACATTATTGTCATCGGCAGGGAGAATATTCTGGAACATTCTAAAATAGCATTAAGTTTACTTAACAACCCGAGAGACCTTTCCTCAAACTAACTCACTAATCCGCCGAAAGCCATAACATCTTCGTACGAAGCTCCTGCCTCCAACATTTCTTCCGCAGTAAATCCGAACAAAGTTATAGTGTCAATAACTTCATTTTTATTATCAATATTTCTGATAACGGAATCCAGTGCGGATTCTCTTGTCATATACTGAAATTTGTCATGAATTCCTTGCTTAAGGCTTCTTCGTTTGGCTTTTCCCATTTTACACAACCCCTTTATCGAAAGCGAGCAATGCCGCTCCTATCATACCTGCATAATTCCCCGCTTCGGCAAGCCTTACGGATGTCGGTGATGTAACTATATCCGCATTAACCGCTTTTTCTACTGCTTTTACGTCAACAAATTGTGCCATTGAACCTGATAATACAACACAATCGGGGTCAAATAAATTAGCAAGTCCGTTAATTCCGATTATGATGTCGTTTATCCATCTGTCGAAAATTTCTTTCATCTTAGTGTTACCGTTTTTTACTCCGTCAATTATATCATAAGTCGTAACATCAGGGTCATTAAGCATCTCTTCGCCGTCTTTTTTTAATGCCGTCCCGGAAGCGTATGCCTCAAAGCAGTCCCAACTTCCGCAAGTGCATTTTCTGCGTTTGTCGGGGTACATTTTGAAATGCATTTCTCCCGCGGCACCTGATTTGCCTTTTAAAATTTTGTTGTCGATAATTATTCCGCCGCCAACACCCGTTCCGAGCGTTAGCATCACGGAAACTTTGCAATTTTTTGATGCTCCGACTTTATACTCTGCCCAAGCTGCTGCGTTTGCATCGTTTTCAAGAAAAACTTTTTTATTGCTCAAGCCCTGAAAATCGATGGTGTAGTATCCTTCGACAAGATTTCCTGTTGAGCCGATAACCGCAGTATTCTCATTATTTACGGCTCCTGCGGTTGATATCGCAATGACATCCGCTTCATTTTCAAATTTTGAAATCCGCTCCTTAAGAAGATTTTTTATACCTTCAATGGTTTTTGGCGTTTGAAATTTTTCTATTTCGGAAATTATTTTTCCGTTTTCGTCAATTATACCGCTGTAAATCTTTGTTCCTCCGATATCAAACGCCAATGCTTTTTTCATAATTATTTTCCTTCTACAAATCTTTTTGTGATTAATTGCGGTCTTGTAACCGCAGACCCTATGACAACGCTGTGTGCTCCGCGTTCAAAAGCCTTTCTTACTTCCTGCGGTTCCCAAATTCTTCCCTCAAGCACAACGGGCTTATCGACGTTTTTGACTAAATCCTCAAGGAGTTTATAATCAGGTCCTTTGGTCGGTTCCCCGGATTCAAGCGTGTACCCCGCAAGTGTGGTAGAAATGATATCTGCTCCGAGCTTTGCACACATCATTCCTTCCTGAAGGGTTGATATGTCAGCCATTGCAAGTCTTTCCGATTTATGAATGAGAGCAATTATATCCTCAACGGTGCAACCGTCATGTTCTCTTGCAGTTCCGTCAAATGCAATAATATCCGCTCCTGCATCTATTAATTCCTTCACGTCATTGAGATTTGGTGTTATATAAACAACTTCTTTCCAATTGTCAGGCAGCTTGTCAGGCTTGGTAAGCCCGATAACCGGGACATTAAATTGCTTTGCGTTTCTTACATCCCTGCTTCCCGCAACTCTAAGCCCTTCTGCACCTCCGTTTATAACCGAATGCATCATTGCCAACATGCATTCTTCACGGTATAGTGGTTCATCAGGCATTGCCTGAGAAGAAATGATTACTTTCCCTTTTAAATATCCGATAATATCCATATAAAAATTTTACCACAAATTGTATTGATTAAAAATAAAAACAAGATTATAATTACAGATGTGAGGGTCCTATGAAAAAACAAGCTTTAGCGGTTGGTTTTTGCTGTATTATATGTGTTGCATGTGTGTACTTTCTCTCGGATATGAAGCAGAAGGAGGAAGCACCTGCCGTTGTTGCTGAAGAAAAGCCAGTGGTGAAAAATGAATCTGTAGTTAAGCCCGTGCCGAAACAAACTGCAGCGGCTCCCAAAAGCGTTTCTGTTAAAAAAACAAATTTGTACGGTACTCTGCCCAATAATCTGCTCCCTCTTTCGGGAATTTCACTTCTTGCGGACTTACCCGAAAATATTAAAGATAAGGTCGATAATTTGTTGGACACCTCTCAAGGCTTGTACTATATCAATCAAAACGGTGATAAGATTACCATAGTTATGGAAACATCGGAAGAATGCCCCCGCCACGGAATAGGATTTGTGGAAATAAATACGGCAGACGGTGAGCAATCCGTAAAACCGCTTGGGTTAGAGGATAAAAACACCGACTCTGAGAATGATTTTTGGAAGTATGACGAAAAAACAAATCTTCCGCTTAAGCATACGAAGTATAATGAAGATAAAGAGGTTGAGTATGTTGAACAGTGGAACTACTCGGAAGATGAGCCTGTAAAGTATGAAATGAAGGACGGAGACGGTAAAATCCTTGCCATCAAAAAAGAAATTATGGAAGGCGATGCGGGTATGCGTTTAGAAAATATCATTTATGATAAAGAGGGGAATATAAAACAGAATGTGTCTGCATCATACGACGGTGCTGATATTACAAGGTTTACCTATTATGATTCCGAAGCTCCGCAAAGCGGTACCGTTATTATGAGTGAATATGTTGACGGTTTAAAAACCAAGGAAACTGTTTATACATCCGATTTTAAGGTGAAAAACGTATATAAGGCGGAATATTCGGATGGTGAGCGGAAGGGTATAACCGTGTTTGATTCCGCAAACAAAGAAGTTGGAAAATTCTTAGCCGAATAGTAAAAAGTCGTCGGTTTCAACTTTTTTGGGGCGTGTAAATTTGTCCATGATGATTCCGGCAGCTCCGACCGCAAGTCCTGTCAGAGATGCGTGTCCTATATATGTTAAAAGAGCTTTTGCGTAAAGCTTTTTCATATTATTAATCAGAGGTTTTGCAAGTCCCGAAGCTTTTGCAAGTTTTATACCCTTATAACTTGCCATTCCTTCTTCAAATACCGTCGGAAGCATACAGGCAAAAGCAAGCTTACCCGCATTATCTCTGACGACGTCGAGTCCGTTTCGGGGGGCATCTTTCGGTTTGGGGCGGGCAAACAGTGCCAGAGTGCCCAATAAACCTGCCGCATATCTTCCGGGCCAACGGAGTTTGCTTAAAAATTTTCCGAATTTTCCGGTTATATCGTTCATTGCATGTCCTGCCTCGTGAAATCCGGCAATTGAAATTTTATCGGTATTTATGACAATTTTTCTGGTAGACGGCTGATAGTAGGCATTTAATCCGCAGGCTTCATCGCTCATTCCCCCTAGAAGCTGTGCGGGTACAATATTTACTCCTTTGGCGGCAAGCCCCGAATTCTTGATGGAACTTTCAAAAGCATCCTTGTAGAGATGATTTTGTGAATGTTCTTTTACCAGTTGTTTGGAAAAAGGTTTGGAAAATGCGGGCATCGCCCCGAGAATCATCCCGGAAGCCAAAGAAGCGGCAATATAGCCCATATACCCGTTATTAGGATCTCTGGGTACGTATTGATTACCGTTGTAATAATAAGAATTTACCATAACACATTTTCCGAAAAAACTTCACTTATTTATTATAAAACCGTACTGTTAAAAAAATTGCTAAATTGTTACACTTTGTTATATTATAAGTTTATGAATTGTTTTTTTAGAGATCAGCAGGAAGCTTTATTTAAGGCGAATAAGCCCTATCAGTATGTCGGCGGGGAATTTTTGTCTTATAATAAAGACTTTGATTCGGCAAGCGTGCGATTTGCGTTTGTATTTCCCGATAAATACGAAATAGGGATAAGTAATCTCGGTGTCAGAATAATTTATGACAGGGTTAACTCCTATAGACGTCCTGCGGGCGGGGATGAGCCCGATAAATATATTTCTCCTTTCATGGCAGACAGAGCGTATGCCCCCGAACCTGATTTTAAACCCGAATTTTTGTACGGTGTCGAATCAAAGCGTGCTCTTAAAGATTTCGACGGTGTAGGGTTTTCGCTCCAGTATGAATTGTCATACCCGACAGTTTTAAAAATGTTGGAAATGGGCGGTATTACGGTCAGAAGCGATGAACGCAGAGAAGACGAGCCGATAGTTTTGGCAGGCGGACCCTGTACGTTTAATCCGCTTCCGATAAGTGATTTTATTGATGTGTTTTGTATCGGTGACGGTGAAGAGATGATGGTTGAGGTCTGTGAATCTTTGGAACGGACAAAAGGACTTTCCCGAAAAGAAAAAATAGAGGATTTGTGTAAAATAAAAGGTTGTTGGTCGTCCGCAATTTCTCGAGACGACTCCGGGCGGGAATGCGGAAATTACCGCTCCGTCGAAAAACGTATTTCGCCTCTTGTTTTGGAATATACGCCTACATCTTATCCCATACCTTTTTCGAGTTCCGTTCATGACCGTGCAATTGTGGAAATCAGACGCGGGTGCGGAAGGATGTGCAGGTTCTGTCAGCCCGGACACGTAACTTTGCCCGTAAGAGAGCGTTCGGCGGAGGACATAATCAAGATTACAAAAGAACTTGTGAACAATACGGGCTATGACGAATATTCGCTGTTATCACTTTCTTCCAATGATTATTCAAACATCAAAGAAGTTATAAAAGAGCTTGCCTTGGATTTTAACGAGCGTAAAGTCTCGGTTTCGCTTCCAAGTCAGCGTATTGACGGATTTAACCTTGAACTTGCAAATTTGGTGCAGTCGGTGCGTAAGTCGGGAATGACGCTTGCACCTGAGGCGGGAAGCCAACGCTTGAGGAATGTTATTAAGAAAAATATATCGGAAGAGCAGATTATAAATGCCGCACTCACGCTGTATGAAAACGGATGGTCAAAAATTAAATTCTATTTTATAGCAGGCTTGCCCACGGAAACAATTGAAGATATGGAGGAGATGGCGGAGCTTCTCAATAAAATTAAGTATCGCTCAAAACTTATAAAACGGGCAAAAGGATTGAACTACGGGCTTGAAATTACCTGCACGCTTTCGATTTTCGTTCCTAAACCCTTTACTCCGTTTCAGTGGTGTCCTCAGGCTGACCTGGATGAAGTGAGTGCACATATAGCATATTTGAAAGAAAAGGTTAAGCATATAAAAGGTGTAAAAGTAAATTATCACGAAAAGTATGTTTCGCAAATAGAGGCGGTTTTAACAAGAGGTGATGCGACTCTTTGCAGATACATAGAGGCACTGTACAAAAAAGGATGCTATCTCGATGCTTGGGGAGAGTATTTTGACAAAAATGTTTGGGCGGATACCGCAAAAGAATGCGGGTTTTCTTTGGAAGAGCTTGCCCGAAAAGAGTACGGATTGGATGAAGTACTACCTTGGGACTTTATAAATACGGGGTTGAGTAAAGAATGGCTCAAAAATGAGTATAAAGAAGCTTTCGCACAAGGTTGTGAATTTAACCTCCAGCCAACCTGTGAAAACAAATGTGTTCAGTGTGGTGTATGTCCGACTTTGGGTGTACATAAGGTTATGGCAAAGCCTTATACTGCCTCGGAGAAAGCTCAAAAGCTTGCTTCTAAGCCTTCTGCGGACCCGACAAGAGTTCATCCCGACTTGAGTGTACCCGTATATAAATACAGACTAAAGATAACTAAGAAGGGACTTTTAAGGTACTTTTCGCACCTCGATTGGCAGAATACTTTTCATAAAGTATTGGCAAGAAGCGGTTTAAACATGGTGTTTTCGCTTGGTTTTAATCCGACAATGAAGGTATCGATGGGTATAGCACTTCCTCTGTTTGCCGAATCGGAAGGGGAGCTTATTGATATAGAAATTTATGATAATTTATCTTGTGAAGAAATAAAAAACATTATTAATCCTAATTTGCCCCAAGGTGCGGAAATTGTAGATGCCCGACAAATCGACAGACACGCACAACCCGTCGAAACAGAAGCTCAGTGGGCGGAATACAGGATAACTCCATATAATAAGTCAAATGAAAAATTTCTTTACAATTTGGAAAAATTCAGGTATGATGTTGATAAGGTTTTGTCTTCCGATGAAATTTTACTCACGAAGAAAAACAAAAAAGGTTTTGAAAAAACAACAGATATTAAGAAATCTATAGGAACACACAGGTTTGAAAATAATAGTCTGTTTATATGTCTAAAAATCGGTCAGGGTTCAGAGATTCCTGCTTTGAGAGCGGATGATTTGATGAAGCTTGTTAATGAAAATCAAATTTTTGACATTACAAGAGTCAGATTCCTGAATGAAAAACTGGATGAGATGTAGTTAGAAGAGTTTATTAATCTCTTCTGTAGCAAAAAGGATTTGAAAAAATGAAAGATACGGTAGCTAACAAAATTATTATAGCCGAGCGTGACAATATCGCTGCGGTTGTTGAGAACGGAAAAGTCGCGGAATTTTATGTACATAGAGGCGAAATAATTCTCGGAGATGTATACTTGGCACAGGTAGAAAATATCTTACCGTCAATAGAAGCGGCTTTCGTTAATGTAGGCTCTGATAAAATGGGCTTTTTGCACGCCCAGGATGTAATGGGTAAGGGTGCTTTGCAGGATAAGTTAAAACCCAAACAAAAAATTGTTGTTCAGGTTGTGAAAGAACCCGTAGGACATAAAGGCCCGAGAGTTACAACGGAGATTTCTCTTCCGGGAAGATTTTTGGTTCTTATGCCCAATGAAACCGGGATTAATGTCAGTAAAAAGATAACTTCTTCCAAGGAACGTGCAAGATTGAAGTCGATTGTTAATCTCCTTAAACCTGTAGGAATCGGGGTTATCGTAAGGACTGAAGCTGAAGGTCAGACAGAAGCGGATATTCAGGAAGATTTGGAAATCCTGCTTGAAAAGTGGAATAATATTATAACTTCGGCTGAAAGTATGACGCCGCCAAGTCTTTTGTACAGAGATCAGGATTTGCTTTACAGAGTTATAAGAGAAGCTTGTAATGAAGAAACTCAGGAAATTGTTGTAGATACGGCATTTGCACTTAATAGGGTCCAAAATATTCTTCAAAACTGGCACATGAACAAGAATATTAATGTTACTCTCTACAAAGGCTCGGAGCCGCTTCTCGTCGCAATGGATATTCATAAAGAAATCAAAGCTGCATTGCAGATGAAGGTTAACTTACCTTCAGGCGGATATTTGTTTATACAAACAACCGAGGCTCTTACTGTTATAGATGTTAACAGCGGTAAGTTTACTAATTCTTCGACTCAGGATGAGACAATTCTAAAGACGAATATTGAAGCCGTTCACGAGATTGCACGTCAATTGAGACTTAGAAATATTGGCGGAATGATTATCATTGACTTTATTGATATGACTTCCCGCGTTGATAAGTTGGCAATGATGGAAGAACTCGAATTGGCAATGGAAGCTGATAAAGCAAAACCGCAAGTAGGGCAGCTCTCTGATTTAGGCTTGGTAGAGATGACGCGTCATCGTCAAGGTCAGGCTATCAGCGAAATTTTTGCAAAACGTTGTCCTCACTGCCAAGGAAACGGCTATATAATGGAGGATATCAAGTTTGCTTCGGCAACTTCGGAAGGCGAATATCGTGCAAAAGCTGCGAAGATTAAACTCCCAATGGGCGGCAAGAAAAAGTTTAACAATAATAAATTCAACAAGCCGGAAGAGGTTAAGGAACAAACAGTTGTTCAGGAAGAAAAACTTGAAACAACCGAGAATCCTTCCGTTAATGCTCAGGAAGCCGCTGTAGAGATTAAGCAGGAAAAGGAAACGAAAAAGGCACGCGGCAAGGGCAGAAGAAAACTTAAGGAAGCAGATGTTCAGCCGGAAGTTACGGCACAAACGGTTATAAATGAAAATTCGGAGATTGTGCCGGTGATTTCAGAAAATGCTGCCGTACAAGAGACGGAAAATACAGTACCGCAGCAGGAAAATGCGGAAGCTAAACCGACGGAAACCGAAGAAAAACCTGTAAGGAAAAGCCGCAGACCTAACAGAAATTCGCAGAAAAGAACAAGAAAGACAACAAAGAAAGATGAAGAATAAAGTTGTTACCGTATTATTAATGTTGTTACTCTGTGTACCCGTGTATGCGGAGCCGATTTCTTCCGCACAGACGGAAACAATAAGTTATAAACAACCGATAAGCCGCAGAAAGATTGCAAAGAAATTTCTTCTTGCTATGGCAGGCGTGGGAGTTTCCTCGGTCTTACTGTTTTTAATCTTAAGCCTTTATAATAAAGTAAGGGAAGGTGTTGCGGATAAATCAATTTTCGCAAGAGAGGGCGAATCTTTGGAGACTCCCGATAACATGGCTGATGCGATTAAAACTTTTCTTGAAAAAACCCGTTGGGACGGTTAGAGTATGGTTCGGAAGTTTAATTTCTACGTTGTTCCGACTCCTATCGGCAATATCGGCGATATAACTTTAAGGGCAATAGACATCTTGAAAGAAGTTGATTTTATTGCTTGCGAAGATACAAGGGTGACTCAAAAACTTTTAAATCGTTACGGTATAAAGACAAAATGTATTTCTTATCACAAGTACAATGAGCGTGAAAGGGTAGAGTTTTTCTTAAGGGAATTAAGTGCGGGCAAGACAGTTGCATTGGTTTCGGATGCAGGAACTCCTATGATTTGCGATCCCGGGGGGGTAATTATAGATGAGCTTATTAAACACGGATTCTCTGTGTCGGCTTTGCCGGGTGCTTGTGCTTTGACGACATTTTTATCTCAGATTCCGAGAGCGTGTGAAGAGTTTATTTTTTTAGGGTTCATTTCAAGAAGCGAGAGTCGGATAAAGGAAGTTGTTAAGAAGTATTCGGGTGTAAATATGGTATTTTATGATTCGCCGGAAAGAATACTAAATACACTAAAAAGTATCAAAGAAGCCCGAGGAGACATTATAGTAACTGTCGGGCGGGAACTTTCCAAAATGTTTGAGGAGGTTAAAACAGGCTATATTTCTGAAATTTCGGATTATTATAAAGAAGAGGTGCGAGGCGAAATTGTCTGTATGGTGTATGGTGAAGAGGATTCAAAAGTCGCTGATTTGGATTATAAAATATCTCTTTTAAAGGCAAAGGGGTTTAAAGACAAGGAGGTTTCCGTAATCCTTTCGACACTTTATAGGCTAAACAAGAATGAGTTATATAAACATATAATAGATATGTAAATATTTGTAAATTTTTTTAAAAAAGTCCTAAAGTTTTTGAAAAAAATGCCGATAAGTATATTACGAGACTCAGAAAAATACATTTATCGGAAAGGACAAAAGGATATGTTAAAGAAGATTGCAACCCCATCAAACAACACATTTAGCGGAGTTGAGTTCATATTAAGAGGGGCTAAAAAACGCAGGGCAATGGCAGTATCTAATGCAGTAATGATTAACGCTGAATCGGGAGTTCAGGTTAAACTGCAAGCTGTGAAGTAGGGGCGAGGTAAATTATTACTCCCCCGTTATGAAAAGGACTGTCTTGGAATAAGATAGTTGAGAGTATGAATAAAATCCTGATTTTATGGTCGGGATTTTTATTTTGAAAAATAAAATATTTATGTTATTATTAATATATTAGCGAGGAGAAGTGGCCGAGTAGGTTTAAGGCGGCACCCTGCTAAGGTGTTGTATGGGGTAACCTGTACCGAGGGTTCGAATCCCTCCTTCTCCGTTTTTTGGGACCCGCAAGGGTCTTTTTTAATGTGGAGAGTTAGAACGACAGGACAAAGCTGTAGTTAAGTTCCAAGCGACAAAGACAATTCCTAAAATATTTATACATTTGTTTTTGATTTGTTATTGTTGGTGCTAATTCTACTTTCATATATAATCCTTTCTTTTATTTTAACAATTTACAATAAGTTCGTCAATCGGATTTTGCTCCAATGACGCTTCAAAATGCCATAAAATTTTTTCAGGGCAATATTTAGCTTTTTCAATGATTAGTACTCCGTTTCTTTGTCCCAGAAATTCCGCTTCATTGAGTCTTTCTACATTATAGCTTTCAATTGATTCTCTTTTTGCACCCGCAGGAATATTTATTCCATTTTATCCGTTTTGTTTAAATATTCTTCATATAAAACGTAAGCTATGTTATCAGGGTGTTTTGGGTAAATTTTGTCGGTTACGGTTTCAAGCGGAACCCACTCTGCTGAGTCGACTTCTTCTGATAAAACTAAATTATCTTTGTCCGTTTGGGCAATAAAACCAAGCATAAGAGTTTGTTTTAAATGAAACCATAGGGAAGTAACATAACGCAATGTAGAAATATCTAAGCCGACTTCTTCCTTAATTTCTCTATTAATAGCGGCTTCCGCACTCTCACCTTCTTGCATATATCCGGCAACAAAAGTTGAGTATTCTTTTGAAATGTATGACTGTTTTAGAAGCAGTACTTCATTGTGTGTATTTACTATTAGTGCTATTACACAAACAGGGAATAAGTTAAATCGGAAACAGTTGCATTGTTTGCAAAAAGGGATTAGTCCATCATCTCCTGCTTGCTTTTTTATTAATTTATTTCCACACACGGGACAATATTTAAATACCATATTTGTACAATAACATAAGTGTAAAAAATATTCTATAAAAATGTCCCTTTAGTTATATTAGTCTGTTAAATAATATCTGTAATACTTATAATTTATCATTTAATGTGACTTTCCGATGTATAATGGGAGTATGACTATAGAAAAAAATATATTTCAACGATGTTCGCCGAATTATGATAAGTTGGAAGAATACGGATTTATAAAAAGTAATGGCAATTACAAGTTGGAAAAATCGTTTAAGAACGATTTATTTAAAGCAGTTATTGTAATCTGTTCTGACGGAGATATAACAGGCACCGTATATGATTTAGAAAATGATGATGAATATTTACCGCTGAGAGTAGAGAGTGCTTCTTATGCAAGTGAAGTCAGGAACGATTATGAAAAAATCTTGGAGGATATAAGGGAAAAATGTTTTACAAAGAAATACTACATTTTTCCGCAATCAAACAGAATTACAGAGATGGTGATGAAAAAATACGGAGATAAACCTGAGTTTTTATGGGAAACAACGCCGGGAACGGGGGTTTTTAGAAATCCCGAAAGTAAGAAATGGTACCTTGCAATTTCAAATGTTGACAGGTCAAAAATTCAAGAAGATAAAAAGGGATTGGTTGAGGTTGCATTAATCAAGTTAAATCCTGATAATGTCAAGGAGATAACAAAACAGGAACATTTTTATCCGGGTTGGCATATGAATAAAAAGTACTGGATAAGTGTGATACTGGATGAAACGGTTGCTGATGACAAAATCATGCAGCTTGTGGAGGAAAGTCACGGTTTTACGGTAAAGAAGAAATAGGATTTAAAGCTGTTTGACATTATTTTTTTGTTTAAATTAGGTTTTACCAAATTGCAATTAACCGAGCTTTCTCTTGAAAGTGCGGCCTGCAAGAGTGAGCGTTATGATTGCAATTATAATAAGGGGTATTAAATTTATCATAACATCTTCGATACCTATTCCTTTGAGAAATATTCCGCGGGTTAACACCATAAAAAATCTTACGGGATTCAGTAGAGTCAAGTATTGCAGGGTAATTGGCATATCTTCAATCGGAGAAATAAAACCCGACAATAACACCGCAGGCATCATAAATGTCATAACACTTAAAATCGCTTGCTGTTGGGTGTTACAAATTGAAGAGATAAAAAGTCCGACACCTACTATTGCAAGTAAAGAAATAAAAATTGAAATCATAAATAAAATAAATGAACCTGCAAACGGAATATGAAAGAATAGTATTATAATACCCGTCATTATCATGGTTAACATCATTGCAATTATTAAAGGCGGCACGGATTTTCCTAAAAGAATTTCAAAAGAAGAAAGCGGACTTACAATCAACTGGTCGAAGGTTCCAAGTTCTCTTTCACGTGCGATGGAAAGGGAAGTTAAGATTAGTGTTGTGACAAGTGAAAGCATCGCGACAATGACCGTCAAAATAAACCATTTATATTCAAGATTAGGATTAAACCAGTTTCTGACGGAAATGTTTATGCCTGCACTGTTTTGCGGGTGCGAAATTTCCTTGCCGTATGCCGAAATAATCTGCGAAGCATAACCTGACGCAATTGAAGCGGAGTTTGTTTGCCTGCCGTCTGCTATTACTTGTACCTCAGTCGGTTTTTTTGCTTTAACATTACGGGCAAAATCGTTATTCAGCATCAGTCCTATTTGAACTCTTTGGGTATCTATTTTATTTTTGAATTCCTGTTCATTATTCACATAATAAAACTTTCTGAATCTTGGAGAGTTTTCAAATCGGGATAGCAACTCTCTTGATTCAACGCCTTGCGAACGGTCAAGGACTACCGTGTCAATATTCTGAACCTCCATTGTTGCTGCATTTGAAAAAATCAGAAGCTGCATTAAAGGCATCCCGATTATTATCCCTTTAGTTTTAGGGTCATTCCATATTGTTATAAATTCTTTTTTAATAAGAGCAAGTACTCTGCGGAAAAAATCTCTAGGCATTATTCCACCGCCCTTTCTTTTGTACCTCTTTTTTGGGGTACTTTTTCCAATCTGATAGAAGTATTTTTATAAACCGCAATGAAGAATAATAATCCTAAAATAGCTAAGAAAATAGCATTTTCTAGCCTGATACTGTTTACCCCTCCTGCCATAAATTCACTCTCTACAAATGAAACGTAATATCTTGGAGGTATAATTCTTGTCAGATATTGGAAAAATATTGGCATGGAATTGATTGGAAACATTAAGCCGGAAAGCATTAGGGCGGGTAAAAAACCTGCACTCATTGCAACCATACTTGCTAAAAACTGGTTTTTAAGCAGGGAGGAAATATTTAATCCGATTCCGAGGCAAGTAAAGAGGAAAAGTCCGCTGACTAAAAGCAGCATACAATAACTCCCTCTAAACGGTATCTGAAAAATTACCACACAGAGAAAAATATTAAAAATGAGGGAGAGCATTCCAAGGATAAAGTATGGAATATATTTACCTAAAACTATATGAATAGGTTTAACAGAGGTTGAGAGGAGGGCTTCCATCGTCCCGCGTTCCCATTCACGTGCAACAACGAGGGAGGTTAATAATATACCTATAAGAGTCATTGTAATCGCAATTGAACCGGGAACAATAAAATAATGGCTGTTTAAATCAGGGTTATACCAGGTTCGAATTTCTGCATTTATTGCCGGAGGTTTTACTGATGCGGCATACTTACTTGTCGTAAGCCAGTTATTTGCTATTGCCATAGCATAGCTTTGGACATAATTGGCAGTGTTGACCTCCGAACCGTCAGTTATAACAAGCAAATCCGCTTTCTGTCCGCGTGCAAGCTTTGTTGAAAAATCATTCGGGATTATAACGGCTCCTTTAATTTTTGAACGTGCAATTGCACCTTCTATGTCCTTCTGGTTATCAAAATAAATTGAATTAACATACTTGCTGTGTCCGAAGGATTTTACGAGGGTTGCAACTTCAGGGGATGAGTCGTCATTTTTTATGCCCATTGTTACTTTTACGGAATCAAGATTTATTCCGTACATATAAATCATTATGGAGATAAACGGCAGGACAAAAGCAATAATTATACTGCTCGGGTCCCGCAGGATTTGTTTTATTTCTTTTTTTATGAGTGCTAAAAGTATTTTCATTTTCCCTCACTTTCTTTAATAAGGGTAATGAAAGTTTCTTCCATTGTAGCGGCTTTTGCTTTATTTTTTAATTCCCCGGGGGTTCCGAGTGAAATCGTTTCCCCTTTATAAAAAAGGCTTATTCTGTCACAATACTCCGCTTCGTCCATAAAATGTGTTGTGACAAGAATTGTAACTCCCTTTTTGGCAAGTGATGTTATATGGTTCCAAAAATCTCGGCGGGTCAAAACATCGACTCCCGATGTCGGCTCATCTAAAAATAATACCGGAGGGTTGTGTATAAGAGCACATGCCATTGATAACCTCTGTTTTAAACCGAGAGGAAGTTCTTCACTTTTTTGGTTTGCGTAATCTTTTAACCCGAATACTTCAATAATTTCCCGTACTTTGTCGGCTCTGTTTTTAAACTTTATACCGTAGGCGGAGGCAAAAAACTCAAGATTTTCTTTTACGGTAAGAGAGCCGTAAAGCGAAAATTTTTGTGCCATATAGCCTAAATTGGAACGTGCTTTTTCAGGATCCTTGGTGATATCAATCCCCATAATCCTTGCGGTTCCGTTTGTTGGTTTTGCCAGTCCGCACATCATTTTAAAAGAAGTGGATTTGCCCGCCCCGTTTGGTCCCAGAAGCCCGAAAATTTCTCCTTTTTTAATACAAAACGAATTATTTTTTACCGCATAAAAATTGCCGTATTTTTTCTCCAAGTTGTCTGCTTCAACCGTACAATCTTTGATATCTTCCCTGAGAGTATAATTTTCTGCAATTTTTGACGGCTCTTGTTTATATCCGCCCATAAGGTCGATAACTTTATTTTCAAATTCCTGCGGAGTTGGTGCAAGGTCGTGAGGTTTTCCCTCATAAATTACTTTTCCTTTATCAATTACGACAGATGTGTCAAAACTGTGAGCTTCATCCAAATATGCCGTTGACCATAAAACGGTTGTTTGGGGATTAATCATTTCCCTCACCATTTTCATTAAATCTCTGCGTGAAATCGGGTCAACCCCGACGGAAGGTTCATCAAGCAGTAAAAAATCGGGATTTCCGAGAAGTGTACAAGCCAACCCGAGTTTCTGCTTCATTCCGCCTGATAAAGCTCCCGCAAGCCTGTCTTGAAAAGGTGCAAGGGTGGTAAATTCCAACATCCTGTCAAAGACGTGCGGAACATTTTTTAAATCGGCATAAAGTGTTAAATTCTCGATAACCGTTAAATCTTCGTATAGTCCGAATTTTTGCGGCATATATCCGATATGCGGAGTTAATTCGTTCTTTTGCGTCACGGGATTAAATCCAAGAGTTGAAATCTCTCCTTTGTCAGGGGTTAAAAGCCCGATAATCATCCTTAGAAGGGTGGTTTTTCCCGCACCGTCAGCACCGATAAGCCCGGTAATCTTACCTTTTTCGATATTTAGAGAAAGGTTATTAAGAGCAATAATTGAGCCGAAATTTTTTGTTAAATTTTTAATCTCAACGGTATACATTGTTGTTATTCCTGCAATTTCCTCTATATCTTTCTCGTATTTGCCGGGTCGACGGAATAATTTTATCGTGTAGACAGAATTCAATCCCCTACATTTACCCCTTTACCCCTATCCCTTTACCCCTATCCCTTTACCCCTAAGGCAACTTTAATAGTGACAGGCATGCCCTGACGCAGGTATTCATCTATATCATAAATGTAGACTCTTATACGGTAAACCAGATTTGTTCTGATATCTGTTGACTGTACTGTCTTTGGCGTAAATTCCGCAACGGGTGAGATATAACCTATTTGTCCTTTATATGTTCGTTTTTGTCCTGTTTTAGGGTCTACGCTGTCCGTGTATACATTTACCTCCTGACCGTATTTAATGTTACCAAGGTCGGTTTCGTTTACGTAAGCTCTTACCCATACGGGTTTTGTTTTTGCCATGGTATAAATTGCCTGACCCTTAGCCACGTTTGCTCCGGGTTCCTGTACCCTTATCATAATTATTCCGTTTTCGGGTGCATAGACCTTTGTATAATCGAGTTGGTTTTTTGCAAAATTTTTCTGTGCGATTGCCGCATCATAGTCGGCTTTGGATTTATTCTTTGTATTTAAAAGTGTGTTATAATCCTGTTTTGAAATAGTGTTATCTTCAACCAGAGGAGCATTACGTTCAAATTTTGATTCCGCGTCATCCTTAAGTGCAAGCGTTTTATTTACGTCGGCTTCAGCTTTTTCCAGGTTTGAAATATAATCTCTGTTATCCAATACCGCCAATAAATCGCCTTGTTTTACGGTGTCGCCTTCTTCTTTAAACATTTTTTCAATTTTGCCTGACACCTGAAAACTCAAATCAACCTGACGAATTTCAATATTGCCGTAAAGGGTTAGTTCATTATTTTCCTTGCGGTTTTTTAAATATAAAAATACTAAGGTCCCGCAAATTGCCAGTATTAGCAGTATCAAAATCTTTTTCTTCATAATTTACCCCCGACGGCTTTATATAACGTGAAATAATTTACGATTCTTTGTGTTTTTGCCTGTGCATATTTTGTTTGTGTATTTATAAAATTATTTTCTTCTAAAATATATTCGGGCTCTGAAATTATGCCGCGATTAAATTCTTTTTGTATATTTTGAAAATTTAATGCCTCACAGTTAAGTTCAGATTTCGTATTTTCTTCAATCCGTCTATCGTGTTTAATTATGCAAAGAGTGGTATTTACTTCCTTTACGGCTTCCAAATTAGTTTGGTTATACTCCTCAAAGAGTTCTCCGTACTTTGCTTTTTTGATTTTTAAATTAGCAACTTTCATTCCGCCTTTAAAAATATCTTGAGATGCACCCGCTAAAATTGCTGCAAGTGAAGATTCCCACGAAAAGAATGTTCCCGGAGCTATGGTATTAAACGCCCAGACTCCGACGATGTTGAATGTCGGGAAAAATTCTTTTTTGGCAACTCTAACATCAATTTTTGCTTTTTCAAGGTTGGCTTCGGAAGCCTTCACATCGGGGCGGGAAAAGATTACATCCGAGCTTATTTCATCGGGAATTTTTCCCGAATATTCAAAATTGTCCAAATCTCCGAATTTCATTTCTGAAATATTTAAAGAAGAATTCCCGGTTAAAACCGCTAATTGCATCATGGCAATTTCCCGTTCTTTTATAAGCTTCTCAAGTGAACTTTTGCTTGTTTCAACATTTTTTTTTGCATTATTTAATGCGGTTGAATTTATGACACCGCGTTCAAATTTTTTCTTGCTTCTCAGCAAGATTTCCTCTTGATTTTTAAGTGTATTTGTTTGGTTCTCAATTAAATCATTATATTGTAAAATGTTTGTATAAACTGTTGCTACATCAGTTATCAGAGCAATATAAACGGCTTTTTCATTAAACTGTACAGCTTCATAACTCTTCTTGAGAGCCCTTGTTCTATCCCTGTTTTTAAGCAGAAAATCAGCCTCATAACTTGCCATAAAAGGTAGTATAAACGCGTTATCCTTTAGTTGAAAATTATCAAGCTGCGGTACTTTTATACCCAGATAATTTGCACTGACACTAAATGACGGAAGCTCTTTACCCAGTGAATATTTTACCTGTTGCCGATATTGTTCCACAATATGTTCCGCTTTTTTTAAATCATGATTATTGTCCAGTGCCTGTTGAATGTAACAGTTTAGATTTTCATCATTAAATCTGTCGAAGAATTCAAGGTTCAGTTCCCGAATATCAACGGCAAAAGAAGATTGAGCAAAAAGCAGACAAGTAAATATAAGGAGTATTTTTTTAGTTATAATTCTTCTCTTCTCCATTTATACTGCCTCCGCCTTTATAATTTTATTAATATAAAGTTTTACATTTTCTTTTATAATATCAATATCTTCCTTGCAAAAATCATTTTGACCTAAAATTCTTAAAGAAAATGCGGGCAAAATTCTTGGGGAATTTATTTGTGAAAGCATAAAAAGCATTTTAAAAATTACTTCTCTGTCGTTAATATCTTTGTCTAAAATTCTTGCAACCATTTTTCTTATGTAATCAAGGACAGGAGATTTAACGATAAAATCAGGTCTTTGTTGTTCTTTTAAAAGTATAACGATTAAATCCGAGGAAATATTTGTATAGAAGAAATCAACACATTTTTCCATTGCTTTTAGCAAAAGTTCGGTGCATTCATCAACTGAGATGTCATAAGGATTTCTATTTAAATCAAGAAAGCTCTTGGAATATTCTATTTGTTTTTCAAGAAGATTTTCAATAATTCCGCGGTAAAGTTCCTGTTTTCCTCCCCAGTAGTATGAAATCATGCAAAGATTTACGTTTGCCCTTTTGCAAATTTCTCTTATGCTTGTGCCGTCAAATCCTTTTTGGGCGAACAGTGTAGTTGCTGCTTCCAGAATCCGCGATTTAGAATTTTCATCTTTTTGCTTTTCCATTCAAAAACCTCAACAATTTTATTATAAAACGAACGTTTGATTGTGTCAAACCAAAGTTAATTTTGGGATGCTACTTCCAAGCTAAATTACAAAATATTTGAAATCTGCGGTTGCTTGACAATGGAAAATTATCATCATATTATGAATCTAAAAGGAATTTAATGATGATAAACAATAACACTATGATGATGCAAATGATGATGCAAAGCCTTGTCTCAGGTGGTTGTTGTTATGCGTATCGAATGTGTTAGTTCCAAATACTCAAAAACAAATTTAAGCCACCTGATAAGGGTGGCTTTTTTAATGCGGCAGTTTTCAGATATAAAAAGGATGGTTAATAAATGATTTCAAGTATTAATTTAATAAATGACGGCAAAACAAGTTACACTACAGATAAAAAAGGCGTCCCTTTCAAGAGTGCACTAAGCGGTGGAGGAGTCAAATTTTTAGACACGTTTATAAAGTCTCAGGAGAATTTATCTTCAACAAGATTTATACAGGATACTACAACAAATTGGGTTCCAAAGGCATTATTATCCCGCAGTAAGGCCGATTTTTGGGAATTTACGTTTTTGGAATTTTTGGAATCGGGGTTATTTTATTATGCAGCTCCGTTTTTTGGAGAGTATTTGTACAGAAAGGGCTTATTTAAGTCGGTTTTGCCTAAAAACTTGAAAGAAGATGTTTTAAAAAATATTCCTCAAAGTTTGGAAACAATTAAAAAGTCTAATGCGGATAAGGCAATGAAAAATCGCTTGGTTACCGCAAAATCGGGTATTGTATTAGCCTGTCTTGCAATACCGGCATTGGAATACGCTTTGAGTTTTGCAAAAAATTTATTCACGTTAAAGGTCTTTAAGGTCAGCGATTTTAATAATATCGCGAATTTAAACAAAGACAAAAAAGAGGATATCAATCAACAAAAACATGTAGAATCTCACGCAAAAAAAGAACTTGTTAAGGCAGGTGTTATATCTGCTGCGGGAATAGGTGCGGGTCTTGTACTTGCGGCTAAAGGGCATAAGTCCGATAAAGCAGTAAAATTATCGGAATACATTTTGGAGCCCGGAGAAAAGTTGGCGGAAACATTGCGTAAGACGGGAGTGAAATCTCCTAAATTGGAGAAGTTTTTAAAGGATTATATGAAATTGGACTTTGAAAACAGCGGTGGAAAATTATCTTTGAGCAAAGGTCAGCTTGCAGTAATTTGTACAATCGGACTTTTTGGGTATTCAAATGCCGCAAAGGACAGAGGAAAGCTTGATTTTTATGAAGTTTGGACGCGTGTACCTTTAGTCGTTTTATATACAATTTTCGGCTCTTCGATTTTTGATGCAGGGTTTAAGAGTATTTTAGCCAAAAAAGGTAAGTACCCGGAGTTGATTAAAAAGGATAAAAACGGGGTAATAAATGTGCCCTCTCGTACTGAATTACAAGAAATAGCAAGTAAACTTGGACAAAAAAACAACACATCTTATGAAAAAGAGTTGTCGGCTCTTATAAAACAAAAAGCGGTAATAACCGGTGTTCCGTACGCATTTTCTCTTGCGGTAATGGGCTTTAGCTTGAGTGCCATAACAAGAATATGGACAAAATACCGATATAACCATCAACAGAAAAACGGTTCCGATAAACAGAGTTAATTGCAAGAAGCGGTATTTTTATATGCCTTATCTTTTTATTTAAATAATATTATGTTATAATAAATAGGAAAAAAGGTTTAAATCAAGGAGCTTTTATGTCTGCTTTATCAAGATCCGTATATGTTCTTACTGTTGTTGATGCATTAATTATAACGCTCGTGACAATGTTCACGTTTATAAGTTTTGTCGGTTCAATAGCACAGTTTTTATTTATAGTCTTATGGTTTTTGTTGGTTTTACTTTTTGTATTGTATGCTAAGGGTTATTATACCATAAGACGATATGGTTTTAAGGATATATACCTCTTGTTTGAAGGTGTAACGGTCGCGACTGTTATTGCGGCAATTCCGTTTTTATTTGCAGGATTCAATGTTTTAACCTTTTTACTCTTTGTAATTAACGGCATTGGTGTTTTTGCAGGAATTTTGATTTTCAGAATTTTATTTTTAATATACCTTAAATTTTTTAAAGCAACCAAGAATGTCCTTATTGTAGGGGCAGGGCAGGACGGTAAATTAATTGCCGAAAAAATTCAGGAAAGGCCGGAGCTTGGGTTGAAAGTTGTCGGATTTCTTGATGATAATATGAATACAATAGAAGACGAAGACTCCTCTATACCGATTCTGGGTTTGACTTGTGATTCCGAAGCGGTAATAAAGGATAATAACGTTAAACTTGTTATTGTTGCGGTCAAGTCCAGAATGGATGCGGATACGCTTACTGATTTGGTAAAAGGTATTCCTCTCGGAGTTAAGGTATGGAGAATGCCTAAGTTTTACGAGAAAATTACGCATAAATATCTGGTTTCAAAAATGACTGTTAACTGGTTGTTTTATAATTGTGTTCAAAAGAAGGCATTGCTCTATTCGTATTTAAAAAGATTATGCGACATTATATTTTCAATTGCAATAATGATAGTTACATTGCCGCTTTCTCTTATTGCAATGATAGGTATTAAGCTTTCTGACCTTGGTCCGATATTTTTCTTCCAAACAAGAATAGGAAAATTCGGCAAGCCGTTTAAGATGATAAAGTTTAGAACTATGTATCAGGACAAAGTTGAGGAAGATTTTGATGACGATTTAAATGAAGTTCATGCTGATGACAAAAGGATTATGCCTTTCTGTAAAGTTTTGCGAAAATTCCATATTGATGAACTTCCTCAGATGATAAATGTTTTGCGTGGTGAGATGAGTATTGTAGGTCCTCGTCCGATCAGGGAAGAGGTTTATTACGATAACAAGGAAAGAATGCCGTTTTGGGAAGCTAGGAATTGGGTTCGTCCGGGATGGTGCGGCTGGCAACAGATAAATGTTGCAGAACCTTTAGCTGAGGAGAGGTTGGAATATGATTTGTATTATATAAAACACAGACATATTCTTTGGGAATTTGCAATACTTGTCCAATATATAGCAAAAGTTTTTTCCGGCAGATGCGGTTAGGCTGAACACAAATTTTCTGTTTTTGTTATAATGATAAAAACAGGAGATTAAATTATGTTGGAAATATTGAAAAAGAGTGCAATGGAACAGAGCAGAGCCATTAGGAACAAAGAGGTTTCTGCAGTTGAATTAACAAAAGCTTCACTTGAGAGAATTAAAAATATTGATGAAAAGCTCGGAGCTTTTAACTCTTTAACCGAAAGTATAGCTTTGGATACCGCAAAACAGGCGGATGAAAAACTTGCAAAAGGCGAAGAACTTCCTCTTCTTGCGGGTGTACCTTTGGCATTAAAGGATAACATGAACTTGATAGGTTCAAAAACAACGGCTTCAAGCAAGATTCTTGAAAATTTTGTTTCTCCCTATAATGCTACGGCAACCCAAAAGCTTTTGGATAATTTAATCCCTATAGTCGGAAAGGCTAATTTAGATGAGTTTGCAATGGGGTCTTCCAACGAAAACTCTGCATTTAAAAAGGTTCACAACCCCTGGAATTTGAAAAAAGTACCGGGAGGCTCTTCAGGCGGTTCTGCGGCATCCGTTGCATCTTGTGAAGCTGCCTTGGCATTAGGTTCGGATACGGGCGGAAGCATAAGACTTCCGGCAAGTTTCTGCGGTATTGTCGGTATGAAACCAACATACGGTAAAGTCTCAAGATACGGCTTGATTGCGTTTGCTTCTTCACTTGACCAAATAGGTCCGTTTGCAAGAACTGTTGAAGATGCAGCTGCTCTTCTGGAAGTTATTTCGGGGTACGATTTCCATGATTCAACATCTTTAAAGCTTCCTGTGGAAAATTACAGAAATGGCTTGAATAACGATATTAAGGGCATGAAAATAGGGGTTGTTAAAGAACTTGTATCTGAAGGACTTGCGGATGACGTTAAAAAAGCAATTGAAAATGCTGTTGAAACCTATAAATCGCTTGGTGCGGAAGTTATGGAAATTTCGCTTCCGAATTTAAAACACTCCATAGGGATATATTATATTCTTGCAACGGCGGAATGCAGCTCAAACCTTGCCAGATTTGACGGGGTAAGATACGGACACAGAACGGCTGATGCCAAAAATCTTCTTGAAATGTATTGTAAAACACGTGCGGAAGGTTTCGGACCGGAAGTTAAACGCCGTATAATGCTTGGTACTTATGCTTTGTCATCAGGGTACTATGATGCTTATTACAAGAAAGCTTTGCAGATGAGAAGAGTTGTTGCGGAGGATTTTGTTAAAGCATTTTCTAAAGTAGATGCTCTGATTTCTCCCACTTGCCCGAATACGGCTTTTGATTTGGGTGCAAGAACAGAAGATCCGCTTGCTATGTATCTTACGGATATTGCCACTATATCTGCTAATTTGGCGGGATTACCGGCTATAAGCGTTCCTGCGGGATTTGACTGCGACGGTATGCCTATAGGACTTCAAATAATGACGCCTCAACTTACGGAAACCAAATTATTCAATTTGGCGTATAAATTTGAACAGGCTCACGATTATTACAAAAAATTAGCAGAGATTTAGTTGCTTTTTCCTGCACGGTAACCGCAGTAAGTGTATATAAACGGAAGCAGTTTCTCAAGATGAAGCTTGTCAACAAGCGGGAATTTTGCAAGTACAAGTACACCTATTGCATCGTCTATATTTGCGATACAGTCGAGAAGTGTAAGCTTTCTGTCAGGTCTTTTGTCGTGCGGATCGCAAATAAGATTGGATATTGATGCGGCACCGTACATTCCTACGAGTAGCCCCCCTGCAATAGATAACATTTTACCGGGTATATTGTTAAAATTTTTACTGCCTTCGCAGAGTTTTAACACTCCGCCGACAATCCAAGTCGGTACTGCAGCGTTTAAGAACTGGAAAATACCTTCTTTTACTTTGTTCTGTTTTGTTTTCTTGTTTTCTCCTATCATTCCCGTGCATACACCTCCGATAACCGAAGTGCCTGACAAGAGAACCATGTCATTCAGTTTGTATTTTAATTTTAGAGGATTTTTAATCTTTTGTTTTTTCATCAGATAAAGCATAGGTATAATTGTACCCGCTAAAGCTCCAATCCCTGCCTTTATTTTGTCGTTGGTTGTAACTTTTCTTTCGGTTGCACGGTGTCTTCTGAGGGAAAAAGAGTAATACCCTGCATAGTTTTTATCGCCATATTCAGGGTAACTGTCCATCTTTTCCAGTGTGGGATATCTGTAGTTTGTGTAGTTGATTGTCATTTCCTCACCCGCCTTGATTATAACCGAGAAATACATTCTTAACAAGTGTATTGTTCGTAAATATTTGTAAAGTTTAAATTTTTACATGGCAATTATTACGCTTCATTGGTTTTATGTTATTAAAAGGAGTGTGGGTTTATGGCAGTAACGGCAGAAATAACAAGGAAATTTGATAACGGGAACGTACAGGTTGATATCAGCTCAAAAAATGCCAGTACAAAGTACTATGAGGTTCCTGCAAATAAAGCGGATTCTTTTATAAAGACCTATAAAGACAGGGCTAAAAAGAATTTGTACTTAACAAACTCTGTTTTTGCAGGTTCAATTTTGGCAGGAGTATTGCTGGCATCTGCACTCGTAAAGAAATTTGTCAAAAATAAATTTCTCAAATTTGCTCTTCCGACAATGGGAGGTATTGTTGCCTCAATAGCAGGTATGATGGGAACCTGGAACTATATCGACAAAAAAGATAACGAAATAATAAAACAACACAACGCCAAGGAAATTTTTTATAACGCCTAATCCCCTACTTTTGTACCCCTTGGGCTCCTGATACAATTTCAACAAGCTCCTGCGTAATTGCTGCCTGACGAGCCTTGTTATAATCGATGGTCAGTGTATTTATCATCTCTTCCGCGTTATTAGAAGCAGCGGACATTGCTGTCATACGTGAAGCAAGTTCACTTGCGTTTGCCTCTAAAAGTGCCTGATAAATAGAATTTGTAATATACATAGGTATAAGCTGCTGCAATACCGAATGCGGAGAAGGTTCAAATTCCATCAAAGCATCCAGTTCGGAAGAATGAGCTTTTTCTATCTTAACGGGTAAAACCTCCCAGGAAACAATATTATAAGACATCATATTATTGAAATGAGTTGTAATAATATCAATTCTGTCAATTTTACCTGAAACGAAATCTTCGGCAATATCTTCCGCTATAATATTTGCTCCCGTTGCGGTCGGTTCGTTTGCTATACTTATGTAACCGTCTCTGAGCTCGTAATTACCGGGTTTGTGCTTGAAAGCCGAAACTGCTTTCTGACCGACAGGATAAATTATTGTTCTAATCCCGCTTTCCGTATTCGCTTTTATACGACTGATAGCAGCCTTAATTATGTTGGCGTTATACGCCCCCGCCAAACCTTTGTTTGATGTAATAACAAGCAGCCCTTCCGATTTAATCTCTCTTTTTAAAAGTAATTCGGGATAATTATCCAAAGCACGTTCAACTTTTAAACCTGCAGTCGAATACTCTCCAACTGTTGCAAGCATTTTCCTGCACAGTTTTAAAAGTTCGTCGGAAAAAGGACGTGCAGCCTTAACGGTATTTTCGGCTTTTTTTACCTTAGCCGCAGCGACCATTTTCATTGCTTTAGTTATCTTTTTCGTGTTTTGAACACTGGATATTCTGCTTTTTATATCTTTTAAGTTTGGCATTATTATTTCCTTATAAAGTCTTGCCGTAAGCTTCTAGTTGTTCTCTGAGAGCCTTAATATCTTCGTCGGATAATTTAGCTCCTTCGTTTAGAGCTTTGCTCAGTTCCGGCATATTTGCTTCAAAATACTCAAACCATCCGTTCTTGTATTCATTAATTTTCTTGTTATCAATTTCATCAAGAAAACCTTCATTAGCTGCAAACAGAACCGTAACCTGTTGGGCAACCGTTAACGGCTTGTATTGAGGTTGTTTAAGAACTTCCGTAAGCTTTTCACCTCTAAGAAGCTGCTTTTTGGTTGCTGCATCCAAATCCGATGCGAATTGAGCAAACGCTTCCAATTCTCTGTATTGTGCCAAATCAAGACGGAGTTTACCTGCTACTTGTTTAATACCCTTTGTCTGAGCGGCACCGCCTACACGGGAAACTGAAATACCTGCATTGATAGCCGGTCTTACACCTGAGTTAAACAGAGCAGTTTCCAAGAAAATTTGACCGTCCGTAATTGAAATTACGTTTGTCGGAATGTAAGCCGAAACGTCGCCTGCCTGAGTTTCAATGATAGGAAGTGCAGTAATACTTCCACCGCCCAACTCATCGTTAAGTTTAACCGCTCTTTCCAATAATCTGGAGTGAAGATAGAATACATCACCCGGATAAGCCTCACGTCCCGGCGGTCTTTTAAGAAGCAAACTCATTGCACGATATGCTTGAGCGTGTTTGGTCAAGTCATCATACACGATTAAAACGTGTTTACCTTGTTCCATAAATTCTTCTGCAATCGCAACCCCTGCGAAAGGAGCAATATATTGTAACGGAGCGGGCTCATTAGCCGTTGCCGAAACAATTATCGAATAATCCATTGCACCGTGCTTTTCCAAAGTCTTAGCCAGTTGTGCAACCGTAGATGCTTTCTGACCTATTGCGACGTAAATACAAATTACGTCACCGCCTTTTTGGTTAAGAATAGTATCAATGGCAATAGCAGTCTTACCTGTTTGTCTGTCCCCGATGATTAATTCTCTCTGCCCTCTACCGATAGGAGTCAGAGCGTCTATAGCGGTCAAACCTGTTTGGAGAGGCTGATGTACGGATTTTCTTGCAACAATACCGGGAGCAACTCTTTCAACGGGTCTTGTTTTATCCGTAACGATTTCACCTTTTCCGTCAATAGGACGACCTGTCGGATTTATAATTCTGCCGATTAAGGCGTCACCTACAGGAACAGAAGTTATTCTACCGGTTGTTTTTACGGTCATACCTTCTTTAATATGAGTATATTCACCCAAAATTACAACACCGACATTGTCCTCTTCAAGGTTTAACGTGATACCAAGAGTACCTTTACCGTCCTCAAATTCTACCAACTCGTTTGACATAACGTTTCTCAGTCCGTAGATACGAGCAATACCGTCACCGACTTCCAAAACGCTTCCGATATTGGATACTTCAGCTTTAGCTTCATAGTTTCTGATATTTTCTTTTAATATCGAGCTGATTTCATCAGGATTTATAACTGCCATTTCCTATCCTTTCATTATACTTTTACTTAAATTTTCCAGTTTATGTCTGATACTGTTGTCAATTATAGTTTCGTTTATATTAAATACCAGACCTGCTATAATATCCGCATTAACATCCCAGTTCACAATGACTTCTTTATGGAGTTTTTCTGCGATTTTATTCTTTATTTCATTCTTTTTGTCATCGTTTAATTCTATTGCTGATGTCACATGAACTCTAACGATTCCACGCTTTTCTTCCAATTCCTTTTGGAATTCATCGGCTATTGCACCTATTATAACCAATCTTTTTTTGAGGTTAAGTGCAATAAGAAAATTGTAAACTATCGGCATTACTTTATTTTGAAACAGTTTACAAATTATAATCTGCTTTTCTTCCGTTGAAACGGAAGGATTGCTGATAGCATTATGTAATTCTTCGGAACTTTCTATATTTTCTGCAACTTCCCTTAAATCATCAAGGATATCGTCTTTTGAAATCCCCTCGTTTTCATCCGCAAGTTCCATCAGAGCTTTCGCCCATCTTTTTGCTGTAAGTTCATAATTTTGTTTTACGGAAGTCCCCATTAACCTGCCTCGTTTATTGCTTCTATACTTTCGTCAATCAGTCTGTTATGCAATTCGTAGTTATTGTTCAATTCGTTAATAATATGATTTTTTGCAACCTCAATAGATGCCCCGGAAGCTCTTTTTAGTATGTCATTTTTCAGCAGAGCACTCCTGTTTTCGACTGCCTTTTGAGAATTTTCTTTTATTCCGCTAATAGTTTTTTGAGCATCTTCAAGGATTTTTTCGCCTACCAATTTAGCATTATTTTCCGATTTTTTAATTATGCCGTCAATTTCATCTTCAATATGAGCAAGTGTTTGTTCGATGTCTTTAAGATGCGATTCCGATTCGGCTTTGGTATTCTCGGAGGTTTCAATATTTTCTTTTACCTTATTCTTTGCACCCTCAAGTATGCCGTTTAAATTTATTTTTTTGCATACATAGATGATAATAGCTAAGAATATGGCAAAGTTAAATAAATTTGTTCTTCCTATATAATCAAGTATTGAATTGAAACCTTCCATAATACCTCTGTTTTTCTAGCGGTACAAAATATTGTTAACCGTATCGTTATCAAATCCTTGAACTTCGCTTCTGTACCCCAAGACTTTTTCGACAATATCATTTGCCAAATCAGTCATTTTTCCTTTCAAACCTTCTTTTGTTTGATTAGAAATGTTATTCAAATTCTCATAAGCCAGAGTCAGTTCGTTACTCGTCTCATCCTGAGTTTTTTTGACAAGCATTGTCCGTTGTTCTTTGAATCCGTTAACGGATTCGTTGTATCTGGTACGGGCATCATTTTTGGCACCGTCGAGCTTTTCTTCTCTTTCTACGGATAGTTCATCAGCCTTTTTGTTATTTTCATTGGCGGTATTAATATTATCGTCAATGAAATTTTTTCTTTGACTGACAATTTTTTCCATAGGCGAGTATAGTATTTTATTCATTAAGAATACAAATACTATGAAAGAAATTATAGATACCAAAAATGTTCCGTTAAATTCCATTTTGTTTAACCCTTAGTGATTTTTCCTAGCCCATCATACCGCATAATTTCATAGCAATTACGAGTGCATAAATAGCACAAGCTTCAGCAAGAGCAGCACCTACGAGGAAGAAACCAACTGCTTTACCTGCAATTTCCGGCTGTCTTGAAATACCGTCCATCAAACCTTTTGTTGCAATACCGATACCGAGTCCGGCACCTGTTGCACCAAAACCCATTGCAATACCTGCTCCTAATTGTGCTAAATCAGAAATTGTTTTTACATCTTCCATTTTTTTCTCCTTTTTATTTAATTCTAATGTTCTTCGTTTACCGCAGTTGCGATGTATACCGTTGTAAGCATGGTAAATACAAGTGCTTGCACGCAGGCTACTAAAATTTCAAAAAACATAATCGGCAGCGGTAATCCCCAGGCACAAAGTCCTATAAGAGCCGTAATTAATATTTCTCCTGCCAATATGTTCCCAAAAAGTCGCAGTGCCAACGTTAAAGGTCTTGTAAACAGTTCCAGAATTTCTACAAGCAGTGAGATTATACCTACAAATGAAAATTCATGAAGGAAGAACTTTCCTTTTTTCTTTATAAGTCCTGCCGTAACATAGTAAACAAGTACAATTATCGCTAATGCACCGGTCAAATTTATATCATTTGTCGGCGAAGCTATTTCGCCATGTTTAAGTTCAAAAATCTTCAAAGGCAGTTGTCCCATAAGATTTGCCGTTACAATGAACAAAAATAATGATGCTATAAGAGGAAAGTGTTTTTTACCCTCTTTTGGCATCATATTTGTGACCAAATCGCTAAAATATCCTAAAATATTTTCGAAAACTATTTGAAGCTTGTTCGGATATATAGTTAATTTTCTGGTTGCAATAAAAGAAACGATGAGCAGAAATGCCATTGCCGCCCACATAGTAATAAGTGTATCCATATTGAAAGCCATTGAGTGACCTGCAATAACTTTATTCACTATCCAATGTCCTTCACTCATTTGAGCAACCTCTCTCTTTTCACGATTATGTTAGCACAAAAAAAAAAGTAGTGCAACGAAAAAAATATACTAACAAATAGTGTAAACTTTTCTGTAATACAGTGCAGCACCCGCAATTGACAATATTATATTGGGCATAAAAGCTGCAAGTATGGGGGGTAAAGAACCTGCTTCTCCGAAAGAAATAGAAAGAGCTCTAATCAGATAGTATGCAAAAATAATCAGAATACTAAACAGGAACCCGCGGTTATATCTCACTCTTGGAGGTGTAATCGCAAGCGGTACTCCGATTAATACCAGAACTATTGTTGTTAGAGGAAGTGCAATTTTATCAAACAGATTAATTTTTAAAACATGTTTATCTTGAACGTCCGATTTTGCAAGGAATTGGCAAAGTTGTACAAAGTTATGTTCGTTTGCAAGGTTTCGGTTCATTTCTTTGGATAAATCCATGCCGAATTTTATGGTAGAATCGCCAAACAGTGTTGTATCAAGAGTTTTTCCGCTGTCAGAAATTGTATATATGGCACCTTTTTGGAACTTCCACCCCTCCGGTGAAGTTGCGCCTTCTCTTGCCTGTAAAATTTGAATCGTTCCGTCTTTTGATGCGTCCAGTACAGTAATATTGTGCAGTTTTTTATTGGTGCAATCTCCGACATAAAACAGTCGTTTCAACACTCCGCTTTCTTTTGTTTCTTTGAACGTAAAATTATGTTTGCCTTCAGGTATATTTTTTTTACTGAACGCATATAATGCCAAATCCGTGGATTGTTTTGTCATAATTGGTACAACCGTTTCGTTCAGAACAAAACTTACGCATGCCATGACAATTCCGAATATAAAAATAGGTTTTGCGATTCTGTTAAGTCCTATACCGCAAGCTCTCATTACCGTTATTTCGGAACTTAAACTCAAGCCGTTCAGCGTCATAACCGTTGCAAGCAGTACACCCATCGGGATTGTCATTACAAAAACTGACGGAAGATGTAGGATTATAATCAAAAACGCAATCTTGAACGGAATACCGTACATAGAAATTTGTTTAATCAACGTAATAAATGTGTCTGATGCGAATATGATGGAGGTAAAGACTAATACACCCATTATAAACATCTCAATAACCTGCTTTAAGATGTACTTGTCAAGCAGTTTCATATTCTCGAGTTTATAAATTAAATTTTTGATAAAGTTTTTCATCAGCTCAAACTAGATTATATCAAAAAATTATCTTTGTTTCCATTTGATTTTTATTTTAAAGCCAAGTACAACAATGACTTTTCTTTTTTGACAACCGCTGTATTCATTGTATTTATATAAAATTTTCCTGAAAAAACAAAGTGCAAAATGTTTAAACCTTTCAAATTTATCAACTTTGCAAATATACTGTTTATATTTATCCTGATTATCAATGATATACTGTGGGAAAAATTTGTCCAATGGAACAACTGTATAACCCCTATGGTTTTTAACCTGTTTTTTAAGATATTTTAATTCACTTTTTCCTGCCTCGACAATTTCAGTATGAGAAATTGACTCCAGCTTATGTTTTATATTTTCGATATTGCCCTGCCAGGTAATGTGCCAGCCTCCGTCGGGAATATGATAAGTTTTTTTGTAATATCTGACAAGTGATGGGGTTACCCCTTTGTTCATATCTTCAAATAGATGGTCATTAAATTTCGGCTTTTCGTTATCATACAAATGTTTATATACATTATATGAAAGCATTTTAGTACCTAAAAGCCAGTTCATTTTTTTGTTTTTTATGCAATTTATATAATAGCGGCTTTCTGTTAGTTCAAATAATTTTACACCCGGCAAGTTCTTATATTTATCTATTAGTTCAGGTCTTGGAATTTCGTCCAAATCCGATATTAAAATTATGTCATCATCTTTGCAATTAACAAAACCTCGGGCAATTGCGTTTCTCTGGTTATTTTCTAATACCCAGGGATTATCACTCTCTGGATATGTATCTACTATTATATGAATAATCTTATTTTCAAATAGCTTAAATCGTTCTTTATTTTCATTATAATAAAGAGGTTTATCATTTCCTGTGAAAGTTTTGGTAGCTTCTACCAAAACAAAGTAATCAACATAATCATTAAGAATATTCAGTCTTATTTCCAGTAAATCAAGCTCATTGAAGAACGTAAAACAATCATAAATCATCAGTATATATTCTCCTTAAACCAAGTATGCAAGGAATATTATAGCATATAATCAGGGAAGGGAAAATATATTTTACAATTTTAAGATTTATCTTTCAAATATTTGACAAAATAAGAAACCGCTGCCGGAATTATACTCAGGCATACCAGTACGTTCATGATTCCGAAATTTTGTGCCACAGCTCCCAAAACGGACATACAAAGTGCTACAACGCCCCAACAGAATCCGTTAATGAAACCTGCAACAATACTTTTGTATTCGGGCAAAGTTCTCTGTGCCCAAACCATGGTAACGGGCTGAGCAAGCATTGTGGTAAATCCTATTATGGAGAATATTACAAGAGAAAATATCGGGTGTAATTTATACGTAAAAGCGAATATAAGCATCATTGGCAAAGTAGCCAGCATTGAAAAGTATATGACGGGTTTTGAGCCGAACAATTTTTCTGCCTTGGGGCTTAAAAAAGAACCTATGGAGCCTGCAAATACAAATAAAAATAATGCAAAGCCTATGTAAAACGGTGAGTATGCCATTGATTTCCACAAAAACGGAAGCAGTATACAGGAACTGTTTGTTATCAGGGATTTCATCATTGCAATGAGCATAAGGTAATTCATTTGACGGTTAGCCAAGATTTCCTTAAAAGATTTTATAAATTTCTTATGTACGGGTTTCTTTTCGATTTTTGATAATTTGGGTACGCACAGGAACATAAAGGCTGCAAGTGCAATTCCGACAATTGACGTATAGGATATCATATCAAGCCCGAGCACCTGCGTAATTAGGGCTGCCATAAGAGGTCCGAATGCGAAACCGAGTGAGCCCATGCTGATAAAGATTCCCATATTATCGGAACAGTTTTTGCCTGAAAAATAGTTGATAAAACCCATCGATTGCGGGTGGAAAAAACTGCCTCCGAGGCTTCCCAGTATCATAAATACTAAAAGTATGCGTACATTTGGTGCAAGAGGGGTCAGAGGTATAAATACCGAGGCAAGAATTAATCCCCAGAAGATAAAAAAACGCTTGAGTATATTATCCGCAAAAAAACCGAACAGGGGCTGAAGCATAGAAGAACAAATATGCGAAATACTTATGACAACGGTTGCGGTTGCCAGAGTAAACCCGAGTTTTGCCGCGATAAAAGGCATTATCGGGTTAAGAAATCCGCTGTATACGTCTGCCGTCAAGTGTGCAAGACATAGCCAAATTATTGCACTTCTGCTGTTTTGAATTCTTTTCTCCATCACTTGATATTATATTTCAAGCTCTTTGGATTAATCAACTAAATAAGTTGTAAAGCAAGAGAAGGCGTTTGATTTGCGGTTGCAAGGAGCGTCGCCGCAGCTTGTTGCAGTATTTGATTTCTGATATATTGTGAACTTTCTTCGGCAATGTCGGCATCTCGGATGGTAGAACGGGATGATACCAGATTTTCGTATTTAATTCCTATTTCTTCCAAAGAACTTGTAAGCCTGTTTTCGATTGCTCCGAGGTCAGTCTGCCGGGCATTTACTTCTTTTAAAAATTGATCTATTTTTTCCAGCGTCCCCTCTGCTTCAAGCCCGTTAACCGCAATTGTGCGGAGTCCGCCCAGTGCAAAGAACGAATTAAACGTTATCTTCGAAGATTCATTGGAATCAATTCCGACTTGCAAGCTTGTATCCGCAAGTTCATATATATCTTTTACATTATTAACGGTCGATGACGATATACCCGTAAGTCCTAAATTTTGGTTAAGCTGTCCGTTGTATGAACTTTCTTCAACTGTAGTATTTACTCCTGAATAACCTACGAAAATTCCGGTTCTGGAGTTACCGTTGATTTGCCCTAAAACTAAACAATTTGAAATTGTAGCACGGATTCCTTGTCCGGCAATTCCTCCAACATTCATGCCGCTACCGCTTATATCACCGATAGTGTAACTGTTTTGGATATTAACAGTACTCCCTGACCCGGTAACACCAACAAGTCCGCCAACAAGGTTAATACCATTTACATTTCCGGTTGTATAACAATTCTGGATTACGGTTCCATTTGCTGAAGAATTACCCACTAGGCCGCCTGTGTCACCGGAAGATTTTACATTGCCTGTAGTAAAACAATTACTTATGACCGCTCCTGTAGTTTCTTGTTTGCCTAATAATCCCCCTGTAGCTATAACAGAACTCTCATCCCAACATACAACATCTCCGGTTGCGTAGCAATTAGTCACTTCTTTTGCCTTTGATCTTCCTGCCAGTCCTCCGACAACCCAAGTCTTGCTTACAACATCTCCGGTTGCATAACAATTCACAATTTTACCTACATTCGCTGCACCCAGAAGTCCGCCCCCGCCGTTAGCTAAATCCATATCCACATCAGCATAACAGTTTTCTACTACACTTGTGAGTGTGTTCATTCCTCCTAAACCTACCAGACCGCCGGAATTTGAATGAGCTGTTATATTTCCTTCCACTCCGACATTTTTTATTACCGCATCTTCTATATATCCGAAAAGACCCTGGCAATGGTTTGTAGGTCTGTCAATGTACAAGTTTGTTATTTTATATCCATTACCGTCAAAAGTTCCTTCAAATGGATTGCTGTATCCGTTATTTCCGCCTATCGGTTTCCACCCTCCGTTTTCCGTATATGCACTAAGGTCAATGTCATTGGTCAGAACAAATTCGCTGCCCGCTTCTACAAGTCCCGCATTTTGCATGGTTGCAAGTTTTGCCAACTCTTCTGCCGTGGAAATTGAATAACTCCCTCTTGCAAGCGTTTGTGTTTCATCGACACTCGCAAGTGCAGTCATAGATGATGTGTCACGCCTTTCTACTTCTTCTATAAAACCCGACGGTCCGGCTTTTAAATCCGTACCTATTTCTCCCGAGTCGGCTGCATTTTCTCCAAAAATATCAATGCCGTTGTATGTCGTTGAATTTTTTATTCTGTAAATTTCATTAATTATAGATGCCGCTTCCGAATTAATGGCTTGAATAGAGGTTTTGCCATAGGTACCGTTTGCCGCTTGTTCCGCAAGAGAACGTAGCCTTGAACCCAAATCCGACATTAATGCAAGGTTTGAAGAAGCAGTCTGAACAAAGTCAATACCTGCACTGGCATTATCTTCCGCAATCATATAGGCACTTATTTTTGTACTCATATTAGTGCTTATTGAAAAATTGGCAGCATTATCTTTCGCCCCGTTGATTTTGAAACCTGTAGTCATCCTCTCTATGGCTTGGTTTAGGGCATTTGTAGATTTATTTAAACTATTTTGTACGGTCAGTGAAGAAATGTTTGTATTTATATTAAGCACGATACACCTCGTCCGTTAGCCATTGTCTTAGAGTTTGTGTATGGCGGGGAGCATTAATCCATACCCCCTTGAAACCTCTGCATTATCCGATAAGGCGGCTTCCATATATAACTAACAACATATCCATATCTATTTTATAGATACCACATATAGAGCATTTATAACATATATTCTAAAAAATTTAACATTTCTTAATAAAACTAAGGACCTTCCAAAATATATTAAAAAGAGTTATAATAAACTCATGAGTTCTGATGCTGAAGATAGAAGTTTGAAAATGGTTGGTCTGGAGCTCATGTTCCTTACCCCCGAAAAATACTGTCACGAAGACGGTATTACTGCTGTTGAGCTGGCGAAATTAGTTGGTTTGCCGCTTGAAGAGGTAAAGAAAAAACTCCAAATTCTTAAGGATAAAAATATTGTAAGAGTTAAAGGGATTAATCCTAAGTACTGGAAATTTGACGAATACAACTTTCAACGTCTCGATGACGATGACGACATATTCCATTTGTTGTGTAATTTTGAAGATGTGGATTTTGACAGATATTTTACTTATTAAGCAGTTTTGAATAAACTTCCATAAAATATTTAATTGAACGATTATGCTTGAGCTCCGCACTTTTAGGGAAAAAACATCCGGGAATCTCTCCCGCTTCGCGGTGATGTTTTACGCATTCGCAGCACATTCCCCTGTTTTTGCAAGTTGTAGCGGAACATGTGCACTCTGATAAATTTTCTTCTCTTTTACATTCCATTCTGTTATCCTCTTTGTTTTGCAAATTCGCATCCGCAATAGTTCTGTCTGTATATTCCCAACTCTTTGGACAGTTTGTTTGTCTTTAAAAAACCGTCCTTTTTCTTAAAATCTATCGGAACAAATTCTATACCGTCAGCAACATCCGCTCCGATTTTTGAAATTTTTTCAAAGTTTTTATGCGGACTTATTACCAGCGATGTTGTGAATTTTTTGATTCCAAGCTCTTTTGCCTTCTTAGCAGTCATCAAAAGCCTTTGGCGAATACAAACGTCGCAGCGTTTTCCCCTCTCTGGCTCCCCCTCAAGACCTTGTACGGCGGACAAATAATCCTCGTGGCAATATTCCTCAATAACCAAATCAACCCAATGATACATACAAACAATTTTTTCTGCCTCAAGTCGTTTTTCATACTCTTCTCTTGTATCAAGGTTGTTATTGCAAAAATACACAACAGGAGTGTATCCCAACTCTTTTAAAAATGAGATGGGATAACCCGAACAAATTCCGCAGCAGGCATGAATCAATATTTTATTTTCCGTGCTTTGCTCCATGTTTAATCAATATTTCCCTTAGCTCATAATATGGTTTTACTCCGACAACCTGCTCTCCGTTAATATACATTGTAGGAGTACTGTCAATAAGAAGCGAACTTGCCTTTGAGAGCTCGTCCTCTATCTCTTTTGAGGTTTCACGTGAGTTAAAATCGGAGACGAACTTGTCCTTATTAAATCCCAACTGCTCAGCCAACTTGAGCATGTCAGTCATGTTTTTGGGCTGATTTTCGTACAACAGAGAACTCATTTCCCAATAATTTCCCTGATTTCTTGCCGCGATTGCACCTTTTGACATAAAGCATGCATTTGGATGCATATTAATCGTAATATAAGGATTGCATTCCTTGTCGAAAGGATAATTGTGGTGAATTACTTTGATATTTGAAAATTCTTTTGCTGCCTGGTGAAGCATTATGTTATTGATGTAACAGAGCGGACAAACGTAGTCCGAATACAATTCAATTGTTACATCAGCCTTTTCGTTTCCTAAAAGATTGCCTTTAACCCTGTAAGGGTTGTATTTAATGTCTCGATATTTAAGTATTGCCTTTTGCTTTTTTACGTGCGGTACAAAATTGTATGTAATTCCGCTGTAACACAAGAAAGATACTGCCAAAATTACAAGAACAATAAAGGTTTTAGTGTACTGCTTTGCACCCGCAATGAAGTCAACAAATGTTGTCTGAAAGCTTTTGACTAGTTCTTTCAGGTTCCAGGATGAGGCATGCAATGCAATAATAAGATCTATAATGTATGTTATTACGCACAGTATGCAGAGTTTGTTTATTTTATGCAGGCTTAAATACGCCAACACCATTGAGCAGGCAAAGGCAACGGTGCCTAAAAATGATATGTATGCAAATGGATTTTTGAATACTTCAAGAAATTTCAAAAATTTTATCTGCTTAAGCTTGTCAACAACGGTTAAGAATAATACCGTAACATAGAAAAATATGCCCCAGTAGGCAAGGGGTATGCCCCAAAACTGCGATACTGTTGACCTTGCAGCTCCGTCACAATCAATAAATTCGTTAATTGAACAAAAACTGGAAAGAGCATATTTTTCATAGTTTGCGACATAATATATGCAAGCAAGCTTGATTGATAATACAAGTCCTAAAAGACCTAACAGCTGAATTCCGAGTTTCTTTTTGTCTATATTCATAAAACTCCACTCCTGTCCTATCTATATTACTAATTCTAGTATATAATAATCTTTTTTCAATAATAAAAATACCAAGAAGCACTAGTCTTAAGGTTTTAGCCGAATAGTAGTATAAAGCAAATTTCACTTGGATTTGGTTATAAAATCATACATTCTAATGATTTTATTTAAAAAACATACTGTTAATATATAACTATACTCCTTAAAAAACGACGATACACATATCCCTAATCAACAGCTATGCACGATAAAAAGTTCATAGCTTTTTCTTTTATAGGGGGGATAGGGGTAAATTATGGGCGGGGGGGATGTAGCAGAAAAATCGCTTTTTAAGCTTTCCGTCATTCATGTATATGTTACGTAATTCGGTGACAAAATTTGAGATATTCTAACATCAGAATAAATAAAAAGTCACGTCGGTCGGGCAATGCCTGCCCTTGTTTAGCAAGTGCAAGCGTTCCCTCTCCTAACAGGAGAGGGTTAGGGTGAGGTGTCAATCTACAAGCCAGTGACTAGTGAATAGTGACTAGTGAATAGATTTTTGTCGGGCAATGCCCGACCTACAAATTTATAAAGCCGCACGGTATTGTTCGCCAAGGCTCACACGCGTGCGGTTTAGATAGTAGATTAGAAAGTCTTGCTATCTTGGCGTTATGCTTGTTTTGGGTAAGATCTTGAACAGATTGAAAAACTACACGTTCGTTAGTTTTTCTAATCTTTCAAGATGACATAGTATTTTATCCAAAAGTAGGGCGGGCACTGTCTAACAAAAATCCACTCACTATTCACTAGTCACTAACTTGTAGGTCGTGGCATTGCCCGACATTAACTTTTAAAGGCGAACGTGCGGCAAAGCTGCGATAGTGAGCCAAAGTGTGCGGGCTTGCCCGCACATTCTAAATGTAAATTTTTTGTAACAATTTTTATATAAAAGTCAATTTTCAAGTTTTATATGTTTTATACTTGCAGGAAGAAGTGTTATGAATATACAGCCGAATTATGATAGCGTGTCTATGCGCGGGAAGAATTGGAATTCCATAACAGACAGAATCATGCAGAAAATTCTTGATGCTGTCCCTACTGCTACGGCAAAAGAATCGGCAAAAAAACTTGAGAGATGGAAAAAAACTGATGATGTGATTTCGCGTCCTGCACAAAACAGAGGTATTCTGGGTGCAACGGCTCTTATTACACAGCCCGCGATTGATTACTATAACCATAGGGTAGATGAAGAGACAAGAACGGTTTCCAGGAATCGTACAATTGCAAAAATTATTGCCGGAACCGCCGTTGGTATGTTCGTGGTAAGAGGTCCTATATATAAAGCAATAGTCAATATGACAGATTTAAACGGTAAATCTAAACTGAGTAAAGCACTGATTCCTAAATCCCAGCTTTTAGATATTACAAAAAATCCTAAATTCTTAAAAAACTATAGAAGTGCTCTGTCTATGTCGATAGCACTTCTTGCAATGAGCGTTACAAACTTTGTTCTTGACGCACCGCTTACTGTATATCTGACAAACATGCTTAATGACAAAACGCTTGCGAAAAAAGACAAGGGAGCTGAACGGAATAAAGGTATGAATGCGGAAAACGGTATAAACAAAGAGAAGGGGGGTAAAGTATGAAGACTTCTCCTTTTCAAAAATGTTTAACCTGGGTTTATGAAAACTTTAAGCGGAATACCGCTAAAATGTTGATTTGGACCGGAACAGCAGGCTGGGGGCTTTCTTCTTTGGCACAGGTCGGAGCCGTCTTGTTTAACCCGAAAATTTCTAAAGAACAAAAAGGGTTTCTGGTTCCTCAGGAAATTTTGGATGCTTGTGTAAACATCGGTTCGTTTTTTATCATTACACAATCCGCCAAGAAAATTATTTCCAAAATGGCATCCACAGGGAAAATTGCTCCGCAAAAAGTAAGAGATTTTCTCAATAAAAACAAGGATTTGTATGGTGATAAAGTCGGAAAACTCTCACTCGATTTGGACAAAGTCCTTGTGAATAATTCCAAGTTTCCGACGGATTCTTATTATACGTACAAAAACTACGTGACCACCATTGGTACAGTTGGTGCAAGCGTGCTTTCTTCCAATATTGTTACTCCGATTATAAGAAATGCTTTTGCATCGGATATGCAGAAAAAGTATCTTAATAACAGACCGCAAACTTCTTCCGGCATGAAAGTATAATATTTGTGCTAAAATAAATGTATGGAATTTTTTGATTACGGAATAATAGGCGGTGGTCCGGCAGGTTATACGGCAGGCATACTTCTTGCAAAGCAAGGACATTCTGTTGTTTTGTTTGAAAAAGATAAACTCGGCGGAACATGTTTGAACAGAGGATGTATTCCGACTAAATCATTGCTGCACTCATCAGATTTGTATGCAGAGGTTATGCAAGCCCTACAAAAAGGCGAATTTGAAGGCAATATATCTTTTGATTTTGCAAAAGTTGCGGAGAAGAAAGACAAAACCGTTGAGAAAATCCGAAAATCATTGGAATTAGCGGTTAAAAATTCCGGTGTAAAGACCGTTTATGCCGAAGCTTGCGTGGTTGATAAAAATAAAATTAAAGCGGCTCAAGAAGAATATAATGTCGGGAAAATAATCCTTGCTACAGGTTCAAAACCTCGAGAAATCAAAGGATTGGAATATGATAAAGAATTTATTTTAAGCTCGGATGACGTGCTTAATCTGCAAAAACTCCCCAAATCCGTTCTTATAGTTGGTTCAGGGGCGATAGGTATTGAATGGGCAAGAATTTTTTCAAATTTTGGCGTTGAAGTTGTAATTGTCGAAATGGCTGAACATTTGATTCCCGTTGCTGATACCGAAGTCTCTAAAAGAGTCGAAAGAATCTTTAAACAGAAAAAAATAAAGTTCTTTCTAAACAACAGCATTGATAATATTTGTAATAAAACAGTAACTCTGAAAACGGGAGAAATCCTTACGCCTGACTTTATTCTGTGTGCCGTAGGGAGAGAACCCGTATGTCCGAGTTGTCAGAAAGATGCAGTTCTCGGGGATGCTTGCGGTGAAATTCAACTCGCTCATTACGCTATACATCAGGCAAAAGAATTCGCTCTTCAAATTCCGTATGATAAAAATCTAATACCGTCAGTTATATACGGAGAACCTGAAATTGCATGGGTTGGAATGCGTGAACAGGATTGTGACGACTCTTATAATATAACGATGCTTCCGATTACAGCACTTGGAAAAGCTTGGTGTGATGATGCAACAGACGGTTTTATAAAACTTATAACCAAAGATAACTTGATTTATGGTGCTCATATAGTTTCTAAAGAAGCTTCCTCATTGATTCATATACTCTTGACCGCTATTCAAAACAAGCTGCCCGCTGAGGATTTGAAGAAACTCTGTTTTGCACACCCTACCTATGCTGAGGGCATTTTTGATATTCTTTTAAAATTGTAAATTTTTATTAAGTTAAACGCAAAAAATTCTTTTACGAATTTTTATAAAAATACTTGCAACCAATAAAGAAATGGAGCCTTATATGCTTACAGTACAAAACTATCAACCGATAAATTATAAACCGAGTTTTAGATGTAAAGTAGCAAATGCAACTAATGTGAATGAACTCTCACAAACATCAAAAAAGTTGCTTCAAGATATTTATAAACTGATTAAGTCAGAAAAGACATCTGCTACATCCTCTCAAATAATGCGTTCCAAAAGATTTGCCGACGGTTCTTTCGTTGAACTGCAAGGAAGCAATAAAGGACTTAACCTGAAATATATGAGAATGAATCAAAGACCGACCGAGCTTGATATAAATTTAAACGGAACCATTGAATACAAAAATAAATTATCTACCGATTTGAACGGGCTTATTGAAAAGTACATCCCGGACATAATTGAAAGAGAGCAATGCAGGTATATATAGATTTCTTATGTGCGTATGTAAAGATTTGTAACAATATATAATGTAGAGTGAAATTTTATATCAAAAATATACTTTATATATATGTAAGTCGAAAATGACAAACATTAAATAAACACATAACACAAACCTTTCATACAACCTACACACTAACCTTCTACACATGAGGAATTATTAAAAAAGATTCCAAACCTTTCTTTAGAGAAAGGTTTTTTTTTGGTGCTACGCACGTAGATATTTGGTCGGAACACATAGGTAAGCAGCCAAGATTGAAAAAAACTACAGGTGTTCCTCAATGGTAA
>CALUTM010000007.1 GCA_944323705.1 Candidatus Gastranaerophilales bacterium
CGTAAGAAAAACAATAACGGAGTGTAAAAGTTGTGAACCGCCAATAATCCAAGACAGCCTCGTCGTTCCCGCCATTTAACAAAAAAATAAGTCCGCCTAGCGGACTTATTTTTTTGTTCTTTTGTAGTGAAATAAAGAGGTGATAACTCGCCGCAAGATAATTTAAATCTGCTCTTTTTGTAAGTCATACATTTATTTAGTACAAAAACTTATATCATATATACTTATTGACCAAAGAAGTGTTGTTCTGCCATTTCGTCAACCAAGGATACTATATCAATACTCTTTAAATATACAGCTCCGCGTCCTCGAACTGCAGATGCTGTGGCTTCAAGTTTCTTATATCCAAATTTAGCAACTTTAGCATTGAATACTGATATATCCAATTTACCATCATTAGGCTTAGAATCCTTTGCATCCAAGCTTCTTAACCATTCTGTAGTTTCCTTTACATATGTTTTGTATTTATTGCTTTGTCTTATTTTTTCTTTGGCATCTCCCTCAGTGCTTTTTCCAATTAATCCAGCTGATTTATTTATACTTGGGGAACCTTGATTGTATATTGATACCATATTTTCTCCTTATCTTTAATAAAACTCGTGTATATTTTTATAAAGTTTTTTGAGAAAAGGAAATTGCTCCTATCCTACCCTATCCTATCCTATCCTATTAGGCATTCTAACTGAATTTCAGACTAACGAAATTCGAGTTTACAAAAGTTAATATTTGTACAACAAAACCACCTGCTATTGACAACATGTACTGTATACAGTACAATATAGTTATGAATAACTATGAAATCGAATATCTGATTTTGCCAAATGGTAAGGCTCCGATTATCGAATGGTTAAATTCTTTAGACAGCATTACAAGAAAACGTATAAATCAAAGAATACTAAGAATCGAAGATGGTAATTTTGGAGATTTCAAAAAATTAAATGATAATATTTCAGAATTACGATTTAACTTTGGAAAAGGTTATAGAGTTTATTATACAGAAGAAAATAATAAAATAATTTTGTTAATAAATGGTGGTGATAAATCTAAACAATCTAGAGATATCGAAAAAGCAAACGAACTTCTTGAACAATGGAGAATAAAAAATGACTAAATCAAAATCTTTCAATAAATACATATTAGATGATTTAAAAACAGATGACGACATTAAAGAATGGATTAATATCGGTTTTCAAGAGTTTTTACAAGATAATGACTTGAATGCTTTTGTAAAAGCTTTAGAATATGCTGTAAGGGCTAAAGATTCTATTTTAGGAATATCTAAAAAAACTGGGATATCAAGAAGTAATCTTTATGCTATTTTTAACGGAGAACAACAACCTCAATTATCAACAGCCTTAAAAATCATTAAAGAACTTGGATATACTGTTCAAGTTGCTTAAATTTACTATAGAGGGATAGATTATTTGTATACATTCGAACTAACAGTTCGAACCTAGAAGCGTCAGTTCCGCCATTAAACAAAAAAAATAAAGTCCGCTTGCCGGGCTTTATTTTTTTGACAAAAGTAGTGGAGATGTTAATTTACAGACATTTCAATCGTGTACGGTTAAAATGAATATTGGCTAAAAGTGGTGGAAAATTTAATCAAAAAATATGAATGATTTAGAACGTGAAATTACAAGTAAAGCGTATAATGACATTGAAATAATTTCGGATTATATTGCTAAAGATAACAAAAGTGCTGCAACAAAATTTGTGAGATTATTTAACAAAGTATTTAAAACTTTATGTAAACATCCTTATCTTGGGAAATCAAGAGATGATTTTACTTATTTGGATGTTAAATTTTTATTGTGAAAAAGAATTACTTAGTTATCTATAGAATAATTGATAACAAAACCTTAAGAATATTAAGAGTTCTAACAGCTTATCAGGATATTTGTTCAATATTGTAATAGTCAAATTGATTGTTAAAAATAGTCATATAAACTGTTGTTTCACATTCTACTCACTTATGTTTTTATTTTTCTAATTATAAACCTGATTAAATAATTTTGACAACAATAATATGGTTTAGTATATTTATGTAATAAGTTAAAAGATAAAGAGGTGTGGATTGGCAAGCTTAAAAAAATTATTAAAACTTTGGCAAAAAAACAATTTAATTACACAAGGTCAAGCAGATAATATTTTGGAGTTTATGAAAGAACGTCAAAAAATAATGTTTTTCTCTATGCTTAAATGGCTTATGATAATAGGTACTTTTTGGCTTGTCGGAGGAATAATAGGTACAGTTATTAATGTTTTTGAACTTGATATATTTCATAAAATTTGGGAAAAAATATGCAGTATGTTTGCTTATATTAGCATGTTTATTTCTAAATATATTATGATACCATTCCACAATTTTATTATCCATCCGATATGTGTATTTGTAGAATGTTTGTTTGGAAATAACAGATATTATTTTTATTGGGGAACTCTGGCATTAATACTCACAGGATTAATACAAGTTTGCAATTTTAAGATTAAACAAAATAATAATATTGACAATCTAAGTCTATCAGAGGAACAAAAGAATGTGTTAAAAACTAACTGGGTAATGGAAACTTTATTTTGTATATTTCTTTCAGCCGTTTTTTGTTTGTATAATATGCTTTTAATTCCCAGTGGCAATTTTATTTCAGATTACAAAATCATTCCTATGTGGAATATTATTGGAGCAATTACTTTTGTCTTTTTTGCGTACAAACTTCAAAAAAACATATATCTTGTTTTTGGGATTTATTTTATTGCATTAAGTATTGGGATGTTTTGTGGTTATGATTTTGCGTGTTACTGGATTGGTGTTTCCAGGCCTATTATACAAATTATTGTAGGTGTTATTTTAATTCTTATAGCTTATATAAGCCAATTGAAAATTAAATTAGAAGAAAGTAAAGATGAACATGAATCAACATATTTAATAGAAAAATTTGCAGGGACATATAATTGGGCAGGACTTTTGTTTGTATTCACGGCTTTGTGGATAGCTTCTTTTTGGGGATTCGGAGCAGAAACTTCACATTATAACATTAGCAGTGCTGAAATATGGTATGCAAATATTTTATTTATTCTAACTTCTGTTTCTGCCATGTATTATGGTGCAAAAACCGAACAAAAAATATTTTTTAATTATGGTATAACGTTTTTTATTATTGAATCTTACACGCTTCTTATAGGAAGATTATGGAAATATCTTCCGGGCGGTATTGCATCATTATTATTAGGTCTTTTACTGATTGGTACTGCAAAATTTTTACAAAAAAATTATTTAAAAAACTTATTGAAAAAATAAACTACAGATGTGCTTTCATTTCAAACAGTTGGGCTGAAAGCCAAACTACAAACTGGACAAAACGTTGACAGGATTTAAGTATATAAACAGTAAAATGTGAACTGCATCACTTAATTTTGTCGAGTGTTTCATAATATTTACAAATTAACATGTTATTTATCTAAAAACAAGTAGTCCATTTATTGCGGTAAATTAAAATTTACCACAATAAAAATGTTTCGCTAATCAAAGATTACCAAAACCGACTAAAAACTAATCAATAAATTAACAAAACGCAAAAAATTGCAAATTAAATAATAATTAATTATTTACAAAAATATGTTTGTACTAATTAAAAATCAAAATGACCCTGCCCAAAATAATCAAACCTTGTGTTCTTTCACATTCACGTCTCTTACTCATCGCACTTATCGGATTATTGCTTCACGCTACGCAGTCGTTCATTATGTTTTGCCGGAAAGCAAAACATTCATTCACTTTGCTTCGCACTACTTCGGCGTTTTGTTCGCTTTCGCTCACTTCAGCCTACGCAAAATCCGACTCGTCGTTCCAGTCATTATAAAAACTTGAATCTACTACCACACTTATTTTTGCACTTATTTATAACTTTTAAAACAAGAGTATGCTTGCATCCTGGGTTAAGATGTAAAACTTTTGTTACAAAGTTATTTGAAAATTAGAAAATATGTATAATAAAATATGTTGATTTAAATAAATGCATTTACTTTGAATTGAACAAGTTTAGTATTAATAACTAATTTGCTTAAGATTGCAAAATTTAAAGTGCTGATTGTCGTTAAGAAGGAGGATTAATTATGCACATCTAATTACTAATAAAATTAAAATTAAATAAAAAGCTAATGTTATCAGAAATCCGATGTATTTAAAAACTTTAAAATATTTGTTTTTTATAAAAAAATAATTAGTTATATGCTTAGTTTTTAAAGTTTCTATAAGAAATATTATAAAAGCGATTGTGGTTATTAACCAAGGAATAAGCAAAAAAATAATTAGTGGTAAGTATAATGCTATGGGATAAAGATAATAATCTTTTGGCAATTCTTTAGCAATCCATATTAAAATTGGCAAATATAACCAACCACAAATTGTGAAAATATTAAAACTAATATAAGCGTTTGCTTTATCTAATTTTTCAAAGATTTTAATATAAGTATTATATAACAAATTGAAAGGATATTATTATGGTAGATTATAAATTGTATGTCTTGCCGAGATAGTTATGGTATGATTAATTTATTCGGGAAAATGTAATAAATCGGAGGCTGATATGCCAAAATGGGAACTCTTTGAAGAAAATTGTACCGATTATTTAAATCAGAATTTTGGTGAGTATGCAAAATTCGTTCATCAGGGCTGCTCTGATTCTACCAAATCGGATATATTGGTAACGAGGGGTAATGATGAATTGTTTTATATTGATGCGAAGCTCTCTCCCGCACAGTGCGGGCAATTTGTTTTAATTCCCGATATGCAAAAAAGGGTTTTTGAATACAGTCCGAGGAATGTCAACAGGGTTAACTGTTACGCAGAAGAGATTATACGTTTTATGAATTCCGACTTTGAATTATATACAAATGCAGGAACCAGGGGAGAAAATATAATATTTGACAGCTCTGACAAGGTTTTTGCCGATTGGGTTATAAAAATATACAAAGATAAAAACGTAAAATTTTTTATAACAAATAATTATACGATTTTACCTGTTGAAAAATTCGGGGAATTTTTTAACGTAACGGCGAAATTTCGGATTAAAAGGAGCGGCTCTTGCAGTGTTAATCGATATCGGCTTGAGGATGTTAAAAAATGTATTTTAAATATGTACAAGGGAATTAATATAAATACGTCTGACGGGAAATTATATGCTGAAACTGAGACGGATATAGACAAACAAAGATTTGTTGTCGGGGATTATGAATATATGTTTGGTTTACGCGGTGATGGCAGGTATGAAGTCCGCCAACTGTCAAATACATTCAATTCTAATGTAATATTTTCGATTGAATTGAAACATAATGTCAGCGGTTTATCCGATGAGGAATTTATTAAATGTCTGGGGCTTACGCTTAATTGAAAGAGTTTACGGGACTCAAGCTCTTTTCGGTAATTGATTTTCTTCTAGGGATTTGGCGATTTGTGCAATAATAAGTTGTAAAACATCAATTACGACGGAGTTTCCGAATTGTCTGTATGCATTACTGTCCTTTTCCGCTAAAATGTATGAGTCGGGAAAGCCCATTATCCTTGCACATTCTCTCGGGTGCAGTTTTCTTGGTCTGCCGTTTATTAAATACCCCCCTGTTTTGGCAAAAACACCTCCGCCGTTGGCTGATAGGGTTATGGCAATTCCTTTGGTGCTGTAAATTCTCTCCCCCTGCCCGCCTTTATTAACAATTCCGAGCCTTATGGACTTATTGCTGTATGAATTGTCTGGGGTGTTGTTATAGTATATATCCTGCCGATTTATATACAAATCTTTCAGCAGTTTTTCATCTTTTAATAAAAAATCTTCAACATGGCGTTTCAGCATAAAAGGTTTTGGGAATGAAAAATTCTTAATTTTCATGTCTTTTCTAAAACAAACCATATATATACGTTCTCGTTTTTGCGGGATTCCGTAATCTACTGCATTAAGGATTTTTTGGTGAAAATCATATCCCAATTCTTCCATAGTGGTTTTAACGACGTTTAATGTTCTGCCGCGGTCGTGTGTTGCAAAATTTTTAACATTTTCCATAAATACAACTTGCGGTTGTTTGGCTTTTACAATTCTTGCCACATCAAAAAACAGTGTACCTCTGCTGTCTTCAAATCCTCTTTGCTTTCCGCTTATTGAAAAAGCTTGGCAGGGAAATCCCGCACATAAGATATTGTGTGAAGGAATTGCGTTTTCATCAACTTTGGTTATATCGCCGTCAGGAATTTCATTAAAATTTTGGGCATAAACTTTTTGAGCATCCGCATCCCATTCGTTTGAATAAACACATTTTGCCCCGAACGATTCCAATGCAAGCCTGAATCCTCCTATGCCTGCAAATAAATCAATAAAAGTGAAATCCTTAAGTTTTTTATCTTCAATTACTATCATTTTAGGCGTTTTGTCTATAGTGCAATTCTAACATTCTGCAATATAATTGTAAAGTTCGGGCAAACGTTCAAAGATTATAGGGAGGTGCCGTTTAACTTATACAGGTCAATTCCGCCAGCGGCTTTGTATAACCCTATTGTCGCTATTAGTGAATTGATTTTGTTTGAAACTTCTTCTTTTTTTACTGCCAAATACGCTTCTTTTGCGTATAGAACATCCAGATCGCTTGAGGCTCCGATTGTATGTTTATCCTCCATAAGGCTGTATATTTCCTCTTGCATTTTCAAACGATTCAGGGCTTCTTCGCAGTTCTCGGAAGCGGTTTTGTATTCGGCAAGGCTTGAATTTATTTCTTTAATACATTCAAGGATAGTCTTTTGATAACTGTTTAAAGCTTCTTCATACTCCAGTTTTCTGTATCTTAAAAGTGCAAGTTTACGTCCGCCGGAGAATAAGTCCAGAGAGGGTAGTATTCCGGCATTAAAGAATTGTGATGCCGAGTTGAAAAGCGTATCCAAATGGTAGGCATTCAAACCTATTTGCCCGTATATTACAAATTTGGGTAAAAATTCTCTTTTGGCAACCCTTACATCAAATCCGATACGTTTAATGTTATCTTCTTCCTGCAAATAATCGGGTCTGTTTTCGATAATTTCCGTACCGTATTCTGTCGGGATTCCCTTTATAAGAGTTATATTATCATATTTATTGCGTGCGATACCGTTGCTTGAATCCGCAAGATAAACTCTCAGGCTGTTTATCAGCGTTTCTTTTGTCTTAATATGTGTATTCTTTTCCTCTTTTAGTGTAGTAAGCAGTTTTTCTTCCGCAAGCAGTTCCGTTATAGGACACAGACCGATTTCGTATTTATCTTTGGTTTTTGATACAATATCTGCCTGCACTGCGATAAGTTTATCCTGAATATTCAAAAATTCGTCTGTTTTAATCAGATTAAAATAATCTGCCGCAAAGTCCGAACACAAAGCTATGTAAGTCGCACGTTCCGCTTGTTTAATAATTTCAAGTTGTTGTTTTACGCTTTTTGTCTTGAGTCTGTTAGCTCCCCATATATCTACTTCATAAGCGGCAGTTATGGGTAAAAGGTAGTTATATTGGGAATATGTGGGAATTCTCATGTTTCCGTATTGTTGATAAGGTCCTCTCAAATCTCTGGATAAATCGCCCGAGAGTGAAAGGGATGGAAGTTCATTTGCAAACTGCATTTTTACGAGCTGTTCATTTTCCTTAACTTTTAAAGCCGCATTCTTTAAATCATAATTTTTTTCGTAAACCTTTAACAGATTATCGGTCAGATTTTCGTCGTTAAATTTTTCCCACCATTCAATATTCATATATTCAATATGTTTTTCCGGCTCTGCGGGTTTGCTGCCTGCAAATGCCGTATTGGCAAGCAGCAGGCAGGTGAACAATATATAAATACAAAATTTTTTCATTACACTATTCCTTAAAAATATTCTTGTGCTATAATTACATCACAAGAATATTATAATATCAATATGTGCGAAGGTAAAAAATGTATAGAGAATTTTTAAAAGGAAGAATAGGTGCTCTGGTATTTATAACCGGTACTTTCATACGCGGACTGTCATCACAGACGTTTGCGGAAAAGAAATTTGTGCTTACACCTGACCAGTATGTAATATTAAACCTGCTTCTTGAAAATGAGCGAATAATGTATCAAAGACAACTTGCGGAAATTACGCTTAAGGACAGGGCAAATATTTCGAGGATTATTGAGATATTGCATAAAAAAGGGTTTATCGAAAAGATTCCCGACTCAAACGGAAGAAAAATTTATAAACTTGTTGTAACAGAAAAGGGGAAAGCTGCAAGAGATAATATTTTACCTACGGATATTGAGTTAAGAAAGATAATTACAAAAGATATAACGGAAGAAGAACTTGCCGTTACGTTCAGTACATTGGAAAAAATGAATATGAATATAAGAGACAAGGTTAGATTACAGATATAGAGGAGAAAAGACGTGGAAGAAAAAGACGCCGAAAATATAGAGGAAAGTGAGTTTGAAGAGGTAGAGGATACACGCCCCGAATATATGAAAAAGCGGGTTATTGTGCCGTCAGTAACCGCATTAATATTTTTGATATGCGGGATTTTCTATTCCATTCATACTGTTTATTACAAATCTACTGATGATGCCTTTATAGAGGGGCATGTAATAACTGTTGCACCGCGTGTATCGGGTCCGGTGCTTCATTTGAATATAGAAGATAATCAGGAGGTCAGGAAAGGGGACTTTTTATTGGAAATTGACCCGAAGGATTATGAAGCGAAGTTAAAAGAAACCAAGGCAAAACTTGAAGAGGCAAAGGCTTCTCTGGTGAATTCGGAGAATCAGGTTACAAGAAGTTTATCGGATTTGGAATTTGCCGAGGCTGATTACAGTCGATATTCAAAAATGTATGAAAAGGGTATTTCTTCAAAACAAGATTATGATGCAAGTTTGAACAAGCTTACGTCCGCACAATCAAACAGTAAATCCGCAAAAGCACGTTATGACGAGATAACGGCGTCAATTAAAAGATTGGAAGCGGAAGTCGAGCAGGAGGAATTGAATCTTTCCTATACAAAAATATACGCGGCTGCGGACGGCAGAATTACCAATCGTACGGTTGAGCAGGGCAATTATGTCCAAGTTGCCCAGCCAATGTTTGCAATAGTGCCCGAAAAAATGTGGATTGTTGCTAACTTTAAAGAGACTCAGCTTGCAAATATGAAAAAAGGGCAGCCTGTTAAAATAAAAATTGATACTTACGGCGGTAAAAAGTTTAAAGGCGAAGTTGACAGTATTCAGCGTTCGACAGGTGCAAGGGCAAGCCTTTTTCCGCCTGAAAATGCAGTGGGAAGTTATGTAAAAATTGTACAGAGGGTTCCCGTGAAAATAGTGTTTACGGAAGATATTTCAAAGTACAATATAGTCCCCGGTATGTCTGTTGTCCCGGAGGTTAAGGTTAAATAATGGTTGAATATAAACATAAACCCGCACCTTTGTGGCTTGTAGCATTATCAATACTATTGCCGACATCCTTTTCCTGTCTGGCAACGTCTGCTACTAATGTCGCAATTCCGCACATTTCGGGGTATTTTGGTTCAACTATTGATGAGGCAAACTGGATTATTACATCATATATGATTGCAAACGCTTGTCTGATACTTATGTCAGGGTGGATAGAAAGCGTAATGGGAAGAAAAACCTTCTTAAAGGTTTTTATCGGCATTTTCACGCTCGGTTCTTTAATTTGTGCAATTGCTCCCAACCTTAACCTAATGGTGTTGGGGCGGCTTATTCAGGGAATTGGCGGCGGTCCAATGACTCCGGTTTCTCAGGCGGTGCTTCTTGCCTCTTTTCCTAAGGAAAAACGAAGTATAGCAATGAGTTTGTACGGAATGGCGGTAATGGTTTTTGCTATTCTGGGTCCGACATTTGGAGGGTTTATTGTTGATAATGCGGATTGGCAGTGGATTTATCTTGTAAATATTCCGGTCGGTATATTGTCGATATCCATGGTGCATGCAAATATTGAAGATTCGGAACGACATAAGGCACATGCGGATTTTCCCGGCATGATTGCTCTTGTATTATGGCTTCTTTCAATGCAGGTGGTTTTGGATAAAGGTCAGCAGTATAATTGGTTTGATTGTGCCTGGATATCGTGGCTTGCAGGGTTCTCTGCCTGTGCATTGGCATTTTTTATTGTGTGGGAGTTTGAATATAAAAGACCTTTGATTAATTTGAGGTTATTTAAAGACAGGAACTTTTTAGTCGGAACAATTTTGAGTGCATCGGTTAACATGCTTGTATTTTCGACGATTGTACTTGTCCCGCAGTTTCTGCAAAATATGATGGGGTATACTGCCATACTGAGCGGATACGCTTTGGCTCCGAGAATTTTTTCCTGCGTATTTATGATGATTGCAATTAATCCGCTTATGAAAATATTTGATAACAGAGTATTAATTGCTATCGGCTTTTTATTTTTAGGAATATCGACGTTATTTTTTGTTCAGTTAAATTTAACTGTTTCGTTTATTTATGTTGCGATTCCCCAGGTCTTGATGGGTGTGGGAGTTATCATGACATTTATTCCGATTTCTTCTCTGGTTCTTGGTACTCTTCCTAAGTCGGAATTAACCAACGGTGCAAGTTTGCATAATTTGTGCAAGAGTGCAATGACTGCGGTTATTGCCTCTGTAGCTTCAACTCTCGTTGCAAGGCACGCACAGATGCATCAGGTGTTTTTGGTAAAAAATTTATCGAATTTCAGCCTTATATTTCAACAAAAATTTATGTCTCTTACTCATACCTTTATGTCGAACGCGTCCAGCTCTTTTGCAAGTATAAAGACAAATTCGTACTTGTATAAATCTCTTTTGTCTCAATCAAGATTGATGGCGTACGTTGACGTTTTTGCGATATTTGCACTTATAGCATTCTTGTTAATACCTGTTGCGTTTCTTTTTAATACAGAAAATAAACATAAATCCTGTCCTAAGCATAAGGCTATAATTTTGAGACAAATTCCGGGAGATAGAATTTAACAAAGAGAAAAACATCTGATTTTAAGCCTAAATGTTGTCATTATTCTGTTCATTTTTCTCATCCTTTTTATACATAAGCCATTCTATCAGCGGCTTTTTCTCGCCGAAAGAAAAATTAAAACCTCTTTCAAAATCAGGGTCTGTTAAAAATTCGTAACTGACATTAAAAGCAACGGGTTCTTCTTCAACTTTGAGTTTTTCGAATTTTTCTTTTGAAACTTTCTTACCCTCATCATCCATAACATTTGAGTAATTAAGTCCTTCATAACAACAGAAAGGTACTTGAATTTTTCCGTTAATACCGTTTGTCATTAATCCGAAGCTTCTGCATACAAGTCCCCTGTATTCGTAAACGCAGCAAACATCATCTACCAAAAAAGGACAATTATATCGGAATTTTTTCCCGGTGAACTTCCTTTTTTCCTCAATGACTTTTTGGAGATTCAAGTCAACTTTGTCCTGAACGGATTTATCCAATTGCATAAAGCCGTACAGAAGATATGCGGTCTCTATTGAAGAATAAGGAAACTGTGCATTTTTACAGCATTTTCCACACCCTTTTTTGCAAAAAATATAGGGCTTTTGGCGTGCAAAAAATTTTTTTAATTTTTCATCAATAAAATTTAAATAGGTAATATAATTTTGAATCATATCTTTCTTTATACACTATAACATGTTTCTGTCTTTTAAAAAAATTATAAAAAAAACTGCTGCCGCTGTTGGCCGACAGCAGTTACAGGTTTTTATTTTAAGTATTTGCAGTAAAATTCCGTTAATTTTTCTACTGCGAATTTTTTACCGAACCTTAATTAAAATCCGACTTTTTTCAACCACTCTGATATATCTTGCTCAACACTGCTGCCGCCTTTTCCGTATACGACAAGCGGTGTAAGCACCTTAGAACCTTTTGCCAGTTTTTCCATATCTTTATCAATGGTGTAGCCGCCGCCACCTCCGTGTGTGACAAACGGGATAATGGTCTTACCTTCAAAGTTATTCTCCGCTAAAAATGTCATAACGGGCGGTGCCATTGTATACCACCACGCGGGGGTACCTACAAATATTACGTCATAAGGTGTTACGTCTTTATTGTTTATTGGAGGATGAATTCCCTTATCTTTTTGCTCTTTGGCAACCCCGTATGCGGTTTCGTTGTAATCTTCCGGGTAAGGGGTTACTGGAGTAATTTCAAAAATATCTCCTCCGACTTTAGATTGGATTTTTTGAGCTATGGATTTTGTATTCCCGCTCCAAGAAAAGTACGCCACTAAGATTTTTTTGCCCATAAGACCTCCTTGATTTGATTGATTTACAGCATAGACAAATCCTGTACAAGTTATAATTATTAAACATACAGCTAACCAAAAGTTTTTCATAAGCGTTTCCTATCTTGCTAAACCGATAATCATTTCTACAGTTTCTGGATCATAGTGTGAGAAAAACAGACTATGTGCCAAATCTAAGTTCCTGATTTCATTTACTTCATTTTCTGACAATTTAAAATCAAAAATATTAAAGTTTTGTTCCATACGCTCTTTCTTCACGGATTTTGGAATTACGATAATACCTTCTTGCGTAAGGAAACGAAGTGCGGTTTGTGCAGGACTTTTTCCGTACTTTTCTCCGATTGATACAAGAACCTCATTTTTGAACATATTGTTCTTACCTTCCGCGAACGGCCCCCAGGCCATAATTCGGGTATTATATTTTTTATACGAAAGGTCAATATGTTGTTTCCTGTACGGATATTCCCGTCTCAAGTCGTGTTGTTGAAGCTGATATGAAAACACCTTTTGTGGTATTAATATTGGAGTTGAATTCAAATTTAATATCTAATCTTATTCTGGAGACTAAATTACCTAAGATTGAACAGACGGAAGAAAGAGCACTTGCTATTGCGGATACGGATTCTGAACTCTTGGACGCTTTTTATCGCCTTTCACTGCTTTTGGATAAATCCGAAGCAGAGCAAAAACTCTTATCTCCAATGATAATAAAAGAAATATATTACAGACTCTTAATCGGTCCTCTTGGCAGTCAACTGTGTGCAATAAATACCAAGGGAACAAGGTCTAATCAAATAGCAAAAGCTATTTCCATTATAAAAGACAGATATAGTGAAAAGCTTAATATGGATGATGTTGCACGTGATGTAAATATGGCATCTTCATCTTTTTACAGAAATTTCAAAAAAGTCACTCGCGTGAGTCCGTTGCAGTATCAAAAACAGTTAAAACTGTATGAAGCACAGAGACTAATGCTTTCAGGAAATTACGACGCTTCAACCGCCTGCTATGAAGTCGGATACGAAAGCCCGACCCAGTTTAGCAGGGAATATAAAAAATTGTTTGGAAATCCGCCTAAAACAGATATCAAAAAACTGGTTTCCGTTTAAGTGTCTTTAGTATTACATCTTTTCGGGTGCCGATACCGCAAGAATATCCAGTGCATTTTTGAGTGTTGTTTTTATTGCAATCATTAATGCAAGGCGTGCTTTCATTAAATCCTTATCTTCGCAAATTACGCGGTTAGAATTATAGAATGAGTGAAACTCTGCAGCAAGCTCTTGAACGTAACGGCAGATTGTGTAAACCGTTCTGTTTATGGCAGAAAGAATAATGACAGATTTGAATTCTTCCAGTTTTAAAATTAGCGGTTTTGCAGAATCTACGGTCTTGAGAATTATGTTCTTATCAAAATTGTTTACCAAATTGTCAAGCTCTTCTGTTGTAAGCGGTGCAGGAGTTTTTTTACCCGTTTCGGGATTAATCCTTTCACTGACTGCATTTCTTAGAATTGAGCATACACGTGCGTGTGCATATTGAACATAGAAAACAGGGTTTTCGTCTGTTGACCGTTTTGCAAGCTCAATATCAAAATCCAGTGTCATATCGATATTTCGCATTTCCATCCAGTATCTGGTTGCATCAATTCCGACTTCTTCAATCAAATCATCCAGCGTAACCATGTTTTTGCGTTTACCCATTCTGACTTCTTCACCGTTGATTACCAGATTCACCAATTGTCCGAGGAGAATTTCCAACTTGTCGGGATTGTATCCGAGTGCTTCCAGTGATGCCTTCACTCTTGCTACATAACCGTGATGGTCTGCCCCCCATATATTTATGAGTCTGTCGTAACCTCTGTTAAACTTGTCGGCGTGATAGGCAATGTCCGCGGTTAAATAAGTGTTGGAGCCGTCTGCTTTTTTTATAACCCTGTCTTGGTCATCGCCGAATTCTGAGGACTTAAACCACATTGCACCATCCTTTTCGTACAGCATACCTTTTGCCATAAGTGCCTTAAAACTCTCTTCAACTTTGCCCGATTTATGCAATTCAAGCTCTGAATAAAAATTATCAAAATGTACTCTGAAATCTTCAAGAAGCTTCTTCTGACAATTTTCCATCTCTTTTTTTGCATAATCCGAAAGTACCTGTATATCATCCGTAGGTTCATGCTCTGATAAAAACTTTTTGGCAACCGGAATTAAGTATTCTCCGGGGTAATAATTTTTTCTTTCGATTTCATCCGTCGGGAAATCCACATCCTGACCGAGTTCTTGCTGAACTCTTATTTTTAGTGAGTTCCCGAGCTTTTGAATTTGGCTTCCCGCATCATTTATGTAAAATTCCTGATAAACTTCGTGCCCGTAGAATTTCAGGAGATTTGCAAGAGCACTGCCCATGGCAGCCCAGCGTCCGTGACCTATGTGAAAAGGTCCGGTCGGGTTGGCGGAAACGTATTCAAGCAAAATCTTTTCTTTTTCTATTTTTTCGGGACGCCCGTAGTTTTCTTTTTTTTGTAATATTTCTTCTATTGCTTCTGCTAAAAGAATATTGTCTGTCTTGAAGTTTATGAATCCGCCGATAACCGATACCGTATAATTCTTTTTGGAAAGATTTTCAACAATGGCATTTGCAATCATTGGCGGTGCAATCTTCGCTGTGCGTGCAAGCGAAGATACGTTAACCGCAAAATCTCCGAAATCGGGATTTTTTGGCTTTTCAATAATTAAACTCCCTTTTGTGTATTCTTGAGCCTGCCCGAGCTTGTTTTCTTTTATTGCTTTTAGTATCGCTTCTTCAACTTCATTTAAGAAAAAATCTTTTAACATTTTCTATCCTCTCATATTCTATTTAAGAACAAGTATAGGATAAAAAGAGGTAAATGTATATATTATTCCGCAATTCCTTTTATATCTTTGTCAAGTTTTTTTAAGATATTTTCGACGGAGTCTTTCTGTAACAACGCAGATTGGACGGCAGTGTTTACGAGTGTGTTAATTTCCTTCTGGTTTCTTCTCTGCTTTAGCTGAGGTGTAATTTTTTTTATTTGTTTTGCACTTATAGAGCGTGCTTTTGATTCCAGAGAGGAATAGTCATTGTAAAAACTGTCTCCTAAGGCGGTATCGTTTGTTGCTATAACATTGGTCATTTTGGCAAGTTCAAGTTGATTTTCGGCATTTGTAAGATAGAGGCAGAAATCCAAGGCTTCTTTTTTGTGTTTTGCTCTTAGCGGGATTACAAAATTCATAACCGAAAAATCATTCTGTCCGACGGGTCCTTTAATTTGTTCCGTAACGTCTGTTTTTTCGTAAACCGAAGGGGCATTTTCTTTTATCATGGTCAGAAAATTTGCTCCGCCCTGAAAAAATACGATTTTACCCGCCATATACTGTTCAAGAGCTTCTCTTAGCGTAAAAGTGATACTTTCTTTCGGGATTAAATCTTTTTGGTATAAATCTTTATACATTTCAAATATCGGCTCAGCCTGAGTCATATCATCAGTAACGCCGTATTTGTTAAGGATTTTAACCATTGTATCATTCTCGGTTATCGTCGGAAGGTAGGAATAAGCCCCCGTATTTTGTTTGATTTTTTCTGATACGGAGCCTAATTCCCTGTAAGTTTTCGGGAGTCTTATAATGCCCGATTGTTCAAATAATTCTTTGTTGTATATTGTGATTGCACTTGTGGCATACCAGGGAATGGAGTAGAGTTTGTCATTGTATTTAAGTGCGTTTATTATTTCGGGATTAAATTCTTTTACGGCACTTTCGTCTATTTCTTCAAGGGTTCCTTTCTGAGCAAGCAGGGCGGAAAAATCGGGATTAAGATTGATTAAATCGGGAGGGTTGTCTGTCATGACTGCTGCAAGGGTTCTTTTTTCACCCTCGGAAAATGGTACGTCAATCCAGTTGATTTTTATATTCGGATGTTCTTTTTCGTAAGTGCGGATAATTCTGTACATGTAATCCGCATAATCACCCATCTGCAAAGTCCAGAATACAACCTCTCTGGAGCTTGCCTCCTGTCTTATTGAGCAAGCTGTCAGAGTCAGAATGGAAAATGTTATAACAATCAGTGTAATAAGTTTTTTCACCAAACACCTCCTCCTCTCCGGTCCTTTGGCGATAAAATTTGAGAATTAACTTTTCAAATCCGTATTTAGGTTCAAATCAATATATTTGAAAGTGTTTGTAACAATTCCGGGCGGGAAATTGTAAATATTATTGCAGGGAGTGATTTTCAGAATGGAGTTTGAACCGTCAACACCCGCAATTGTAGCAAGGTATTTATTTCTGTTTACCGTAAAAATCACGTATCCGTTTGATGTTTGGACTTCATCAATAAGAAAACGATTTGCGGAAAGCGATGAGAGTGTAAGATAGAATAACTTTTCTTTGTTAACTGCAAAAAGTTTGGTGCAGTTTTCAAACATAATGTTTTGGGGTTCTGTAGCAGACGGGGTTTCATTTGCAAATACAAGCGGGATAAACGCCAGGGCAAGCAGCAATAATAATTTTTTCATAAAATCTCCTTATTTTTATTCATGTTAACATATTTTTCTCCCCGATTACTCATACATTAAAAGGATTGTTGATTTCGCAATAAAAGAGAAAGAAAAGGGGTAAATGAGATTTGTAGGCTTAACGTCCAATTAGTCCGCATGGTTGAAAGGGGGTAAATGAGATTTGTAGGCTTAACGTCCAATTAGTCCGCATGGTTGAAAAGGGGGTAAATGGGGGTAAAGGGGTAAATATATAACAGAAGAATCTTAACGGTATATTGTCTTTCAGGGAGTAAATAGGTGTAAATAAAACAGAAGAATCGAAATAGTATATCGTCTTTCAGAGGCTCGTAAGAGCCGAAGAATCTCCTTTCAAACATGCCGTCATTCAGGGGGTAAATAAAACAGAAGAATCTCTTAAATGTTAACTTCTTATTCACTTAATCACTTAATCACTTAGTCACTTTTTAACCACTACTCAAGAATTACGAAAATTAAAGTTAATAAAAAGCTGGATTGCTTCGGACTAATCGTCCTCGCAAAGACACTTAATTTCACGTTAAGTTCGTATGTCAGCAAGGGAGGGCATACGCCCAATCACTTACGCACGCTATTGTTCGCTAAAGCTCACATGCGTGCGGTTTGGATTATGAATAACGTGTTCTATTTTAAAATTGGTGGGGGTAAATGTAACAAAAAATAGGTTTTGGTAATCGAAGATTACCAAAACATTGCACGAAGTAAAAAGTTTAACCGATTTTACTTTAAAACTCGTATATTAATAGTATTAATTTATATAAATATGTGGTATAATCAGCTTATTATATAGGTACAATGGAGTGAGTATGCTACAAGAAGCAACCAGAGCGATAAATTCTGCATTTAATAACAGTTTTATAAAGAAGCTGAGCCAGTATCTTCACGACTGTGTGCGGGAAGAGGTAAAGAGCTCTACTTTCAGGAATCTTAAAGCGGATAAGGATAATAAGTGGATATTTTTAAAAGACCCTGATACTTTGTTTACGCAAGGGTTGGAGTATTTGCGACTGGAAGGCTCGGATCCGAAGCTTACCGAGCTTATGATTCAATCGGAGACAAGCCAAAAGGATAAATACCTGATATACGGTTACATTTTTTTAACAGGCAAATCCAAAAGCGGCAAAAAAAACGAATTTCTGACGCCGCTTCTTTATGCTCCTTGCAGGTTGGAACGTAACGGTGTGAACATTAACTGTATGTTGACAGATGAATTCTTGTCTCTTAATACCGGAGCTTTAACGGCTTTGATGAAAAAGAGTGATGATGAAGACGAGACAGAACAGCTGTTGGAAGGTCTTTTGGATGTTGTGCCGTCTGTCCCGATAACGCAGGAAAAGCTTGATATATTCTTAACGACATTAAAATCAATTATTCCCGATATTGATGTCTCATTAAATTCCGATTTGAAAATTGAAGAGGATAATGTTTCCAAGGATTTTTATAACGAAAAGATTAATTCAGAGAATATTGACGAAATAATTGAGGAAGAAGAAAACTCCAAAAAAACCTCATTAAAACTGGATAAAATAAGTCTTACGAATCAATGTGCAATAATTCTTACAAAGCGTCCGTCAGTGACGGCGGGAGTTTTGCACGAGTTAACCCAAATAGCGGAAAAACCGAGCGGGATATACCGTGAGACGGTATTGAACCTGATAAATGAAGAGTATACTCAGTCTAAACCTACGGATACTCAGCAAAAAACGCTGGCAGACTTTTTCCCGGTAACTCCGCTTTCTTTGTCCGACGCACAGTTGAATGTAATAAAAAATGTAGAGAATGCCAAGCTTGTTTCAGTGTTTGGTCCTCCCGGTACGGGAAAATCTCAGACGATTGTGAACCTTGCGGCACATCTTATCGCGAACGGAAAAACGGTTCTGGTAGCTTCCCGTATGGATAAAGCGGTTGACGTTGTTGCGGAACGGCTGAATGAACTCGGAGCACCTTTTTTGGCTTTGAGGGCAGGGCGTCTTAATTATCAACGGGAACTCAGCATGCAGCTTCAGGACCTTCTTGCAAATAAAGTCGATTTGGATGAAGGTGCAGAAAATTCAATATTTTGTGATGTTTCGGATATGGAAAATCTTTTGAAGGCGATTTCCGACCTGGAAAAAAAGTCCGAAAAGATTATCAAGCTCGAAGAAGAGTGGACGAACTTAAATGAAGAGATAAAACTCGAAGAGCCGATGCATTCATCTCCGATATTTATCAAAAATGTACTTAAAGAGGACGAAATAAATCTGGTTGAAAATTCCATTAACTCTTTGAGTAACAATCTTGAAAAAGCCGGTTTTTGGGCGGGGATTAAGAATATTTCCGCAATCGGAAACCTTAAAAAAGCTTTGAAAATCAATAATTTTGAAGTAAATAACGAAAACTTATCAGCTTTGAGGACGGAGTTGGAATTTGCAAAACTCATTTGCAGAGCAAGAAAAATTGAAACAGAAATCCAAAATATCGGAAATATTCATGTTCTTTCCGAACAGATAAGGAATATGAAAAGGAAACAAAAACGTCTTGCGGTTGATATTCTAAAAACTAAACGCAGACAAGCTCTTAAGGGGTTAATGCAAGACCCTGTAAAGAGACAACGTCTTTTTGTTCATTCAAAATCATTGGTTGAGAGAAAGAAAAACCTGCAAAATCGTCTTTTGGAAACCGAAGATTTCAGACCGCTTTTGGAGGCATTTCCCTGCTGGTGTGTGACAACCTATGCAGTTTCGGGTTCGCTTCCGATGAAGCCCGGATTGTTTGATGTTGTAATTATAGATGAGGCTTCCCAATGCGATATTGCAAGCTGCTTTCCTATTCTTTACAGAGCGAAGAAGGCGGTCGTTGTCGGTGATGATAAGCAGCTCCCGCATCTTTCCTTCCTGGAAAAGGCAAAAGAACAATCGTTTCTTTCACAGTACGGAATTAACGACAGATATCAGCTTATGTGGCGGTTTAGAACTAATTCCATGTTTGATTTGGCAAACTATTATTCAATGCATCCTGTGCTTTTGGATGAACATTTCAGAAGCCTGCCTCCGATTATTAATTTTTCGAACAAGGAATTTTATGGCGGCAGAATAAGGGTTATGCGTCGAAACGATAATACCAGAAAGGTGCTTGAGACAGTAGTTGTTCCCGACGGGAAGGTAGACTTTGATGCTACGCGAAATCTGCCTGAGATAGAGGCTCTTGTAAAAAGATTGCACGAAATAGTTGTGGAAGATGAGAGGAAGAATCCTGAGAAACCTGTAAGTATCGGTATTATTTCTCCGTTCCGTGCACAGGTTGAACAGTTGAAAATCTCTGTTGCCAAGGTGCTTTCCGAACACATGATAGAAAAACATCAGATTGAAATAGGTACCGCACATACGTTTCAGGGAGATGAAAGAGACATCATCCTTATTTCCTGGGCTTATGCAAACAACAGTTTTCCGCAGAGTTTGATTTTCCTTCAAAAACCCAACCTGTTCAATGTTGCGATAACAAGGGCACGCTATCAAATGATTAACTTTATCTCCAAAAATCCGAGGGAATTGCCCGAAGGACTTTTGAGGAGTTATTTGGGGTATGTTGAAGAGTATGAAAACAGGTATGCACTAAGAAGTTCCGATGATTTTGATGAAAATATCTACAAAAACGGATTTGAAAAAGAGGTAGCTCAGGCATTTAGGGAGCTCGGGCATGAAGTAACCTGCGGAGTGGAGATTGCGGGGCTGAGCGTTGATTTGCTTGTAGATAATAAGTTTGTTATCGAATGTGACGGTGTGGAGGATAATGTTCCTTCAAAAGTTTCTAATATGAAAAAGCAGGCTATTATAGAGCGTTCCGGCTTGAAGGTTTCAAGGATTTCTAAAAGAGAGTGGCAGTATTCTTCAAAAGCTTGCGTGGATAGAGTTTTGAACAGTAACATCTCGGATTAGGTAATCTTAATGAAATATGCGTTGGTTTTAGTTAATATAAAAGGTTTGGGAGTGAAAACCTTTAGTTATTTAATACCTGACGAAATGCGGGATGTTATACAAATCGGTCAGGCGGTTCTTGTACCTTTTGGACGTCAGGGGCTTATTAATGCTTTTGTAGTCGGGTTTTCCGATTATTTACCCGGGGATTTTAAGGCTAAGAAAATTAATCGGATTTTGGATGAAACACCTTTGTTTTCTCTCAAGTACTTAAAACTCTTAGAGTGGGTTGCGAATTATTATTGTACTGATTTTGTAACGGTTTTGAATGCCGCGTTGCCGATGAAGCTGATAGAGAAGAATGCTAAAGTGGAACTTTCGGTTTCTTTGATTAAGGAGGCGGGAGAAGGGCTTACAAAACGCCAAAGGGAAATAATTTCGCTCTTAAAAGACAGAGGCAAGTGCTCTTTGATTGAATTTGAGGAAATTGCTAAGACTACAAGAGCGACAATGAAGAAACTTGCAGAGAGCGGTTATGTAAAAATCGAGGAAGAGTATATATACCGCAATCCGCTTTTTATATTCAAGGATGTTGAAACTGAGCCTTTGTATGAGCTTGAGGGAGAACAAATTACTGCTTACGAGGGTATAAAGGCAAAGTTGAAATCACCAAAACCGATTTTACTCTACGGGGTTACGGCTTCGGGAAAGACCGAAGTTTATTTCAAATTAATCAAGGATGTATTGGATTCAGGTAAAAATGTTTTATTTCTTGCACCTGAAATTGCATTGGCATCTCAATTGACCAAGCGTCTTGCAAGAAAGTTTGGTATAAAAGATGTGGCAATTTGGCACAGCAGCATATCTGACGGAGAAAAATACGATGTATGGCAGAGACTTTACAAAAACGAAGTGAAGATACTTGCGGGAGCACGTTCGGCGGTGTTTGCTCCGCTTCAAAACATAGGTTTGATAATTATTGATGAGGAGCATGAGGGGGCTTATAAGCAAACAAATCCTGCACCGAGGTATGATGCAAGAGTAGTTGCAAGGCGTTTGGCACAGTTTCATCAGGCACCGCTTTTATTGGGTTCGGCAACTCCTGATGTTTCGACGTATTATTATGCCCTAAACAATAACAACCTGTTTGAGATGAAGCACAGATTCAGAAATTCTCCGCTTGCCGTTCCTCAGGTAATTAATATGCAGGAATACGGTAAAGCTGCTTATAGAGGAATTATATCAAAACCTCTGCAAACGGAGATAACGGAGACGCTAGAGCGGGGACAGCAGGTAATTTTGCTTATGAACAGACGCGGTTACTCGACTTATACTCAATGCAAATCCTGCGGAACCGTTATTGAATGTCCTGATTGTTCTATTCCGATGATTTGGCATGCAAGTATTAAGAAGTTGAAGTGCCATTATTGCAGCAAAGAGATGAGTTTTCCCGATTATTGTCCTCAATGCGGAAGTGACGCTTTGTCTACTTCGGGAGTCGGAACGCAAAAGATAGAGGTTTTGATAAAAGAACTGTATCCCGATAAAAGGGTTGAGAGAATCGACAGCGATATTTTAACCAGAAAAAATGCCCATATCGAACTTTTAAACAAATTTCAGCGGGGTGAAATTGATATCCTTGTCGGTACACAGATGATAGCAAAAGGTTTAGATAACCCTAATGTTACTCTTGTCGGGGTATTAAGTGCGGATTCGGGTTTTAATGTCCCGGATTTTAGAGCCTCAGAAAGGGGATTCCAACTCTTGACCCAGGTTGCAGGCAGGGCAGGAAGAGGTGAGTTTAAAGGCAAAGTGCTTTTCCAAACTTACAATCCTGATTACTACGCCTTTCAGACTGCAAAGTCCCAGAATTATGAAAAATTCTTTGAAACGGAAATAAAAGCTAGGCAGGAGTTTGATTACCCGCCGTTTAGCCAAATAATAAGGCTGATTTTATCTTCGCAAAATAATTTTAGAGCCGAAAAATCCGCGATGGAAATCGCATTAAGACTTAATACTATGACTGATAAGTTCGGATTTAGTGAATATTTGGAGACTTTGGGTCCGACACCGTGCGTAATTGAAAAGTTACACGGTTTTTATCGTTTTCAAATATTGATTAAAAATAAACTCTCTCAAAAAGGTCACGATTTTGTCTCAAAATTTTTGGGTAAAATCACGCTCCCCAAAGATATAAAGCTTGCTATAGACGTCGATCCGTTAGATATATTGTAACAATTTCTTAACATATCCTAAAGTTTTTCTAAAATTTGCCGTTAATAAAATTGGTTGTACAAAATTAAGGAGTGAATATTATGAGTCAAATACCCGATTACGGCAATTTAAAAATGAATATGGAAGGATTTACACGGTTTTTAAAAGACAGCGGCGTGGAATTGAATGAAACTCAGCGTGCAAACATAAACAGTATTTTTAAAGAATGTGATACAGAAAATGCAAAAGGTGAAAAGGGACCTGACGGTGAATTAACAGGCAAAGAACGTATGACATTCCTGGATAGAGTTAAAGCTCAATGTTCAGAATTGTATCAACAGGCTACAGAATTTTTTACTGTTGTTGATGTTGTGGAAGGGTTAAAAGGTAAGGAAGAAAGCGGACAAGAATCCGATACAATCGGTAAAGAGGAATCCGATAAAGGAATTGAAAGTCACTCGGCATTTGATAGTGGGAAAATGATCGGGGCACTTGCAGCAGCACCATCGGCATCTGCACTGAATGCGGTATTGATGACAGCAATGGCGAATAAATCGATGTTAGTTCTATCAGCCGACGGACGGGCTGTACCTTTATCAAGCCTGGAGTCAGAGAAAGAAGAAGGCGACAAAGAACAATAAAGTCGGTAAACTTAGGCTTTGTTTTATAAGAAAACACCTCACAATTATTATTGTGAGGTGTTTTCTTTAATTTTCTAGAATTAACTGTTATACGTTAGCAGTTGCTCTCGGTCCCGCATTAACTATTTCAGCAGGCATGTTCGGGTATTTAGAAGCGAAATTGTCCGCAAACATTTGAGCAAGCTTGTTAGCAGCTTCATCATAAGCATTTTTATCAGTCCACATTCCTCTTGCATCGAGCATTTCATCAGGAACATTCGGGCAAGATGTCGGATAATCTACATTGAATACATCGTGATGTTTGAATTCGATATTATCAAATGAGCCGTTCAATGCTGCAGTTACCATAGCTCTTGTGTAGCTTAACTTCATACGTTTAGCACCTGATGCTGCAGAACCGCCTGCCCATCCTGTGTTTACAAGGTAAACTTTTGTGCCGTATTTTTCAAGCTTTTCGCCTAACATTTTTGCGTAAACAGAAGCATCCATCGGCATAAACGGTTCGCCGAATAAAGTAGAGAATGTTGGTTGCGGCTCTGTTACGCCTCTTTCCGTACCTGCAAGTTTAGAAGTAAATCCTGTTACAAAGTGATACATTGCAGCATTTTTATCCAATCTTGAGATAGGCGGTAAAACACCGAATGCATCAGCTGTTAAGAATATAACAACCTTAGGAATGCCGCCTTTTGAAGGAATCTGTGCATTATCAATGTAATCTATAGGATAACCGACACGTGTATTTTCGGTCAAAGAGCCGTCGTTAAAGTCAAATTCACGTGTATTGGGGTCCATAACAACATTTTCTACAAGTGAGCCGAACTTGATTGCGTTGTAAATCTCAGGCTCATGTTCTTGTGAAAGGTTTATACATTTTGCATAACATCCGCCTTCAAAATTGAATACGCCGTCAGGTGACCAGCCGTGTTCGTCGTCTCCGATTAATTTACGGTTCGGATCGGCAGACAGAGTTGTTTTTCCTGTGCCCGAAAGACCGAAGAATACTGCTGTTTCGCCTGTTTGCGGATCCATGTTTGCAGAACAGTGCATCGGAAGTACATTCATTTGTGTCATCACATAGTTCATTGTTGCGAATACTGATTTTTTGATTTCGCCTGAATATTGAGAACCGCAAATTATGATTTCGTGAGCTTCGTAATCAATTGCAATACAAGCTTCCGAATTAACTCCGTCAACTTCAGGATCGCACTTGAATCCCGGTGCACAGAGAATTGTATAATCAGGCTCACCGTAATTTGCCAATTCTTCTGCCGTCGGACGGATTAACAGTTGGTGGATAAACAAATTCTGGCTTGCCATTTCATTGATTACTCTGAATTTTTGTGTGTAAGTTTTGTCTGCCCCTGCAAAACCGTCAAATATAAAGACTTCACGATTTTGTAAGTATGCTGCAATCTTACCTTTTATTGAATTAAATCTTTCTCTGCTTATGGGCTTATTTACTTTTCCCCAAGCAATGTCATTGTGAATAGATTCTGTATCTACAATGAATTTATCCTTGGGAGAACGTCCCGTATATTTGCCTGTTGTAACAACCAGTGCACCTGTGTTGCTTAAAGAACCTTCACCGAGTCTCAAAGCCGCTTCCGTTAGCTGAGCAGGAGTCAGGTTTCTATAAACAGCTTTTGGTCCTATAATACCAAATTTTTCGATTCCGTATGTTTCCATAATCTAGCTTCCTCCTTTTTAAAGCTTTAAATATACATAACAATTGTATTACAAACACTTATGAAAAGCAACAAAAAAAGCGGGTTTACCCGCTTTTTTTGTTGTCTTATGAATTTTGTAATCCGCGTTTAAATTCCTCGGGACGGCTTGACCGTGCAAGAGCATCCTCAAGGGTAATTTTCTTTCTTATATACAAATCTCTCAGAGCCATCTCCAGAGTCTGCATTCCGAAGCCGGAATTGGTCTGCATTGTAGAATAAATCTGTGCCGCTTTTGCTTCACGTATTAAGTTTGCAATTGCGGGTATAACAAGCATAACTTCTTGTGCCATAATACGACCGCTCTTTGTTCCGTCTGACTGAAGCAGCGGTAAAAGAGTTTGTGAAAATACTGCTACAAGAGAGTTTGAAAGCTGAACCCTAACTTGTTGCTGCTGACCTTCGGGGAATACGTCAATGATACGGTCAATAGTTTGTGAAGCCGAAGACGTATGCAGAGTTCCGAATACCAAGTGACCTGTTTCTGCTGCGGTCAATGCTAATCTTATTGTATCCAAGTCACGCATCTCACCAACCAGTATGATATCAGGGTCTTCACGCAGTGCGGATTTCAAGGCGTTCGCAAAGCTTCTTGTATCCTGACCCAGTTCTCTCTGGTGGATAATTGAACGTTTTGACGGATGGATAAACTCTATAGGGTCTTCAATTGTTAAAATATGTTCGGAACGGGTTTCGTTGATATAGTTAATCATTGCGGCTAATGTAGTAGATTTACCGGAACCTGTAGGACCCGTAACAAGTACCAAGCCACGAGGTTTTTCCGCAATTTTTCTTACCGTATCCGACAGCCCCAATTCTTTAAATGAGGGAACTTGAGAAGCAATTACACGGAATGCTGCTGCATAGTTACCTCTGTCCTTGTATATATTAACCCTGAAACGACTTAAACCCTGAATCCCGTATGAGAAGTCCAATTCCCAATCTTGTTCAAGTTTACGTCTTTGTTCTTTGTTTAACATCGGAAAAAGTAACAACTCAACTTCTTCCGGTTTAAGAGCCGGAACGTCCATCCTTTGCAGATTGCCGTCAATACGTACGACAGGAGGGAGCCCCGCTGATATGTGTAAGTCAGAGCCTCTTTGTTTAACAACAACTTCCAAATATTTTTCTATAAGCATTAAAAAGCCCTCTTTTTATAACTCGGGAGATTCTACCGTTTCTTTAATCTCCTTTATTGCACTCTTGTACATCAAAACTATATCATAAAATAAATCTTTTGTAAACTTATTTTAAGAGATATTCATTTATAGCTTTTGCCGCTTTTTTACCCGCTCCCATGGCATTAATTGCATTTGATTCTCCTATAGGAGCGACATCGCCTCCGGCATAAATTGTCGGGATTGAAGTTTCTCTTGTTTCCTCATTAACAACAAAGTATCCTTTTTTATCGGTTTCAAAATCTAAGCCGTCCAGATGAGCTGATTTCTGGATGATAGGATTAGGACCCGTTCCGAGTGCTACTATAACGGTATCGATGTCAAGTTCCGTGTATCTGCCTGTTCCGACGGGTTTGCGTCTGCCGGATTCGTCCGATTCACCAAGTTCCATAATCTCAAATTTCATTCCCGCTACATAACCATCTTTTTCAAGTATTTCAGAGGGGGCATGTAAGAACTGAAAAATAACCCCTTCCTCTTTTGCGTGCCTTATTTCTTCAAGACGTGCAGGAAGTTCTGCCTCTGTTCTGCGGTAAACGATGTACACTTTTTTGAATCCCACTCTGACTGCGGTTCTTGCTGCATCCATTGCAACGTTTCCGCCGCCGAATACCGCACCAGATTCTCCAGGCTTTAAGGTTGTCGCAGAGTTGTCTTCATTTGCGTGCATTAAATTAACTCTTGTTAAGAATTCGTTTGCCGAAAATACTCCGTTCAGATTTTCTCCGGGAATATGCATCATCTTGGGAAGCCCTGCTCCGGAGCATATAAATATAGCATCGTAACCGTCTTCTTTTAACTGCTTAAGAGTAACTGACTTTCCTACAATTACGTTTTTTTCAAATTTTACTCCCATATCTTTAAGAGCTTTAATTTCTCGGTCAAGCACTGTTCTGGGAAGTCTGAAAGGCGGAATTCCGTATCTTAAAACTCCGCCGAATTCGTGCAATGCTTCAAATACGGTTACCTCATGCCCTGCTTTTCTTAAGTCGCAAGCGGCGGTTATACCTGCACAGCCGGAGCCCACTATTGCCACTTTTTTGCCGCTAGGAACTATTTCGGTAGATTTGGCTTCTGTGTTGTCGCCAACATACCTTTCCAGTGCTCCAATCGCAACTGACTCTCCTTTTATGCCTAAAATACAGTTCCCTTCACATTGTCTTTCCTGAGGGCAAACCCTTCCGCATACCGAGGGAAGCATACTTGTTTCTCTTATTATATCCCCTGCCTTTTCCAAGTCGTCTTCTTTTAAAGCTTTAATAAATTCAGGTATGTTGATGTTTACGGGACAACCCTGTACGCATCTAGGGTTTTTGCAGTGTAAACATCTCGAAGCTTCTTCTTTTACCTGTTCCGCGGTAAAATTTTCTTCTACGGGAAGAAAATTGCGGCGGCGTTCATTTTTGTCTTGTTCATGTGGTCGTTGACGCATATTAAAACTCTCCTTGCTTAACTTTTAGTATAGCAAAAAAAGATTTTATTGTATAATTATTTGTATGAAAAATATTGTTTTTATTTTTGGGACAAGACCGGAAATCATTAAACTTGCACCGATTATATTAGAAATGAAAAAGTTTTCCGACAAGTTTAATGTAATAATTTGTAACACAGAGCAGCAAAAAGAACTTTCTAATCAGACGCTTGCATATTTTGGGCTTAAAGCAGATATTAATCTGGACTGTATGAGGGAGAATCAGTCTTTATCTTCGGTGCAGGCAAGAATTTTGACCTCGCTTGATAGGGTTTTTTGTGAAAATAAAATAGATGCGACAATTGTTCAGGGCGATACCATGACTGTTTTATGCGGTGCTTTGACAAGTTTTTATCATAAAGTTCCGATATTTCATGTTGAGGCAGGACTGCGTTCATACGATATTTACGAACCCTTTCCAGAGGAGGTTATGAGGCAGATGACTTCTCGTGTTGCGGATTTGCATTTTGCTCCGACTAATGTGAACAGGGAAGCTTTATTGAAAGAAAATATTGACGATAATAAAATTCATGTGGTCGGGAATACCGTTATTGATGCACTTTTTTGCTTGTCAAAAGATGTTATTGAAAGCTCTGAGAATTTTTATAAAGAAAAGAAGATTCCTATAGATGACAAACTGGTTTTAATTACCGCACACAGAAGGGAAAACCACGGACAGCGTATTGATAGGATAATTGATGCAATTTCATATCTCGCTGAAAAGTATTCCGATCATACTTTTGTTATTCCGGTTCATCCGAATCCGAATGTAAAAGATAAAATTTACGCTCGTTTAGGCGGGTTTAAGAATATTTATCTACTGCCGCCTCTTGATTACCCGAATCTTGTTTATCTTATGAAACATGCAAAACTTATTCTTACCGATTCGGGCGGTATACAGGAGGAAGCTCCTTCTTTTGCCTGTCCGACCTTTGTTATGCGCTATGAAACGGAAAGAAAAGAGGGGATTGAAGCGGGTGTTTCAAAGCTTGTAGGTGCCGATTATGAAAAAATTACGGCGGAAAGCGAAAAAATACTTTCCTTGCCTAAAGCCGAGACAAGATTAACGGCTAAAAATCCTTACGGTGACGGTACGGCTTCCGTTAAAATAATAGAGACCATAAAGAGATATTTTGATTAAGATAGCAAAATTTATTTTTACGAATTTTATATTAGTATGCTAATTAATGGTCGAAATACTAATATGAGTTTTTACGGTGTAAAATCCTTGCCATCTTTGTCAAGACCTGTAGCAGAACAGGCTGATGACATATTGCGTGCTTTAAATATGGTTTCTCCAAACATACAAAAATTGAATCAGGGAACCCATGTTTACGGTGTGAGAAAGACGTTGGAACTGCTAAAAAAAACAACGCGACTTGATACTTTTTCAAAAGAAGGAATATCTTTTAAGTTGGAGGGTAAAAAAATTAGGCTCGGCTCTCCTGATAGCAGTACGCTTATTGTTGAAGAATTGGGAAATAAAAATCAAAAGCTTAGGGATGTGAAGATAAGATTTAACAGATTAGAAAATGCTGACGGATTTTCTTCTGGTATGTCGGATGTGAATACTTTTTTATCAAATATATTTGAAAAACTTGATTTTGCACTGCTTCAAATAAGAAAGTTTTTCGTTAATTCCGATATTAATTCCGTAATGGAGAAGTTGGTGTCGAGAGCTTCTTTTAGAAATGAAAATGCAAAACTTGTCGATGATATCAGGACTTTGTTTGTGGAAATACAAGCGGAGATTGATTCTATAAGTAATTTAAACTCACGTTCAAGAATAAAAAACGGGTATCAGTTTGTTAAAAAAGGGGGGACTCACGGCTCAAAACAAATAGATTTTGAAAATATAGGAACCAATAATGAAAAATTTTCGGTGAATATACTTTCGGGTAGAACAGGAGAAAAACACCTCTACATAAAAATTCAAGGTGAGAATAGTGAGCCAAAACACTTTTTTATAAATCCCAAAGGGGAGGCGTTAAAAGAGACCAATTTTAGCCGGGTTCTGAAAGTTGGTGATAAAAATGTTTATTGCTCTCAGAGAGAACTTGATTCCCCACTTTTGGGAATACAACTTGAGACATTGAAAAATGAAATGGTTAAATATAAACAATATATTCAAGCTGCCATTCAAAGAAGAGAAATATTAAAAGAGCACATGACAACAGGGGAAATTGGGGTTATTGATGAAGAATGTCTTGATTTGATAAAGACGGTAAGGGATTTGCTTAAGGCTTGTAAAACAAGAATAAAAAACATAAAAGAGACTGACAGAAAAAAAGCTTTTAAACAAAAATATCGGATTGAAACCGTTATGAGCAGCCCGTCATTAAACTTAAAAGATATAACTCCGGCTCATGAAAGCATATATTTGAGTTTCCCCGTAATGCAGGGTGTTGAATGCTTAAAAATAATTATTTTGGGTCAAAATGATAAAATCAAAAAAAGTTTGTTTATTAACGGAGATAAAATGATAAAATTTAATGCTACCAGTCTTGGCAGGAGCAAGCGGAAGGATACTCTGACAAATTATCATTCTCAGGAGGAGATTGATAATTCGGGGCTCAGGGAGTACCTTCTTATGGCAAAGTCAAGGTTAGAATCTGTTCCGCTTGCAAGAAAAAAGGGAAAAACAGCTTAGATTTTGTGTATACTTTTCAGGCATAATTGAGTATTTATTATAAGTATTTGCTATTTTAATAAAGCTGTTAAATAATGAAAAAAAGAGAGGACTGAACTATGGAACTTGACAAATTTTTGGATTTTATGGAAACGCAGCAAAAGGTTGAAGCGGGTACGGATGTTTTTGAGATGTTTCATAAGTTAAGTCAGGAAGCAATGAAGATTACAAACGTTATAAACAACCAATATCACACACCCCAAGAGCTTGTTGAACTTTTTTCCAAGCTGACGGGCAGGCATGTGGATGAGAGTTTTAGATTATTCCCTCCGTTTTACACTGATTGCGGTAAAAATATAAGGTTGGGAAAAAATGTTTTTATAAACGCGTGCTGTAATTTTCAGGATCAGGGCGGTATTATAATCGGTGATAACGTATTAATAGGTCATAAGGTAGTAATAGCAACTCTTAATCATGATATTGACCCCGAAAACAGGGCTGCAATGGTGCCCGGAAGAGTTGTAATAGGTAATAATGTCTGGATTGGTTCAAGCGTAACTATTTTGTCGGGAGTTACAATCGGAGATGGGGCGATTGTAGGGGCAGGAAGCGTTGTTACAAAATCAATTCCCGATAATTGTATTGTGGCAGGTAACCCCGCAAAAATAATCCGTCATATCAAATAATTTTCTTTTGTTTTATTATGTATTTATGATAGACGAGGTTGTACAAAAACTTAAAGAAGCAAAACAACCTGTGAGTGATTTTGTTCACCTCATGGATACTTTTAGGGATCCTTATCTTGTTTTAATATCCTGCATATTAAGTCTGAGGACTAATGATCGAACCACTTATCCCGCGACTTTAAGAATGCTTGAACTTGCAAAGACTCCTGCGGAAATGAAGAATGTAGATGCGGACAAGCTTGCACGGGCGATTTACCCGGTCGGGTTTTACGAGAATAAGGCAAAACAAATAATTGAACTTTCAAGACAAATTGACGAAGAATTGGGCGGAAAAGTTCCCGATGAAATTGAGGAGTTGGTTAAATTTAAGGGAGTTGGCAGGAAAACTGCCAATCTTGTTCTTGCCCGCGGGTTTAATAAGCCTGCAATCTGTGTGGATGTCCATGTACACAGGATATTTAATCGTCTCGGATATATAAATACAAAAAATCCGGAGGAGACAGAGTTTGCCCTGAGAAAGAAGCTGCCTCAAAAGTATTGGATAGATATCAATACGCTTCTTGTAACTCACGGTCAAAATGTGTGTAAACCTATAAAACCTAACTGTACGGAATGTCCGATAGCGGAGTACTGTGCAAAAAATATATAGTGTGTTATAATTATTCTGCGAGGAGAGGTCGTAATGTCAGAAGAGATAAGTTGCCCGTTTTGTGGAAATATTATTGCAAAAGATGCTTTAAGATGTGAAAAATGCGGTTCTTTATTCAAGGAACCTGAACTTCCCGATATAAAATTCAACGAACTCGGACCGTTTCTTGCAATTGATGTTCTAACTCTCGGTTTCTTTTCAACGATATGGTTTTTTATAAACGGTAAAGCCGTGAATAACTTGGTGCAGGGAGTAAAGGATAAATTAAAACTCCATTGGCTGTTTGTTCTCTTGGCATTGAACGGCGGTTTTTATTTGTTCTTTTTCTATAAACATCCTACATACCTTATGCTTTTTGCGGTTTTGCAGTGTATCTTATATATAGCATTGACTTATAGGGTGTTGAGGATTATCCAAAAATATACGGAAGCAGTGTATGACGTTGTTGTAGAGTATAATCCTTATTATATTGTATTATTTAATATTTTTTATCTGGTACATTTTATAGATACGTACAAAAACAGAGTACAGAATTTGCATGTGCACTTCGACTGGAAGTCTCCGCAGGGTCTTGTACTTATACTCCTTATTTTAATAATTATATTTATACTTCGCTTTTATAATGAAATGTACTTGCTTTTTCATTAAACGGAAAGTTCAAAGGTTGTTTTAGCGACTCTTGCATTTGCTTCATAGGCAGTTTTTGCAAGTTGGATGTTCACTGCATCCTGAACGGAATATCCGTTTTGCAAAGCAGTAACCATTGCATTATCCAAATCGTGTGCTGCCTGAACGACATTTTCCGAGACTGTTTGGAGCAAGTCTCCGGGCAGAACATTTGAGTAATAGCCGCTTAAATCAACGCTAGTATCTTCCGGGGTAATTGAGGCAGTTTGTAACGTGCCGTTGTCTGTTTGTTGCGGAACTCTTGCGGCAGAGTTAGCCATGCCCTCTATAAGGCCGGAGTAAACGGAAGTATCTATTGAAGAAATTGAACTCATGTTTCAAACCTCTAATAACAGTTTAACTCTTTTTTTCAATTTTACAAGTGGGGGATGCCGAAAAAGTCGAAAATTAGTTTACAACCCGACTGTGTTTTTTTATGTCTAAATATCAAAGTAATGCTGGCTCTGCGTGTATTACAACTGATACGTTATCAAATTTGTCTTTAATCTCTGATTCAATTTGATCACAAATATTATGACAGCAGCTTATTTTCATGTCGGGGTTAAAAAGCAATGTTATTTCAATATCCCTGTATTGCCCTGCCTTACGACCTTTTATATTTTTGTATCCTTTTATGATCGTATTCTTCTTTAAAATCTCTTCGATTTTTTCCGTATCCTCAGTGGGGATTGAGCCGTCAAGAAGATTATTCAGCGTTTCTTTGGAAATTGAAAAACCCGTTTTGAGAATTATTAGTGCGACAATTATTGCGATAACGGAGTCAAGTATTGTAAGTCCCGTAAATTTAATCAGTACAAGCCCTATTAATACTCCCAGAGAGGAAAAAATATCCGTGCTTAAATGTTCCGCATCAGCAAGTAAGGATACGGAATCGGATTTTTTTGCCACATAGAATAAATACCTGCTTACGACGAAATTTGCAATTACCGCAAATCCCATAACGTAAATCCCTAACATGGATTCTGATTCAATATGGTAGCCCGAAATAAGTTTTGAAACCGCCTCATAAATAATAAAAAATCCCGCAAATATAATCAAACCGCCTTCAATAAAGCCTGACATATCCTCATACTTGCCGTGTCCGAAGGGATGCTCCTTATCGGCGGGTTCTGCGGAATGAGTGACCGCAAAAAATGTAAGCAGAGAAGCTAAAAAATCCGAAAGAGAATGTATTGCCTCCGAAATAATACTTATGCTTCCGCTAATATGACCCGCAATAATTTTGGTTATTATCACAAGCGTATTTGATGTAATTGAAAGCCCTGCCGCAAATTTTTTCTGAGCTTCAAGATTCATTTATGCAACTCCGTTATTAAGCAAATCGTGGATATGTATTACACCTACGGGTTTGTTATTTTCAACAACAAACAGGTTGGTAATTTTTTTATCGTGCATAAGTTTCAGGGCTTCTGCTGTCATAGCGGAAGGAGCAATTGTCTTGGGGTTGCGTGTCATTAAATCAATTGCTTTTTGCTCAAGAATTTTGGATGAAAGGCATCTTCTTAAATCCCCGTCGGTGAGCATTCCAGTGAGCTCTCCTTTTGGATTAATAAACCCTACGCAGCCGAGACGTTTTGATGTCATTTCCAAAAGAACTGCCTGCATATTGGAATTTTCATCCAAAATCGGCATTTCCTGACCCGTATGCATTAAATCGGATACACGTTTAAGTATTGAGCCGAGTTTGCCTCCGGGGTGTCTGTCATTAAAATCTGCTTTAGAAAAACCTTTTCTCTCAATCATACCGACTGTTAAAACATCCCCAAGAACAAGGGTTGCAGTAGTGGAGTTTGTCGGAGCAAGACCCAACGGGCAAGCTTCTCCGTTATTGGGAAGTTCAAGCACAACATCTCCGGCTTTTCCCAATGAACTTTCGGGGTTTTTGGTGATTGCAATGAGCTTTATTCCGAATCTTTTGCAGTAGTTTAGAATATCAATCAGCTCTCTTGACTCTCCGCTGTTTGATATTGCAATAACGACATCATCTTCGGTTATCATTCCCAAATCACCGTGGCTTGCTTCGGCAGGATGTACGAAAAATGAAGGGGTGCCTGTTGATGCAAGTGAAGCTGCAATCTTTTTCCCTATATGACCGGATTTTCCCATCCCCGTTATGATAATTCTGCCCTTTGAGTTTTGCATATAATCAAGAGCTTTAGTAAGGCTTTCGGAACTTACGGAGTCTTTAAGCCGACTGATGGTATCTATTTCCGAATCTATTGTTTTTATTGCAGAAATTTTATCTGATTCTTGTTGAGATTGACAGGTTGCTAACATATTTCACACTCCTTTATTTAATATTATTTTACTACAAAAATATTTGCTTTAATATATTATTATGAAACACTTGGCTGAGTATAAAGAAGAAATTCATTCCTGTTCAAAGTGCGGACTCTGTCAATCTGTTTGTCCGATATACAAGATTACGGGAAATGATTGCAGCGTCTCCAGAGGGCATTTTATTATGCTGAGGGGGCTTATCAAGGGTGAATTGAAAATGTCAAAAACGCTAAACAGATATCTTGATTTGTGCCTTAAATGCGGTGCGTGTTCTAAGTTCTGTCCGAGCGGGATTGATGTAGTGGATATTATTGCAGCGGCAAAAGCCGAATATTTTAAGGCTCATCCGATTGAAAAACTGATTTCATTTTTTCAGAAAAAATTTGTGTTTGGTTTTGGGGTGGATGTTTTAAGAATTTTTGCTTCCAATACTAAGAGTAAAAATTTTGATAAAAAAGTAATATACTTTGGCGGATGTTCCGGCAGAATAAAAGGCAATAACTCGGTGGTAAAACTCTTGAATGCGTGTGGTGTAGAAGTTTTAACTCCTGAGTTTCAATGCTGCGGGATTCCGTTTTTTGTACGTGGAGATATGAAATCCTTTGATGATTGTGCAAAGAGCTATTTGGAAATTATGAATAAGTACGGCATAAAAGATGTCGTTACAACCTGTGCAAGCTGTGAGAAAACGATTAAGAGTTTTTCTCCCGAATTTGAGATAAAAAATATTTTTAGATATATAAAAGAGAATAATCTAAAGCTCAAGCTTAAGAAAAAAATGAAGGTAACTTTTCATAAACCCTGCAATATTGATAATTATGATGATATAAAATGGGTTTTGGATAATACGGAAAATCTTGAATATGTTGAAATGAATGATTTTGACAAGTGCTGCGGACTTAACGGTCTGTCAAAATTCGCAGAGTACGGCATTATGAAAAATATATTTGCAGATAAGTACAAAAATATTTTAAATAGCGGGGCTAAAACTGTTTTGACTTCCTGCCTCGGATGCGAAACGGCTCTTAAACTCTTTTCTTTCGGTAAATATAGAGTTGAAGATTTTACCGAGTTTTTGGTTAAGAATGTTCAAAATGATGTTCTCTAAAGCTTTATAGATGCCGCGAAACTGCTCTGTAAAAAAGAAATTAAACGCCCGTTTTTTGATAAATTATTAAAATCCATAGACCAGATGGTCTATGTTAGTATATCTCAAATTTTAATCTTTTGATTGATGGCATGGGCATGACAATCATGTACACTATAATCAAGGGAGAGAGAGTATACTATTATGAAGAGAACGTTGTTGTTTTTAGGAATGTTTTTGTCAATATTGACCGTCTCGGCGGAAGATAATGTTTTACAATCAATTGAGATTGTGCCGGTGAAGGATACGTACAATATTGTCTTGGTATCAGACAAAGCGGTTGACGTTAAAAAGACGGTTAAAGCTTCAAATCAAATAACCTTGGATTTGAAAGATATCAGAGCTTCAAAGACATTGAATACCGTGTATAACAATGTTTCTAATGTGGATACCGTTATGGTAGAACCCGCAGGTAACGGTATCAGTATTTTCTTCCAGGCGGAAAATGCTCAGGGTGCAAGCGTTTCTTTTGACTCATTGGCTCCGATAGTTCCGCCGAAAACCGAAAAGGAAATTAAATTAAACAGTCCTGTGGACAGTTATGCCCCTATATATCGTGAAGAATTGGCATCTGAAAGGACTTCAAACCTGTTTAACAGGCTTAAAAATTCATCTGCCGTAGCCGATATAAAAGACTCTGTGGATGAAAGTACCGTTTCTGATACCGCAAACAAAGTTTTCTCTTTTGGACTTGTAGGTCTGCTTGCTTTTGCGGTTTTGAGATTCTTTAAACGTAAAGAGCCGGATATGAAGATTGGTCTGAGCGGAAGTTTGAATGAACGCGAAATTCAAATGTATGGCGGTCAGCAGCCTATCGGAACTTCTTATATCAATGTAGAAAAACCGTTTACTACGGTTAATTACGGGCTAAATGCTTACCAGAGAGAAAACAGAAATCCTTACGAGCAGGAGGCTCCGATACATAATCAGAGATTAAGGAATTTTGTAAATCCTTCACAAAATCAAAATGTACAAACAATGAGCCAACCGATGCCCGAACGTCAGATTGCTCATACGGCAGTGCAGCAGCAGGTAAAAAAGAACACAACTCCTGTTAATACTGCACCGGTAAACCAATCAAATCCGAATATTGATAATTTGAAATTTTTGGAATCAATGACGGCTATATACGAAAAAAGCGGACGTCACGATTTGGCTCAGGGATTGAAAGCAAGTTTGAATAAAAATAACATAAGATAATAAGGTGGTCCGTTAATTATGACGGGCTCCTTTGCGTTTCTAAATTATGTTGAATTTGTGGTAGAATTGTCCTATGAAAATAGCTTTTGTTCCTATAGATAATCGTCCTGTGTGTTACAATCTTGCAAAGGATATTGCGGAAATTGACGGGTGTATAGAGCTTTTTATTCCTCCCCGCAAATATTTGGGAGATTTAAGGAAAACTGCGGATATTGATAATTTGTTTTTGTGGTTGGAAAACCTGCCCGAAGTTGATGTAATGGTTATTGCTCTTGATACTCTTTGTTATGGAGGGCTTGTTCCTTCAAGACGCGGGAAAGTGACATTGGATGAATTGAAGGTACGTATTGAAAGGCTTAAGCCGATATTGGACGGGAAAAAAGTCTATGCTTTCTCAAGTATAATGCGGATTTCGAATAATAACTGTAACGAAGAAGAAAAGGAGTATTGGAAAGATTGGGGAAAGAAAATTTTTGAATACTCTTTTTCGGGCGGAACGATTAATAAAGGGATTCCCGATGAAATTTTAAGGGATTATATTGATACCAGAAAAAGAAATTTTGAAATTAACAAAATATACCTAAAATGGCAAAAAGAGGGAATTTTCGATACTTTGATTTTTTCAAAGGATGATTGTGCGGAGTGCGGATTTAATGTTGATGAGGCAAGGGAATTAGAACTTTTGGGCGGAAAAACAAAAACGGGTGCTGATGAAATCCCGCTTACGCTTCTTGCTCGTGCGATTGATAAGGATATCAAAGTTTATCCCGAATTTTCGGAGCCTGATTATACTGATTGTGTTTCCAATTATGAAGATATTTCGATAGCAAGGTCTGTTTATGCACAGCTTGAATTGTGCGGTTTTGAGATTGCCAAATCCAAAACGGAAGCGGATATTATTCTTGTGGTTAACAATTTTATAAAACGTCAGGGTGAACATGTTATGGGTTGGGGTACGGAATCCGGCAAAGGTGACCTTGTTTTTCCGCATAAACCCTATTGCGTTGCGGACGTCAGGTTTGCAAACGGTGCAGACAATATGTTTGTAAATCGGCTTTTGGATAACATTGATTTGAAAAATTTTTACGGGTATGCGGGTTGGAATACCAGTGCCAATACTTTGGGCAGTTTGCTTGCTGCCGTAAAGGTAAAGTGGAAGGCTCAAAAATATAATAATGACGCTTTTTTGAAACTTCAAATGATAAGGTTTCTGGATGATTGGGCTTATCAGGCTAATGTAAGGGGAATGATAGAGGGACCTTGCGATATAAAAGATTTGATGAGACCTTATGAAGATGTTCTTGCAAAGATTTTTGATTATTCAAAACCGATTAAATATTCATACCCCTGGAATAGAAAGTTTGAAATAGAAATTTCGTTTTAAAACTTGTTCGGTTTATGTTAATATCTGGTTATGAATAAACCTGAGTTACTTATGCCTGCGGGCAATATTGAAAAACTGAAATATGCGATAAAATACGGGGCAGACGCCGTGTATTTGGGCGTAGTCGACTTCAGCCTTCGTGCAATGAGAAAGGGAGAGTTGATTACCCTGGATAACCTTAAGTATGCAATTGATACTGCAAGAGAAATGGGTGCAAAGGCATATCTGACTTTAAATATTTATCCCTTTAACAGTGATATAAAACTTTTGGAAAAATCAATGGACAGAATTTCGGATTCCAAGCCTGATGCGTTGATAATAAGTGATGTAGGGATTATGAGGATGGCTAAAAAATATATGCCGGATACTGATATTCACGTGAGCACACAGGCGAATATTCTGAACTATGAAGCGGTAAGGTTTTGGCAGGATATAGGAGCAACAAGGGCGATTCTTGCAAGAGAACTCCCGATAAGTGATGTTGCGGAAATTAAACAAAAGGTGCCCGACATGGAATTGGAATGCTTCATCCACGGTGCTCAATGTGTTTCGTTCTCGGGGCGTTGCCTGCTCAGTGACTATATGACAAACGGTGAACGCAAAGCAAACTCGGGTAACTGCTCACAGCCATGCAGATGGAGCTATAAACTTGTTGAAGAAACCCGCCCGGGACAATACTACGAGATAGAGGAAAACGAAAAGGGTACACATATTTTAAGCACAAAGGACTTATGCCTGGTAAAACACATGAAAGAAATGATAAACGCGGGTATTGATTCTTTTAAAGTTGAGGGAAGGACAAAAAGCCTTTATTATGTATCTGCTGTTGCAAAAGCTTATCGTGAAGCAATTGATGCCGTCATTAAAAATCCCGATGCGGATATGGAGCCTTATTATCAGGAACTTTTAAAGGTCGGTAATCGCGGCTACACTACGGGGTTTTATCTCGGGGAAGGTTATCCCAAGGACGGATATAGCTATGATATTTCAAAAGGGCTTGCGGGAGCTGACTTTCTGTGTGAAGTCCTCGGCTTTGACGGGGAATATTACAGGATAAAAACTAAAAACAAGTTTAACAAAAATACTGATATAGAATTGATTTCACCCACGGAAAAATTTGTTACTCAGGTATATGAAATAAAGAATATGAAGGGTGAAGAGTTGGAGCTTGCGAATACAAATGACGAATTACTGGTAAAATTTACAAAGGCACCTAAAGAGTATGAATATGCTCTTGTAAGAACTACAGGTATAAAGGGAAATACGGCAGAACCTTGCGGTTGCGGAGATTAAAATGTTTTTGAAACCTGATTATAATCTGAATAATATTTATGAAATAGATTTTTTGAAATTGAAAAATGACGGTATAAAGTGTTTAATGTTTGATTTGGACAGCACCGTTATGGTTTCTAAGTCATCTCAGTTTTTGCCTGAGACGGTTGAATGGTTTAACACCTTTTTAAAAGATTTTGAAGTCGCAATAATTTCAAATAACAAGAATGACGATTATATCCAAAAAGCTGCCCAAATTGCACCATGTCGGGTTATAGGTCGTGCAAATAAGCCAAACCCTAAAGTTATGCGTGAATATTTGAATTCTCTGGGGATTGAGCCTTGTTATGCCGTAATGGTCGGTGATCGCCCGCTTACGGATATTTTGGCGGGAAAATTGCTCGGTTGCAGAACTATTCTCGTCGGCTCCATTAATCCGCAGGAAAATTTGCCTACAAAGTTTGTGAGAGCTCTGGAAAGAAGTACAATAAGAAGATAAATGCTTTTAGAGTTTTTCGGAATAATCTTTTATTCTGTCGAGTGCGGTGCTCAAGTTTTCTGAACAAAATCCGAGTCGGGCATAGCCCTCCATCTCAAGTGTTTCTCCGGGAAGCAGTGCTACACCTGTTGATTTAAGTAAATTACGACAAAATTCCCGAGAGGGTATGTCAAAATTGTATTTTAAAAGGACCGTAGTCCCGCCTGAAGGCAGTACACATCTAAAGGTAGAATTGTTCTCAATCCAATTTTTTAAGATGGCTGCACCGTTGCGTAAAATCGTGAAATTTCTTTGTGCAATGGCTTCTTTGTTCTCTAAAGCAACTGCGGAAAAGTAATCGTCCAGTGTGCTTATGCTTATCGTATTATATTGTCGCTGATGATTAATTTCGTTTATTAAATCTTGTCTCCCGATGACCCATCCGACACGAAGCCCCGGAAGTGAGTATGTTTTAGACATACTGCCGACGGAAATTCCCCGCTCATATATATCTGCGATTGATTTTGAATAAGCCTTTCCGATTAAATTTAGCCCTCTGTAAACCTCGTCCGATAATATCCATACATTTTTTCTTTCGGCTATTTCCACGATTTTTTCGAGCATTTCATTCGGTATGACTGCTCCCGTCGGGTTGTTGGGATTGTTAATGCAGAGAAGCTTTGTTTTGTTGGTTATAACTTTGTCCAACTCATTCAAATCAGGAAGCCAGTTGTTTTCTTCTTTTAAAAAATAAAGCTTAACATTGCAGCCCAAAGCTTCTGGTATCGAGTAGTGTTGTTGGTAAGTTGGAACAACCGATACAACCTCGTCACCGCTTTCAAGCAGAGATAAAAATACAAGTTGGTTTGCACCGATGGCACCGTGGGTGATTGCAATATTTTCAATTTCACAATTGGTGTACAGTGATTTTATGGCGTTTTTTAAACGAATAGAACCTTCAATATCTCCATAGTCAAGCTTTGTATTAAATATTTCTTTTGAAAACGGTAATTCATTTATACTTAACGGAGAAATACATGTGCTTGTTAAATCATACTCGGCTTTTGCACTGTATTTATTCATCCATTCTTCTATTTTAAAGGCAGCTATCTTCATAAAACCATACTATCATAAAAGGCTTGTTTTAAGAAAATTTTCCTGATAAAATTCAAATATTATGAAGAGATTGATTATTTTTTTACTTACTGTATTTTTGTTTTTGACACCCGTGTTTGCGGAAAATATTGATGTCTTGCCGACGATGCAGAGCAAGTCTGCTGTTCAGGACAGAGTTTGGGTCGGTACATTCCAAATAGTTTGGAATGATTTTATGGATAAAATAGCCTTCACTCAGATTAAATTTCCGGCAGGGACTCCGGTAATCGTTAACGAATTAAACAAACAGACATTTACGGCAGCGGATTTGCACGAGAAATGTTATTACAGATATGTGGGTAAGATTAAGAAAAATACCAAAAAGGTTATTTCAAAGGCTATAAAAAGAAAATTCGGTGAAAAGAGCGATTTGTTGGACAGTTTAGATTTAACTCCCGCAAAAAATCGTTTTATTGTTTATGCAATGCTGAAGAAAGATTTCCAATTTATTCATCCTTTTGATAAGCTGGGCAAATCGGCTTTCAGAGATACAGAGGCAGAATTTTTCGGTATAAACGGGGAGTCGGATAAGATACTTGATAGTGGTGTAAGAGTTCTATTCTATAACAATCCGTCAGATTTTGCGGTAGTGCTTGATACAAGCGGTGAGGACGAAGTTTATTTGTATAAAACCGCTAACACCAAAGCCTTCACCAATCTGTATTCCGACATGTTCAAAAAGAGAGATGCTTACGAGGGTGAGACAGAATTTCAAGATGCGGATGAACTTAAAGTGCCTAATTTGAAATTCTTTGAAGAAAAGTCTTTTGATGAAGTATGCGGAAAACGAATTAAAGGATCTAATCTGGTTATAGAACAGGCTATGGAAACAATCAGTTTTAATATGGATAATAAGGGCGTTCAGCTGAAGAGCGAGGCTGCTATTACGGCTATGACAACGTCATTGCTTCCTGAAGTCGAACCGCGTTATTTCTATTTTGATGATACTTTTGTAGTGTTTATAAAAGAAAAAAATAAAAATAAACCGTATTTTGCCCTAAGGGTATACGATATTTCGAAATTTCAGGGCGAATAGAGGATTCTGACGTTCCGACAATCCGTTTTTCAGAGGAATAAATGTAATTTTTTATTACGGGATTTTCTTTTTGCATGTTTCTATATTAAAATATTAATATTGAGAGGGCACTGCTCTGTTGTTTAAAAAAAGTTTAGTATGCACTTGGGATAAATTTGAATGAGAAGAAGAAAAAAGTATGATTTGTATGTAGTTATTTTTTTAGCGATTTTCACAATCGGATATTTTATATACAACCATACTTCGTCTGAATCAAGAGGGGTTGAATGTTATTCTGCTGCCCTTGAGGATTACAAAGCCGCTGAATACGAAAAAGCTTATCAGGAGTTTGGCAGAGTTCCTGCCGGTTCTACATTAAAACCTCCGGCTTTGTTCAGGCAGGCAAGGTGTGCCACAAATATGGGGAAAAAGGAGCTTGCCATAAAAAAATACAACCGTATTGTTCGTTCCGGCTCTAAATCTTCTATAGCACCAATCAGTGAATATAACATGGCTTGTTTAATGTTTGATATTCAGGATAAAAAAGCCGCAAGACATTTTAAACGAATTATTAAAAAATACCCGTCCAGTGATTATGCTATCGCGTCTGAATATTATTTGGGATTATTGGATCTTTCAGATACGTCAAAAAGTAAGAAAAGGGTAGAAAAGTCTAAAGAGCGGGCACTTATTCATTTTAAAACGTATTTGGAAAAATCACCCGACGGACGTTTTGCATTGAGGGTGATTGATGAAATAAATAAACTGTCACCCAAACTTAATAATTATGACAATCTTCTGATTGCGAAAGCTTATTATGCCAACGGAGAATTTGAAAAAGCAAAAAATATTCTGAATAAAACGACTTTGGCTGAAAGTTGGTCTGATTTTGCAAAAAATGAATATAAATTGGGAAATAAGGAAAAGGGCAATTATTATGCGGAATTGGGTCTGAAAAAACATTCCGCCAATACGGCTCCTGAGGATGTATACGAAGTTGTTGACAACTATATAGCAACATTCCCTTCAAGAAAGGAAGGCATTTTAAAGTTGACGGCTTTGGGAGATGTTGCGACCGGAGGGGATTATATTGCATATCTGAATTGTAGTGAAGTCGTAGAAAACAACGTCAAGGAGGCTTGTTTCAGGACTTTGTATGAAAAATATCCTAACGGTCAATTTTCTGCAGATTCATTGTATAACCTTTTTATAACAAAATATCTTCAAAAAAAATATTATGACGCACAGAGGCTAGGGTTTTTGCATTTAAAGAAATTCCCGAATGTTAAATCCGCACCTGCGGTTACGTATTTTATGGGGAAAATAGCTTTTAAACTCAAACATTACGAGAGTGCAAACAGTTATTATAAACAGGTTATAAGCAAGTACCCCGACTCATACTACGCTTTTAGGGCAAATTATAATTTAAATAAAGAGGACGGTTTTTTGCCGTTTTTGGAGTTGAACGAAAAGCCGATAGTTTTTCCTTACAAAAAATCTCTGGATAATAATCTTGTTGTGAAATTGGCGTATTTAAAAGATTATGACCTTGTAGAAGAGCTTTGCAAGAAGGATAAATTTATCCAAAGCTGGATAGCTTATGAAAAGGAAAACTATACGATATCAGCCGTTCTTGCACGAAATGCAATGGAAGAATTAACGGTAAAACCTCCGTTTGAGGATTTTAGATGGAGATTGGTTTATCCGACGCATTATTATGATATTGTCGATAAAGTAAAGGGTGATAATAATCCTATAGTGCTTGAGTCGATATTGAAAGAGGAAAGTCACTTTAATCCTTACGCGGCAAGTCATGTAGGTGCAAAAGGGCTTATGCAGCTTATGCCCGCAACATACGATGAAGTGGTCAAAAAACATAATCTGCCCAAAAATCTTAATACGGAAACTGCCAATATAACAGCGGGAAGCTTGTATTATACCGGGCTGAAACGCTTACTCGGAGGTAAAGACGTATATGCAATTACGGCATACAATGGCGGTATCGGTTCGGTTACGAATTGGTTCTCTAAACTGACATACAATGATACGGACGAATTTATTGAACAGATTCCTTATCCCGAGACAAAAAACTACGTGAAAAAAGTCTTGCGTACTTATTGGGTTTACGGAAATGTATACTAAATGAATGATTTACTAATACATAAAATTTTGTATTATTAGTAAAAAAAAGAGAGGTTTATTATGAGTTATGTATTAATTGTTGGAATTATAGTTTTAGTGTTTGTTTTTTGGATGTACGGTATTTACGCATCATTAATCCGAAAGAGAAATAAGGCTATGGAGGCTTTTTCCTCCATAGATGTTCAGTTAAAAAAGAGGTATGATTTAATCCCCAATATATTAACGATTGCTCAAAAATTTATGGAGCATGAACGCGGCTTGATGGAGGAAGTAACAAAATTAAGAACTCAGGTTGCGGGAATTCCTGCTACATTTGAGAATATAGACAGAAAAATCGCATTGGATGGCGAAATTGCCCAAAAAATGGGACAAATTATGGTTGCTGTTGAAAATTATCCGCAATTGAAATCCGATGAGACAATGGTAAATGCGATGCGGACTTATAATGAAGTAGAGGAACATATTTCTGCCGCAAGAAGGTTTTATAACTCAGCTGCGAATGAACTTAAAAATGCAGTTGAGATTTTTCCGTCATCGTTTTTTGCCAGAATGATGAATATAAAAGCTGTTGATTTCTTTAAGGCGGAAGAGATAGAGAGACTGCCAGTCAGAGCTTCTGAATTTTTTAATTAAGGTGTAAAATTGAGCGAAGATAAAACATATCCGCAGATGCGAAGAGAGTTTCAGGAAGTTTTTTTTAACAAACTTTCTCCTGCTCTGAAACAATTTGAAGGTGAAAGAAAATTAAAACTGGTTTTGGCGTGTATATTGTCGGGTCTTTTGTCAGTATTTGCATTGTTTTTACTTATTTTTGGTGTTTTGTGGGCACCGGATACAAACGATAAGGCGGAAACTTTAAAGTCAGTTGTGTTTGTATTTGCTCTTGCCTGGGGTGTCTGGTACTGTATCAAAAAAAATTTTGAAGGAAAAATTAAGAAAAAAATAATGGGGAGTGTCTGCAAGTGCTTTGGAAATATTGAATGGTCTGAGTGCTTGTATCAAGGCAGGGAGATATTTACGATTGCCCATTTAATTCCTTCATATACTTCAAGTGATTATGACGATATTTTTTACGGTAAGTACAAGGATGTGAACTATGAGATTATAGAAGCGGAATTTATGCGGCGTTCGGGGAAATATTCTACGACAGTATTTAATGGCGTTATTGTAAAACTTGATATGAATAAATCATTTAAAGGCAATACGGTAATTTACCCGAATTCGTTGATGCATTCTTCACCCGCAACGGGTTTAGTGCATACCGAGCTTGAAGATACGGTTTTTGAAAAGAAATATGATGTTTTTACAGACGATGAGGTGGAAGCAAGATATCTTATAACCCCTTCTTTTATGGAGCGGCTAAACAAAATGAAAATTGCGTTTTCTGCGGATAAAGTTTCTTGTGCATTTTGGGATAAATATTTACTGGTAGCACTGCACACAAGAAAAGATTTGTTTTCTCTCTGTTCGCTTTTAAAACCTGTAAATGACGGAAAACAGTTTTTTACGATGTTTGAGGAAATTTTATCAATAATAAAGCTTATTGATTACTTTAAACTTGATGAAAAGATAGGGCTTTAAGTATTTGATAAAATTTCGACTTTTTTGTAAAATAGACTTTAAAGGAAGGATATATGCAAAAAGGTCTGTTTATAACATTTGAAGGCTCTGACGGGTGCGGAAAAACAACGCAAATTAATCTTTTGAACGAGTATTTGCGTGCAAAATGCCGACCGACACTTCTTACACGCGAACCCGGCTCGGGCGGATTGGGAATTAAGATAAGAGAAATTCTGCTTAATTTTGAGGGTGAGATTGCACCAAACTGCGAATCTTTTTTGTTTTTGGCAGATAGAGCACAACATGTTGAATATACAATTAAACCTGCTTTGAAAGAAGGCAAAATAGTTCTCTGTGACAGGCATACCGACTCAACTCTGGCATATCAGGGCTACGGACGTGAAGGCGATATTGAAAGAATTAAACTTTTAAATGAAATAGCGGTGAACGGATTAAAACCTGATTTGACTCTGGTATTTGATATACCTGCCGAAACTTCGCTTAAAAGGGTCGGACATGACAAAGACAGGATGGAGGCTTCCGGGTTGGAATTTTTTGACCGCGTAAGAAACGGGTATCTGGAAATAGCAAGGTTGGAACCCGAAAGAGTTAGGGTTATTGATGCTTCGGATTCAATAGAGAATATACACAAAAAGGTCGTGGAAATAGTTGAAAGCCTATGAATATACAAGAACTGGAATTAGCGGTTAAGAAAAATAAACAGGGTGTTGATTTTGAAGCTTTAAAAAAAGAATTGCAAGAAATTGAAAACAAACTTCAAACTCCCGAAGTCTGGTCCAATCAAAATTTGGCTTCCGAGTTGGGACAAAAGTCCAGAGAAATCAAAGAAACTTTGGATATGTTTGCCCGTTGGGACAGTGTTATTGAAGATGCAAAAACCGCGGCGGAGATTGGTGACAGTGAACTTATTGAAGAAAGTGAAAAGGCTCTGGATACCCTCAAGAAAGAGATTGATAAATACGAAATTCAACGAATGCTGTCGGGTGAATATGATGAGGCGGATGCATTTCTTTCCGTAAATGCGGGAGCGGGAGGAACCGATGCACAGGATTGGGCGGAAATGCTGCTTCGCATGTATACAAGATGGGCTGAATCAAGGGGATGGAAGGTCGAACTTGTGGATAAATCCGAAGGTGAAGAGGCTGGGATTAAATCCGCAACAATAAAAATTACGGGCAAATACGCTTACGGCTATGCAAAAGCGGAAAAAGGTGTTCATCGGCTCGTGAGGATTTCTCCGTTTAATGCAAACGGCAAAAGACAAACAAGTTTTGCTTCTTGCGAAGTCTCCCCGATAATTCCCGATTATGAAAAAACGATTGTTATTCCCCCCGAGGATATTGAAATTGATACAATGCGCTCAGGCGGTGCGGGCGGGCAAAATGTTAATAAGGTAGAAACTGCGGTAAGAATTCTGCATAAACCCACGGGTATAGTAATTAAGTGCCAGCAGGAACGCTCACAATTGCAGAATAAAGAAAATGCAATGCAAATGTTGGCATCAAAGCTCCTGGAAATCAGACAGCGTGAACATGAGAAAAAGTTAGCCGAACTTAAAGGCGAAAATTTTGATATAAATTTCGGCTCACAAATCCGCTCTTATGTGTTTCATCCGTATAAACTGGTGAAAGATCACAGAACAGGGTTTGAGAGCGGAAATGTTGATGCCGTTATGGACGGAGATTTGGACGGTTTTATTGAAGCATATTTAAAACAGGTATAGCACCTTAAAATCTGAAATAAATAAACGGATTGTACGTCGAGGCTGCGATAGAAATACTTGATATAATAAACAAGATTAACAACCAAAGATTAATTATTGTCTTTAAAATTTTATTCTCTATGTTTAATATATTTCTAAAAATTGGTATTGAACACATAATTGCAACTACGAAAAGTAAAACCTCAACTCTGTCACCATAATAAATATTGTTATATAAAATATTGTCAGGATTGATTTTCATAAAACCAAACATATTCTTCAGGTAATTAAAAGCGTATGTCATATCTTCGGCTCTGAACATAACCCATCCTATAACGAATATCAATATGCAATAAAGATGTTGTATTCCTCTGAACCATATATTGTTATGTTTTTGTTCCAGTTCTTTTAAGTTAACGGCTTTCTCAATAATAATGAATAATCCGTTCCAAGCTCCCCAAAAGAAAAAATTCCAAGCGGCACCGTGCCATATTCCCGTGAGTAAAAATACAATTCCCAGATTTCTCATAACTTTTAACTTACTGCACCTGTTGCCGCCCAGTGGGATATAAACATATTGTTTAAACCAGGTTGATAAAGATATGTGCCACCTTCTCCAAAATTCGGAGATGGACTTGGAAATATACGGATAATTAAAGTTTTCCATAAACTTGAAACCAAAAATAAGCCCCAATCCTATTGCCATGTCCGAATAACCGGAAAAATCAAAGTAGAGTTGGAAGGAGTAACTGACCGCACCGAGCCATGCTATTGCATGGGAGAAAGTATCGGGAGACTGGACGAAAATTTTGTCTGCAATTGCTCCAAAAGAATTTGCCAGTATAACTTTCTTTGACAGACCTATAATGAATCTTTTTACCCCGAGTGATACTTTATCAAAACAAACTTCTCTATCGTCAATTTGTTCTTTAACATCGTGATATTTGACAATAGGACCTGCTATAAGCTGAGGAAATAAACATATAAACAGTGCTAATTTATAAAAATTCTTTTGAACGGGAACTTCTTTTCTGTACACATCCACAACGTATGATACCGCCTGAAAAGTGTAAAAAGAAATACCTATCGGCATAACGATATCCAATGCGGAAATGTGTGAGTGAAATATATTATTAATATTTTCCAATATAAAATTAAAGTATTTGAAATAGATTAAAAATCCGAGATTGGTAATTATTGTTATAAACAGTGTAAGCTTTTTGTATTTTGGATATTTATCAATTAGTATTGCACCATAATAGTTAACAATTATGCTAAGGAGCATAATTGCCAGGTACTTGGGTTCACCCCAAGCGTAAAATATTATGCTGGCACCAAGCAGTATAGCGTTGTGAAGCTCTTTTTTGGCTAAAAGGTATATTGTACAAACAACAGGCAAAAAGACGTATATAAAGGTCATTGATGAAAACAGCATTTATCTCTCCTCCTTCGGGTACATATCTAAAAGATCTTCTAATGTGCCAGAGTTACGTAAAAGTAATATTGCATCCGGTTTATCTTTTTCAATAATTTTGTAGAAGGGCTTAATTTCATAATTATATTTCCTTTGTGGATATTTTGTTGGTTTGTGATTCGCTCGGTATCTTTCAACTTTTTGAAAACTTGTATTTAGGAAATATATTAAGCTTTCTTGGAAGGAATCTCCTATAATCATAAGTTTGTAATTATTGGATGGATTATAATGAGTATGATAATAAGGATTGTGTTTTGTGATTAAGATTACGTTGGCATATTTGTAATCATAATATGTATATTTTGTCTCTGAAATGTATTTATCATTAATTCTAAGAGTTTTCCCGGAATCCCCTTTAAAAAAATCTCTGCTTGGTCCACTTCTTACCAAATTTCTTTTGTAAATATTAAAATCTTCTATTGGTGTTATCTTTAATAATGGAAAATCTTGTGACATTATTGAAATTAGATGTTTATACAAAACATAGTTCCCATAATCCGTTATATGATGATCAGTTTTGTAATATATAGCATCATTTTTTTCAGCTTGTCTTAGGATATCTTCAGGATAAATTATATCCAGATTGTATTTCTGTTTTGCAAACGTTTTTAATTTTAAAGTTCTGTCAGGCGGATAGATATGGCGTGTAATATTATAAAACTTATTAAATGAAATAGAAGATGGGGGAATAAGAATATATAATTTTATTTTATGTTTTTTGCAATATTGGTTAAATTCATTTAAATTTCTACTGCAAAGTTCAATTTCATCATTTGTCATTTCTTTTAGTGCAGCATTGTAAATATTTTCAAATATGTACCCATTTTCCTTAATAAAAGTAATGTTTTTTATATTGACGGCTTTGCTGTGTATAAAAAAAGTACACTTTTGGTTTATTTCAATTATCGTTTGACGCATATTAAATCTGTCATTAAACCAATTATTAAAATCATTTCCGAAATTGTAATTAATTTTTCTGTCTTTCAAAAACAGAGGCTGCCATTTTGCGAGAACCCTGTTTTCCGCAACCTTGGTTTCTGTGTCTATGTGCGATGCAGGAATAAACAGTAATAAGAAAAATATTGCAAGGAACACAATATCAATCCTTGAATGTTTTTTAATCGTTTTAAAATCTGCAATATAATCAACGAGTTTGTACGCAATAAGAAATGACAGAACCGAGATAATGACAAACAGTTCAAACTCAAACCTGACGGATGCACGCAGTTTGAGCGGTTTATTGTATAAAACGGAAAAATAACTGTCTTTTGGATAAATAATTAAAGTATTATTTTTAATTTTTAAATCGGCATTTTTAGCAACAAAGTCTTCAAGTTTGCAGTTCTTGTTTTTAAGCTGTATTTCGCTTATAGCAAGGGTTTTGCCCCCCCCCCCCCCCCCGCCCCACCGCCACCCCCAACACAAACATAGCAAACTCAAACGTGGGCTCTATCGTTTTATTTGATCT
>CALUTM010000008.1 GCA_944323705.1 Candidatus Gastranaerophilales bacterium
ATTCAGAAGGAGCAAAGCGACTGAAGAATCTCTTAAATTTTAACTTCTTATTCACTTAATCACCCCGTCACTTAGTCTCTTTTTAATGTCGGGCAATGCCCGACCTACAGTATTTATTATAAAAAGCCGGATTGCTTCGGACTAATCGTCCTCGCAAAGACAGTAATGGAGATTCTTCGGACTCACTAAAACGGCTATTTTCGTCCTCTGAATAACGTAAGATTAGCTGTAGGTCAGTGCACTGCCCGACAAAAATCTATTCACTATTCACTTAGTCACTTTTTTAACCACTACTCACTACTCACTACTCACTATTCACTAACTTGTAGGCTGTGGCAATGCCCGCCCTGGGGCTTTGAGAAAGAAATGCCGGAATACTTGTCCCGGCAAAACCTTTCTTATACCAATATCTTACATCTAATCTTTTATTTTTAATACTGCCAAAATATCGCTATCGATACTTTCGCAATCACTTCCGTTTAGTTTATTTTCCGCATTATCATCTTCAGGAATTTTATCTACCCAAGCTACCAGCCTATCATAAGCCGAACCATCGTCTAAGCCATTTAACTTACAATATTCTATTACTAATTGTACAATTCTTTTGATAGCCTTATGTTTACTTGATTTAAAGTCATATTCTTCTATAATTTGTTCACAAATTGTGTCTGTTCCACATCCTTCCTCTTCTGTGTAATCTTCAATAAAATCTTTGATATTATATACATTAACATAATCAAACAGTATTCCGGCGGCTCTTGTTTCTTCTTCGCCGTTAGTACGTCCCATTAAATCTTCTGCGAACTGCTTTCCGAGGGTCTTCTTATTTCCGGTAGACCAATTTTCAGAGCTGCTAAGAGCTTCAATGTGTTTATCAAGCATATCCTTTGTGATTACTGTACCTTTAGGAAGTTTTACAATTTTAATAGTTCTTTTACCTTCCTCGGTTGTTACGATAGATTTCAATTTACATTCGGCTGCTAGTACAATTTCACCCTTGTTGTTTATTTCCATTGTTACATCCTTGCTAGGCAATGTGTAAATACCATTGTCAGCAACTTGACAAGAATAAGTCTCGTCTAATAATTTTACGCTTGCTTTTTTTGCTTCATTATGTTTTTTTGCTTCAACATTTTCTGCGGAAGGAAATTCATAGCTGCCGTCCAACTCTGTTACATCATCGCTTGTGAGTACACTCAGATGTTTTGAACTTCCGTCAGCAAATTTAACATTGCCGTCATTTGATACCGTACCGTTTATTTTAACGAGTTCATTATCCTTTATCATATAGTATTCTTTTTTACCGTCAGCATTGTTATGTTTTGAGGTATAAACAGTTATACCCTTTGATTTTGCGGCGGACAAATCACTGTACTTAGCAATCTTTCCGTCTTTAATCAATTTATCGACTTCAGCGAATGCTTTGTTATAATTTTGAATATCTTCTGCGGTAATGTTTATTTTTTCTACATCAGCAAGTTTCTTTGTAGAACCGTCAAGCATTGTGCAATTTCCGTCTTTGTCTATTGCTTTTACGTCTTTCAGTTCTACAAGGTTTTCACCGTTTGCCATATAGAAATGTTTTTCTGCGTTATTTGAAGTTGTTTTTGTTTTAAATACATTTTCATTTGCAGATTTTTCCAAAACAGCCGCATCAACTAAAGCTTCAAGCTTTTCTTCGGGTGTTTCGCATTCACCGTCAATATCATGAGAAGGTGTTTCTACCTCTTCTTCAGGAATATTATCGGTTTCTACACCGTCAAGATTAATTCCTTCCGCTTCAAGATCTTTCTTTGTTTCTTTAACAATCAAATTGTCATCAACAAAATCTTTGTCAGTAGAAGAAATGTTGTTGAGGAAGCTGTATTTTGACTTAGCTTCGTTTCTAACCATTTCAGCCTGCATTAATCTGACGATTGCATAAAGTGTTTCAAATTTATCTGCAACAGCGTTTACGTTATCTTTTGTAAATTTATCGTAATCTGCATTGTCTTTACCTAAACCTGCAACAGCTTTTTCCAAATTCTGCATAGCTTCTCTCAAATTTTCGCAATCAGAATCAATCTCGGATTCCATTTCAGCTGCTTTGCTTATCAAACTGCTTGCGAGATTTCTTACAATCTGCCTGTCTACTTCTTTTTCAGCATCGTCGGAATGTATATGGTTTGCACACATACGCAAAATACTTCTGTTTTCGCCTTCTGTATGTGAATCATTCCAAATGCTTATTACTTGTATTATTTCGTCTTGATTAACTCCTGCACCATAAGTTGCAGCAAGAGTATCCCACTTACCCGCAGCTAATTCCGTAGATATTTTAGAGAGGTTAGTGCGGATTGTTTTGGTTTCATCGCTGTCATTTTTCTTTGATTTGCTGAATTTGTAACCTGAATTTTCAAGAGCTTCTTTATATTCGGGAAGTTCTAATAAAGCTTTTTCAAGCTTCTTAGAATTAAGAGTCTTATAGGCTTCCTTCAATGCAAGAAGTTTTTCATCAGAAGTACCTGTTTTACCCAAAGCATCCTTTATTGCTTGAGTTTCACCGTACATATCTTTGTATTTATTAATCAAAGCTTTTAAAGCATCGTATTCGAGGTTGTCGGAAGATGTGCTGCTGTTTCCGCCGTTATTTCTCCACGGATTAAAATTACCCCATGGGTTGTTCCACATATTGCCCCAGTTGAATCCGCCGTTATTTCCGCCCCAATTCATCCAATTACCATTATTAAAAGACTGTATAGTCTGTTGGATGGCTAACATAGGATTGAGTAAATTATTACCCCAGGTGACAAATTCAGGAAATTCATAACAAGCCGTATTAATTGACGGAGTCATAAATAGCATACTTTTTGTTCTATTTTTTTGAAGCTGTTGATTCCAAAGAAGATTTATTGAATCAGACGGCCATTGACTTGTCATTGCATGATTTATTCCTGAATAATAAAATGTCATAATACAAATATCCTCTTTTTTATACTCTTATATATATAAAGTAGATAAATTCTTTGAAATTGCGTTTTTAATTATTTTTCTTAACAATTCTTTACATGTTTAGTTTGCTGAAATAAAATCTGTTAATTTTGGATTTCTTTCGTTGCCGTTTTACAAAAATATAAAACTGATATACTCTTGCAATAAATTATTTGTATGATATAATGGAGTATTACTGTATGGAGGGAATATGGCAAGAGTATTAATTTCAATGTCTAATGATTTTCTTACCAAAGTCGACAGTGTCGCAAATTCTGAACAAAGAACCAGAAGTGAATTGATTAGAGAAGCACTTCGTGTTTATATAAAACGTAACAAAATATCCAACAATCTCAAAGCTGAAGAGAATGCAAATATTTTAACCGAACTGCTCGGGTAATAAACTGTCACAATAATAAAAACTGACTCAAATTTGAGTCAGTATAACTATTTTCTCTAATAATTTTGGGAGGAGATTTGGGGATAGTTGATACATGGCATGCTACTATAAATTTTTAAATCATGATATGTCATGTCAAAAAAGTTTTACAAAAATTTACAATTCCTATTGCCGCATTCACTTATTCACTTTCACAAACTGTTATAGTAATATATTGTTATGAGAAAAAAAATATTCATTTGTTGTTTGGTTATATGTGCGGGGTTAATGCAGCAGCCTGTTTTTAGTGCACAGACCGGGGCTTTTGCACAGCACTACAATGCCGCACAAAATTACTTAATGCAAAGCCAATATTCTTCCGCTATCGTTGAATTTAGAAAAGCTTTGAGAATTAATTATCTTGATAATTCGGCAAGAATAGGGCTTATTAATGCATACCTTGCAAGGGCGACTTACTATGCCAATCAGGAAAAAAATTATGACAAAGCGGCAAATGATTTCAGGAGTGCATTATGCTATCTGAAAATATATCCCGAAAAAGAACAAACCGTTCAAAACTCTGCGGGTATGATAGCCTCCGCAACCGAGAATTTAAATCAATGTTTAAAAGTAATAAGTTTTGATACAACCGCATCTTCAAGATACAAACGTGCGGAAGAATTGCGGGCTATGGGAAATTTCTCCGCCTCTGTTTATGAATTTTCACAGGCGGCGAAAAACGAAAAACTTGCAGGAGACGCCAACATCCAAATAGCGGATTTACTAAAGCTCCTCGGAAACGAGCCGCGGTCTGCGTATTATTATCAAATTGCGTTGGATTTGAAACCCAATGACGGAGTTTTGAGGATGAAATATGCAAGAACCCTCGATAAATTGGGACGATATGATGAGGCGGTTACACAATATAATGAAGCTCTTGCAAACTCAAAAGGTGATATGGAGGTTTTGTACGCATTAGAGAGAATATATCTCAAAAAACTTGCCCAAACACCAAGCGATGCGGAACTTAATGCAAATTTAGGTGCCATAAAACAGGCTCAGGGGGATTTTGAGACCGCACTGAGTTATTACGGAAAAGCCGAACAGATTAACCCGAGCAATGTTACGACAAGGCTTAACGTCGGAACACTTTTTCAACAGCGAAGAGAGTATCAAAAAGCCATCCAGTCTTATGATTCAGTTCTGACCTTGTATCCAAACAACACACAGGCACTTCTTTATAAGGCTCAGGTTTTTAAAGAAATGGGCGATAACAAAACCGCAATGAATTTATATAAAAAGATTTTGTCCATAGATCCTAATCACTCTGCTGCAAAAGCTGAAATAGCGGGCGTTATGAAAGAGGCACTTTCACCTTCCGAATATATTGACTATATGGCGAAAAACGGCAGTGCAAGCGAATTGTATGATTATGCATACAAATTACATCAGGATAACAAAATTGATGAGGCTATTAACGGATACAAAGCGGTTATTGAAAAGGACAACACAAATGTTAATGCGTACGTTAACCTTGCAATCTGTTATGCATCAAAAAATGATTACAATAGTGCAGTAAGCACCCTAAATACGGCAAAAACAAAATTTCCCGCAAACAACCTTGTTTTGAAAACATTACAAAGCGTTCAGCAGGACTCTGCCTCCTCTAAGCTTGCAGTTGCTTCGCAAAGCTATGAAAACAAAGATTATCAAAGAGCGGTTCAGCAGTATTTGGCAATAAATCCTGCAACGGAGGACTCACTGCTCGGAGCTGCGGCATCTTATCAGGCACTTGGAGATTATAACAGTGCAATAGAGTATTACAAAAAAGCAGAGAACATTAATCCGAATAACGCGGAAATACCTTATTACATCGGTTATCTGTATTCAGAACAACAGAACTGGGCTCTTGCCGAGACATACTTAAAAAAAGCCGTTGCCAAAAACCCCGACTCGGAGGCAAAAAATTTGCTTTCTTATGTCACCCAAAACGGCTCTGTATCTATTCTTAACGAAGGAATAGATTTGTATGAAAAAAATAACTACCCGAGTGCTTTGGCAAAATTTAACGAGGTTTTGAAAAAAGAGGCAAATAATGCTTACGCATATTATTACAGGGGATTAATATACGATGAGCAAAAACAAACTAAACTTGCAATAAACGACTATCTTAATGTCTTAAAATATTCTAATGAATTCCCGATTGCTAATTATATGCTTGCTGTAGATTATGATATTCTGAATAACTACAAAGATGCATTCAGGTATTATCAAAAATTTATTTCGGTTTACACAACCGATGACGAGTATTTAAAATATGCAAAGTCCAGAATTGAAGAATTGAGACCTTATGCCGGCGGATAGTAAAGTTAAAAATTTAATTTCAAGCAGAGTTTCACTGGCACCGATGGCGGGAATTACCGACTATGTTTTGCGGTCTCTTGTCCGGGAATATTCTCCCGACTGTCTTGTAACAACGGAGATGATAAGTTCGGAAGCGTTGAATCAGGTCAAAGACACCGTAATTACCGCACGTGACGAAAATCACTCACCGATATCATATCAGCTTAGCGGACATAAGCCGCAAATGATTGCAAACTGTGCCAAATACCTTGAAAAATTTGCCGATATGATTGATATAAATATGGGTTGCCCCGTAAACAAAGTTGTAAAAGGCACTGACGGATGTGCTCTTATGAAGCACCCGGACTTGGCTGCGGAAATTGTAAGAACGGTAAAATCCGAAATTTCAATCCCGCTCAGCGTAAAATTCAGACTGGGCTATACTTTTGACGAATTAAACTTTGTAGAATTCGGTCAGACAATGCAAGAAGCAGGTGCTGATTTTATCACAATCCACGGCAGAACCCGTTCTCAGATGTACGGAGGAAAAGCCGATTGGAAAAGGATTGCAGAGTTAAAACGTAACGTGGATATTCCCGTATTTGCTAACGGAGACGTTATCTCACCAGAAAGTGCCGCCGAATGCCTTGAACAGTCGCAGGCGGACGGAGTAGCTGTCGGAAGAGGAGCTCTGGGAGACCCGTCCTTATTATACAGAATAGAACAATACATTAACAGGGGAATTTATTTACCCCCGCCGACTCTGGAAGAAAAAATTGAAACTCTAAAAAAACATATCCTCAAAGAGATTGAACTCAGAGGAGAAGACGTTGGTATTAAATTTTGCAGAAAGTTTATCCCGTACTATCTTGTCGGATTTCCGGGAGCATCCAAACTCCGGGGTGAATTGGTGCTTATGGAGGACTTTAAGAAGATTTGTTCAACACTGGATGGTATTCTTGTTAAATTCTAAGTCCGTTTGCCCAGTCTTTGGCTAACATTTCACCCTTGCCCTCAGGTTTAACCTTTATAAGTCTCAACAGCCCCTTACCTGTTTTTACGTCTATTCCCGCTTTCGAAACCCTTACAAAATCACCCGCAAGACCCTCTGCATCCTCATCAAGCGGTATCGTTTCCATTACTTTAATAATCTTGTTATTATGTTCAAAATACGCTCCCGGGCACTTGTAAACCCCGCGTACGAGATTATGAATTTCCTCCGCCGATTTATTCCAATCAATTTTGCACTCTTCTTTCTTAAGTTTGTCGGCAAAACAAACCCCTTCTTCGCACTGACAAGTCGGCTTTATGGTTCCGGCTTTTAATCCGATAAGAGTTTCTTCCAACAATTGGGGAGATTTTTCCGCACATATATCAAAAAGCTCGACGCAATTCATATTCGGGGTAATATCTATCGGATAGGTGAGACATATATCCCCGCAATCCAACCCTAACTCGGTAATCATTGTACAAATCCCCGTCTGCGTTTCCCCGTTCATAATCGCACGCTGAATAGGATTTGCTCCGCGATATTTGGGTAGTAGAGAAACATGAAGGTTTACCGTTGCATATTTGGGAATATCCAAAACCTCCTGCGAAAGAATTTGTCCGAAGGCGAAAGTCACAAAAAAGTCCGGTTTTAATTCCCGTAAACTTTCAATAACATCAGGCTCTTTCCTGATTGATTTCGGCTGAAAATACTTTATTCCATGCTCCAATGCAAATTGCTTTACAGGGCTTGGCACAAGTTTATGACCGCGTCCCGAAGGTTTGTCAGGCTGAGTTACAACCGCCATGACATTAAACTTGTCGGAATTATAAAAATGCTCTAACGACTTAAGTCCGATATCAGGTGTTCCGAAAAATACTATATTAATCATTCTTTTCTGTTTTTTCCTTCAAAAGTATGTCGATTTCCTCTGAAAGTTTCGGTTCGTCCAAGATTTTATCCAATTCTATACTCGGAAGATTGCATTTTTTCAAAACTTCTTCCGCCTCAAACCGATTTATAACATGGTCAATAAAAAGTATTCCGTCCAGATGATCAAATTCATGCTGAATCGCTCTTGCAAGCAGCGTCCCGTCCTTTGCCTCAAGTACAAACGAGCGTCCGTGTCTGTCAAGTGCTTTAACCATAACATTTGCATATCGTTTTACATCCGTAAACGCTTCGGGAAAGCTCAAGCAGCCTTCGTGGCTGATTACTGCACCCGATTTTTTAATAATTTTAGGGTTGATAAAAACCATCGGATTGAGCGGTTCATCACCAGTAGAAACATCTATTACAAATACTCTGTAATTTTCTCCGATTTGAGGAGCCGCAAGACCTACGCCGTTTTGGGCATACATCGTATCCAACAAATCCGCAACCAGATTTTTTATTTTTTGTGAAACCTTATGCACCTCTTTTGAAGTCTCTCGCAGTGAAGGCTCACCATACTTTACAACTTTTCTTATTGACATATTATTACCTCTAAAAGTAGTTTAACATAAAAAAGAGATGTTTTCGAAAAAAGATGGTAAAATATAAACATGAAACGAATTTTAATAACACTGGTTATACTCCTTGTCTCTGCAAACCAAATTTTGGCATCCGCAATGAAAATCTATGATAAAGACGGTTTTCGTTTGGGCGTATGCAAAAAAAACGGAGAGCAATTTGAAGCATACGACCTGAACGGAAAAGCTATACTAAAGGACGCCCTTAATAATAATGTACCCGCAAACGAGTTATATTTTTACGACCGAAACGGTAACCTTATAAGATTTTCAAACGAAAAACGCACCATAGCTCCCGTAAATATAGAGATTACAGAGCCTGAGCACGTAATATTAAAAGGTCCTATCTACGGCAACTATCGCCGAAAACTCCAAAAATCCCTCTGAAACAGTACTAAAACAGGGATTAACTCAAGACGCCCTATGTACATATCAATTATAAAAATGGTTTTAGTAAGCCAATGCAGCGGCTCAAAACTTTCTAACGGTCCTATCGCACCAAAGCCCGGTCCGATGTTCCCAACCGCACTCACTGCCCCCGTAATTGCAACAACAGTATCTTTTTCGATTATGGCGGTCAAAAATGCCGAAACAGCCAATATTGCAAAATAGAAAGATATAAACATCAACGTTTGATACAAAACATCTCTGGGAACCGAATAGTTATTAATTTTTATATCAACCACCGCTTTGGGATGGAGTATCTTTGTCATCTCAATTTTCATTATTTTAAAAATCAAAAGCCACCTGACTACCTTTAACCCGCCGCCCGCAGAACTTGCACAACTGCCGCAAAGCATAGAGGCAAAAAGTATAATCTTACTTGCATAATCCCACTTTGTAAAATCTTCACTGCAAAAGCCCGTTGATGATATCAATGTAGAAATTCCGAAAAAAGCATTTGTAAGACTCTTAGTGAAATCGTAATGCAAATTCAGACAAAGTGATAAAGTTAATGCCAGAGAAAGAACAACAACAACCCCGAAGTAAACCCGAAACTCTTCATTCTTAAACAGAATTAAAGGATTGAACTTCGTCCAGGCTCTATATTGTAAATTAAAACTTACCCCCGCAAAAAACATAAAAAATGTTATAACCCAAAGCGTAAGATTGGAAAAACCTATAATGCTTTGTGCATTAGGAGAAAGTCCCCCGCCTGATATTGATGACAGAGAATTACATACAGCCTCAAATCCCCCCATGCCGGATAACTTTAATAATATGATTTCTAAAACCGTCAAACCCGCATAAACCTTCCATAAAGCCGCCGCAGTGTTTTTAATCCTCGGAGTAAATTTTTCTTCCGCAGGTCCGGGAGCTTCGGCAGAAAACATCTGACGCCCCGCAATCGCAAACTGAGGCAAAATGGCAATAAATAAGACGATAATACCCATACCGCCAAGCCATTGGGTTAATGACCGCCAAAAGAATAGGGCTTTCGGATAATTAAAATGCGTAAAAATGGTTGAACCCGTAGTTGTAATACCAGAAACCGCTTCAAATAATGCATCAATTGGATTTATGCCAAAAAATAAATACGGAATTGCCGCAAAAACTCCCGCAAAAAGCCAAGAAAAAGTTACAACACAGAGTCCCTCTGACTTTTTAATGTCATTAATTGATTTGATGTTTTCCGCCCCCTTAAATGCCTTGCGTATGGTTACAGCCAACATAAAAGCGGCACTTGCTGCTATTAAAAACGGAAATACGGCATTGCTTTCATGATAATAAAACGCAATGAGAAGCGGAATTAACAATACTATGCCGAAATACATAATAGTGAGGCTGAAAGAGTATGCTAAATAACTTAATCTCATCCGATATCCTCAAAAAATTCTCTTATTATCGGAGCATTTGCACTTGTAGTGAAAATTATCAAATTATCCCCGCTCATAACCTGAGTTGCACCGTTTGGAATTATAATTCTTTTTCTTCTCTGTATTACCCCGACAATAGCCTTTGCAGGAAGTTTCAAATCCATAATTTTCTTGGTCTGATAATTCTCCGGCAGTTCAATTACTAAAACCTCTCCCCTGCCCTGCTCTACTGTTGCTAAAATGCCAATATTCGTTTCTCTGATATTATTCTTGACTTCGTTTAAAGCTGCCGTTTTTAAAGAAACCGCAATATCTATACCAACCTTTTCAAAAAGTGATACATTGGTGCTTTTTGTGACTCTTGAAATTATTCTTGCCGTTCCCAAATGTTTGAGCAGCAAAGAACAAAGAAGATTTTTTTCATCGTTATCGGTAACACTTACAACAACGTCCGATGAAGCAACATCCTCTTCGTTCAACAGTTCCAAATCCGTTCCGTCACCGTGAATAATAAGAGTGTTATCAAGCACCTGAGCCAAAAACTCGCACCTGTCCTCATTTTTTTCAATAATTTTTAATTTAAGTTTTAAATTTTCCAAATTCTTGGCAAGCTTTAATCCGACGCTGCCGCCACCGATAATTGTAACAGTTTTTACGAATTCCTTTTCATGGAAAAATTTGCCCGCAAGTATATCCAACGAATTCGAAAGCCCCATAAAAATAACTTTGTCATCCTCATACAAAGTCGTCTCACCGTTCGGAATAAACAATTCGTCCCCGCGGGTTATCCCGACTATTAACGTGTCTTTAGGGAAATCACAATTCTTAACCATACTGTTTACAAGCATGGAATTTTTAGCAATCTTATACTCCAGAAGTCTTGCTCTTCCCGCGGCAAAATTTTCCACGTCAAGAGCCTTCGCAACCGTTATTATTCTGAAAATTTCCTGAGTTAAAAGCTCCTCGGGCCAAATAATATTATCTATATAAAAATCGCAATTATACTCTGCATCTTTTGCAATACCAAGAGATGATTTGTATTCCTCTTTTCGTACAAAACAAAGTGTTCTTACGGTACTTATTCTCTTTGCCGTAAGGCAGGCAACTATATTAAGCTCATCAGAATCCGTACAGGCAATTAATACATCCGCAGATTTAATGTCCGCCTGCTTTAAAATTTCTATATTAGAAGCATTACCCGCAATAAACCCTACGTCAAGTTTATTAAAGGCATCAATTTTATATTGTTCCTCGTCAATTACGGTAATATCATTATCAGTGTAGAACTCCGAGGCAATCATATAGCCGAGTTCATTTGCACCAAAAACTATTATCTTCATAGCTCATATTTAACTTCAAATCAGCCCCGAAGTCAATGCCGAAAGTTTAGTCCAGTTGTTTAATCGTAGCAACGATTTTGCCGATAAGAATTAAATCAAAAACCGATTTCCCGCTTATTGTACGCACCCTGTATTCTGGATTATCGGATTTGATAATTATTTCATCCAAGTTTTTTGAAAGACGTTTTACAAAAAATTCATTATTGTAACAAAAAACATAGATCTTATTATCCTGAATTTGGTTTCCCGTCCAGTGCTCTACAATAAGTTTGTCGCCGTTATCAATTGTAGGTGACATACTGTTTCCAGAAGCATTAATCATTGAATACAACTTACTTTTTGAATACCCGCTAATCATTGAAGTTGCAATCGGCAGTTTTGTCTTTTCGCTCGAAAAAACTATACTCCCCGAACCGCAGCTTGCAAAAACATCCGTATAATAATCTATATATGCAATGTCGGATAAGGTATTGAATATATCTATTTTAAAAAACTCCTCGACACGCTGAAGTTCGGAGACCGTAACCTCACTCTCATTCTTTATTCGGTTACTTATTGTCTGTCGCGTAATCCCCAAGCTCTCAGCCAGCATAGACTGATTTACGGACATGCCGATACGGTTTGATATTATTAAAATTAACTCATCAAGTTTCATTGTTTCACCAACCTGCAAAATAGTACTTGACATCTGTATCATATCATCTTACAATAAAGTACAAAATGTAAGCTTTCTTTTGATATTTAAGCATACATTTTTAAATATGTCAACGTTTAAAGACTAAGGCAGAGGGTATAAATGGGCTATCGCTACAATGTATCATGCAGTGAAACAATGTCAAAGAATTGGACACCCACAGCAATAGACTGTTATAAATCAGGGTGCAGATGTTCTCAATGCAATCTTTATAAAATATATTTTGCCGACAGTATAACGAAGTGCAAAATGAAAGATACTGTAATTGAACTGGTACGAAAATTTGGAGCCCCGAAGGAGGAAGAACTGTGAGCGGATATTCAAGCATAATTAACGGAAAAAAGGGCGGACGCCCGAAATGCGATAATTCAGTCAGAATTGAACTACCGAGTGTGGAATTTGTTATATTAACGCCGAAACAATACGGCTCATTAGTCGAAAAATATGGTTATGAACTTCTCTATAAGGCTTTGTTAATTTTGGAAAATTGGCTTAAAACAAGCCCGAAAGGAGAAAAGTATCGCGGTAAAAATAATTATGCACACTTTCGCTCTGACGGTTGGCTTATAAATACCGCAAAAAACTCAAAAGAATTGTAACTTAGGTTTTAAAAGCAGCTACCCCATTGGTATGTAAAAAATGCCGGTTTTTCTTGTAAATTCCCAAGAAAGCCCCTAAATATTAACCAATTTACGCATCCCATCGAAAAGAGCCGCCGTTGCATTTACTCCCCTGTTAAAGCACTCCTGTTGTATATGTTTCCACTTTTTCTTGTTAAATCGGCTTACTTTAAAACGAGGGTCGCTAGAAAATAATGCTGTTGACCTGAATAGTTCCGATAAACTTGTAAAGCTGAGTTTTTCAGGCTTATATCCCTCTTCAAGTTCTTTTAATCTTGGTGTTGCACCGTATTTTTCCCCCTGCTCAAAATTAGAGTGTAAATAATAATCTCTAATTTTTTGTATAATACTGCCCGCCTCCGTATGCATCGGCATTGAAACATCCTGAATATAATGCATGGCATAGCCTACGTATCTGTAAAAAGTTTCTTTATCAACGGAATTCAATGCTTTGCTAATATGCGACAAATACCTCGAAAGAGCATTATTTTGTCCGCTTGCTCCTAAAAAGTAGCCGGGCTTTTTCTTTGTCGGGAAATAAAAATGAGCATTATTGCAGCGTCCCAGCTCTTCCTTTATAAAATCCGGCATTTGTGAAAACCTGGCAAGTTGCCTTACGTCGGAAGGAGACAAGCCGCTGTCCCGCAATGCTAGCAGCGTCATATTCAAATGTGTGGTTTTATTCCATTTAAATGTAGGTTGATTAAACTTTTCTATATGCATTTTATCTAAACTGCAAACCGGAAATGAACAATATCTCCGTCTTGCATAACATAATCTTTTCCCTCAAGACGTGTTACACCTTTATCTTTGCAAGCCGTATAAGAGCCGTTTTCTACAAAATCCTTATACGCCGTAACTTCCGCTCTGATAAAACCTTTTTCGAAATCGGTATGGATAACCCCTGCTGCCTGCGGAGCCTTTGTACCCTCGGTAATTGTCCAGGCATGAACTTCTTTTTCACCCGCGGTAATAAATGTTATAAGATTCAAAAGTTCATATACTGACTTTATCATCTTATTTATTCCGCTGTCACTAATGCCAAGCTCCGCTAAATACTCCTTCGCACCCTCTTCGCCCAAATCAACGAGTTCTTCTTCTATACGGGCACAAATAATAACCATATTGGCACCGTGTTTTTTAGCATATTCTTCAACACGTTTTGTATAATCATTTCCGTCTTTTAAATCAAATTCCGAAACATTGGCACAGTATATTACGGGTTTAACGGACATAAGGTTAAGAGGCTTGATTACACTGATTTCATCATCGCTAAAGTGCTCTTTCAAATTAATAAATGTCCCGTCTTGCAATAACTCATTAAGTTTTTTAAGAGCCCCGTCCTCCAAGACCGCATCCTTATCGCCGGATTTAACCTGTTTCGCAATTCTAGCTGCACGCCTTTCTACAGAAGCCAAATCCGCAAGTGCAAGCTCCGTATTAATGGTTTCTATGTCGGAAATAGGATCAACTTTTCCCTCGACATGGATTGTATTTTCATCATCAAAGCATCTGACAACCTGAATAATCGCATCAACTTCCCGGATATTATGCAAGAACTGGTTACCCAAACCTTCACCTTTACTGGCACCCTTAACAAGTCCAGCAATATCCACAAATTCTATTACGGTCGGAATAATTTCTTTTGATTTGCACAAGTCCGACAAAATCTGCAGCCTTTCGTCAGGCACCACAACAACTCCGACATTCGGTTCAATCGTACAGAACGGATAATTTGCACTTTGTGCGTTTTTAGCAGAAGTCAGTGCATTAAATAAAGTTGATTTCCCTACATTCGGGAGTCCTACAATTCCGGCTCTTAACATAAATAAATCCCTTTCAGTCTACTTATGATTGATTGTATTATAAACATAAACGAGAATAAAGGATAATTTTTCACTTCGCTGTCGAAGATTGATTGTTTTTTTATTTTAAGATATTAATATCAATTTATAACTTTTGCCGAAACATTGTGAAAGAGGTTGTTTTATCATGTTCAAGAATATTCATAATATTAGCCTTATTTTATAAAAACAATCAGAAATAAAACTTAACAATTTGGTTTAAATTCAACAAAATTGCTTGCATTCGGATTTTTAGCAAATATTATAATATTATAATACCGCAAGGTATTGTTTGAAAGCCGAAAATAGAGGACAATATGGCAAAAGACGTAATAGAAATAGAAGGTACGATTCTGGAGTCCATGCCGAATGCAATGTTTAAAGTAAAACTTGAGAACGGGCATGAAATTTTGGCTCACATCTCGGGAAAAATAAGAAAAAACTTTATCAGAATATTACCGGGTGACAGAGTAAAGGTAGAAATGACTCCTTACGATCTTACTAAAGGCAGAATAACTTTCAGATTGAAATAATATCGGTCACATTTAAGACTTACAAATTAAACAAGAATATAAAGGAAAGAAAAATGAAAACGAGATCATCAGTAAAACCTATGTGCGACAAATGCAAGGTTATCAGAAGAAAAGGCCGCGTTGCGGTAATTTGCGAAAACCCTAAACATAAACAAAGACAGGGATAGACTAGTGAACGGTGAATAGTGATTAGAATTTCTCCTATTCACTACTCACGAGTCACTAAATAAGTAGTAATTAGTAGAACATAAAGTATAAAGGAAACAAAAACATGGCAAGATTAGTTGGGGTAGACTTACCTCGTAACAAAAGACTCGAAGTCGCTTTGACCTATATTTACGGTATAGGACCGACAAGAAGTAAAAAAATTCTTGAAAAAACAGGTATTTCACCTGATTTAAGAACAGATGACTTAACGGATGATGATATTAAACAATTGCGTAATGCGTTATCCGAATACAATATTGAAGGTGACCTGAGACGTGAAGTAACAATGAGTATCAAACGTCTTCAGGAAATCAATTCTTATAGAGGTATGAGACACAAAAGAGGTTTACCTTGCAGAGGTCAGAGAACAAAAACTAACGCAAGAACAAGACGCGGCAAGAAAACCGGACCTATCGCAGGTAAAAAGAAATAGTTGTACAAGAGGTGTATAGGTTATAAGAAATAAATTCTTAATCACTTAGTCACCTAGTCACTTAATCACTAAAACAAAGATTGAAATATAAACAAAAATAAAGGAAATAAGAAAATGGCAAGACCAAAAACTACAAAGAAAAAAGAAAAGAAAAATGTATTACAAGGTGTTGTACACATTCAGTCAACATTTAATAATACAATAGTAACTTCTACAGATACTCAGGGTAATGCTATTGCTTGGGCAACCGCAGGAGCTACGGGCTTTAAAGGTGCCAGAAAAGGTACTCCGTTTGCCGCTCAATCAGCAGCAGAATTGGTTGCTAAAAAGTCAATAGATCAAGGTATGAAGAAAGTAGAAGTTCACATTAAAGGACCGGGCTCAGGCAGAGAAACTGCAATCAGAGCTATTCAAGCAGCAGGTTTGGAAATTACGTTAATCAAAGACGTAACACCTATTCCTCACAACGGATGCCGTCCGCCTAAAAAGAGACGTGTATAGTAGATAGGGTGACTAGTGAATAGTGACTAGTGAATAGACAAAAATATATAAATTTCTATTCACCACTCACTACTCACTATTCACTAAGTAAAAGCGGGGGCTTGCTCTTAAGCCAAAAGAACAAACCACAGATGCCCCGCACAAGAAAAGGAGAATTAATAATGGCAAGATATACAGGACCAACTAATAAATTATTCCGTAACTACGGAGTTAAGGATTTGTCAAACAGAAAGTTAACAAGTTCAATGACTCAAACTGCATCAGGACAACACGGTGCGGTAAGAAAGAAACTTTCCGAATATGCAATCCACTTAAACGAAAAACAAAAAATCAGATTAACATACTTAGTAAGCGAAAAACAATTCGCAAAATATTACCGTGAAGCTGCCAGAAAGAAAGGTGTTACAGGTACAATTCTTTTACAGATTCTTGAATCAAGACTTGATAATATTCTTTACAGAGCAGGTTTCGGTGTTACACGCAAACAATCAAGACAAATCGTAAACCACGGTCATGTATTGGTTAACGGTAAAAAAGTAGATATTCCATCATATTTGGTAAAAGCAGGCGATGTAATTACAATTAAATCAAGAAGCAACGAATACTTAAAAACAATCATGAGTTCAATAGACTTGTCTTGTGCTCCTGCTTGGGTTACAGTAGATAAGGATGCTTTGAAAATTACATTTGAAAGAATTCCTCAAAGAGAAGAATTAGATCCTGATTTCAAAGAACAACTTGTTATAGAGTACTATTCAAAATAGGCTGATAGGAGAAAAAAATATGGAATTAAAAATTAAAACAGTTAATACTATGACCAGCTCTGACGGTTCACAATACGGTAAATTTACCATAGAACCATTGGAAAGAGGCTTTGGAACAACTATCGGTAACGCACTCAGACGTGTATTACTATCAAGCTTAGAAGGTACTGCTGTAACTTCTTGCAGAATTGAAGGTATCACTCACGAATATACTGCAATTCCGGGCGTTCTTGAAGATGTAATCGATGTTATGTTAAACCTCAAAGGTTTGGCAATCAAAACAGACTCAAAAGAACCTCAACAATTGAGAATTGATATTGATAAGCCGGGTCCCGTGCTTGCCAGTGATATTCAACTTCCTGCTGGCGTAAAGGTAGTTAACCCCGACTGGTTGATTTGTACAATCGCAGACGGCGGTTCTTTCCACGCAGATATAATGGTAGAAACAGGTAAAGGCTATGTAGCCAATGATGTTCCGAGAAATTCAAAATCAGGAGCTCCTATTGATATGCTGCCGATAGATGCAACATTTATGCCTATTAAAAGAGTAAGTTACGAAGTAGAAAATACTCGTGTAGGTGACAGTATTGACTTTGACAAATTAACCCTTGAAATTTGGTCAAACGGTACCGTAGATGTTGCCACTGCCCTTACACAAGCTGCAGACCTGTTGATTGAACACTTCGTTCAAATATCATCAATAACAGGCAAAACATCTCACAAAGATGTTGAAGAAAAGGCTGTAGAAAAGGAAGAAGTACCGGAAACATCCGAACAGGAACCGTCAATAACAATTGATGAATTGGAATTGTCAGTAAGAGCATATAACTGTTTAAAAAGAGCAAGCATCAATTCTATGGCGGAACTCTTGAAGAAATCTGAACATGATTTATTGAATATCAAAAACTTCGGTAAAAAATCCTCTGATGAAGTAATCGAAAGATTGCATCACTTCGGTTTAGACCTTGCTCCGAACCCGGAAGTTGATGAAAACGGTATGGTTATCGAATCAGCAGAATAATAAAGATTAATTAAATATAATAAAGGAAAGTAAAAATGAGACACCAGACAAAAAAACATACGCTTGGTAAAGCACAAGACCAGAGAAAGGCTTTGTTGCGTTCATTGGCTACCGAACTTTTTGTTCACGGTGAAATTAAAACAACTATGGCAAGAGCGAAAGCACTTCAACCATACGCTGAAAATGTTATCACTATGGCAAAAAAAGGTGACCTGAATTCAAGAAGACTGGCAGGTAAATATATCTTCGATAAAGAAATCGGTCAGTTCATTGATACCGCAACGGGTGAAGTATTTGAAACGCCTCAAGAAGGCAAAAAATTGGCAAAACAAACTGTTTTGAGAAAATTATTCAGCATCATCGGTGTTAAATATTCATCAAGACAGGGCGGTTATACAAGAATATACAGACTTCCGCCTCGCAGAGGGGATGCTTCTGAAATGGCATTAATTCAATTGGTATAATTAATGCGTTACGCTCTTGACGTCCAGTATAGAGGTAAAAATTATTCGGGAAGCCAAATACAATTTCAAGGCGGCAGAATGATTGATTCTCCTACAATACAGGGCGAGTTAGAGAAAGCACTCAGCACATTGATACACGTTAGCAGCCGAAAGCAGAAACGGGAAGAAGAAAATCTTACCGCAGAAGCTTCGGCTAATGACGAAAATAATACAAGACCGATTAAAACAATCTTCTCCGGCAGGACGGATAAAGGTGTTAATGCTTTAGGACAAGTAGTTCATTTTGATACGGATAAAGAAATTGTTGCTTCAGATTTTATCTATCACATAAATGAAATACTTCCTAATGACATCTCCGTCAATAATTTGAGAATTGTACCCGCATCATTCCATGCTCAAAAATCTGCTAAATCGAGATATTATAGGTATGAACTTATAAACAGGCGATATAAACAGGCTTTTGATGATGATATTTTAAGGATTAAATATAATCTGAATATTGAACGTATGCAAAAAGGGCTTGATTACCTTTTAGGTGAACATGACTTCTCAAGTTTTAAAAGTGCCGGAACGCTAAACCCGAGCAAAGTTTGTTTTATAACGAGAGCCGAAGTCGAAAGACTTGGCGATAGGGTTTTTATACATATTGAGGGAAACAGGTTTCTTTACAATATGGTAAGAACGATAGTCGGTACGCTTCTTGAAATAGAGGGGCACAATCTGTCTGCAGAACACATGAAGAATGTTTTGGAGGCAAAGGACCGCCGTAAGGCGGGACAAACAGTGAGTCCGTACGGGCTTACGTTGATAAAGGTAGAATATTGAAAATACACGGAGAATAAGCATGAAAACATATTCGGCAAAACCTCTTGAAGTAGAAAGAAAATGGTATCTTATCGATGCTGAAGGCGAAGTTTTAGGTCGTCTAGCAGTAAGAATTGCCAACATCTTAAGAGGAAAGAATAAACCTGAATATACTCCCAATGTTGATACAGGCGATTTCGTAATCGTTATCAATGCAGAAAAGGTTGTAGTTTCAGGTAATAAAGAAACAGATAAAATATATTATCACCACACGGGTTACCCGGGCGGCTTAAAAGCAGCTTCAGTTAAAGAAGTTCGCGAAAAAGACGCTACTAAATTAATTGAAAAGGCTGTCAAGGGAATGTTACAACACAATACTCTCGGGGCACAACAATTTACTAAGCTAAAAGTATATTGCGGTTCCGAACACCCGCATGCAGCACAAAAACCTATCGAGCTACCGAAAGGGGGTAACTAATGGCTGAATCTAAAGAAATTATGGCTACAGGTCGCAGAAAATGTGCCATTGCCGTTGTTAAACTGGTAAAGGGCAAAGGCAGAATTTTTGTTAACGGTAAAACATTAGCAGCTTATATCGGTAACATGCCTGCAGTTGAGATGATGATATACAGACCGCTTGTTTTAACTGAAAATCAGGATAAATATGATGTAAGAGTTAAAGCAGTTGGCGGCGGAATCGTTGCACAATCAGCAGCTATCAGACATGGTATTTCACGAGCATTATTGAAAGTTAATGAAGAATACAAAAATGTATTACGTTCGGAAGGCTTATTGACACGTGATGCAAGAGTTAAAGAACGTAAAAAATATGGTAGAAAAAGAGCTCGTAAGAGATTCCAATTCTCAAAACGTTAATCAAAAAAAGCGGAAACATTGTTTCCGCTTTTTTTATTTATTATTATCTTTCGGAGCCTCTATTTTAAATATCACAGGACGCAGTCCGTCATTACAGGAACATATAGCGACGCCGGGTTTTCTTATCCAATCACCATAATAAAAAAGTTCATCTTTACAACCTCCGTGAGCAAGAGTAAAAACATACTGATAAATAGCTTTCCAGGCTTCGTTACAAAAACCTTGCGGACATTCCCAATCAGCATAAAATACTTGTCCCTCTTTTAGCATAGGACAGGCAGATAAACCTTCTATGCCGTATTCTTTTGCAAGCTCCTCGTCAAAGTTCCGTTTTAAAACAGTTATTTTGCATTTTTCATAAAAACCTGTTATGCTCCTTTTCCCATTCTACCGAAGTAATTTTCCCGTGTCCCGGATAAATCATAGTTTCAGGGGGGAGGGTAAAAATTTTGTTTTCAATACTGTCAACGATTTGGTCAAAATTTCCGCCTTCAAGGTCACATCGTCCTACAGATTCCCGAAAAATAGTGTCCCCCGAGAAGAGCTTATTTTCGGCAAGGTAGCAAACGCCGCCCTGAGTATGCCCGGGTGTATGAATAACCTTAATTTCCATATTCCCGAGTTTAAGAATATCACCGTCATTTACATAAATATCGATTTTGGGTATTGTAATCGGCGGCATACCGAACATTGATAAATACTGATTGGCTTTCTCCAACCAACCCAAATCAGCTTTGTGCATCACAACAAGCGGCTTTTCCTCTTGGTTGTTTTCACCGTCAGGAATGGTCAGAGAAGTTGTTAATCCGGGTCTTATTCCTGCAATGTGGTCAAAATGCCCGTGCGTAAGTAATATATATTTAAGCTTTGCTCCCTGTGATTCCAATTCCCGCCTTATATCATCATCCACTGCCGAACAATCAATCAGGGCAGCATCCTTAGACTGCTCATCAGTTATAAGGTAATTATTATTATCAATCGGCGGCTCAATAAAAGTTTTTAAAATCATAAGATAATTTTAACACAAGTTTATTAATTAGAAAACGGGCTAGCTTCATCATAAAAGGCGAATCTGCTTATATTATCAGGTAAAGCATACTGTTAACTTTTCTATATATAAAAGAAAGGACTCTTTTTAAGAGCCCTTTCTACAATAATTTATCCTACACAAGACAGGTTTCCGTTTTTCTTCTTTTCTTCAAATTTCGGAGAGAACCAACCTGCCTTATATCCGGCAAATCCGAGAGCTGCAACTCCAACTGCACTGCCTGCAATGATTGATGCCTTTTTATGAGCCTTAAACCATTGCTTGATACTCTTAAATGTGTTTGTAGAAACTTCTGTACCAGTACTTGTACCTGTACCTGATTCTAGATTCAACTTTGATAAATCTAATTTTAAAGCTTCGTCTTTTAATAAATTTTTACCTTTTACTTTAAAATGTAATTCTTCATATAATTTTTGAGTTGAGCTTCCATCTGGATTCATCCAACCGTTTTCTTTCCAAGTCGTTTTCAAGTCAACATGATTCTTCCATAATTTTTCTGCGATGTCTGTGTTTCTATCTTTCATAGCTCTTTCCATACATTCTGCTATTTCATCTGATATGATTGAATCACGAAGTTTTTGTAGAGCTTTTTTATAATCTTCATGACCATGTAATTGTCTTTCAAATAAACTCTCGGGGATATCAGCACCTATTTTTGACTTGTAATCTTTTTTAAGTTTTTTAGAAACATCTTCTTTTACCTTATTAAAAGCAGCTTGTTCATCTTTTGAGGCAATTTTTAATGCATCTGCCTCAGGCATATAGTATTCATGTTTACCTTTATAACCATTTATATATTTTGCATGCTCGCTATCAGTAGGATCAAAAACCTTCTGATCCATGCCTTGAACTTTTGGCACAATAGGAATACAGCCTTTTTTCATTGCTTCCAAATCTGTTAATTCGCATGGTGCAAACCTAGAAGCCAGATTGGCATAATCAGCGGCTGCAGCAAAACTGCTTCCCGGAGTCCATCCATCAAGAAGTAAAATTCTTCCTCTAAACATTTCATCTTTATTTAAATCTGTTACAAGTTCAGTAACTTCTTTTAGATTTTTCATATCGCCGCCAAATACGTAGATAGAATTTTTATCACCAGTTTTTTTGACATATTTTACAAATGCTTCTAAACCGGTATCCATCCCCTTTTGAAAATCTCCACGTCCCCAACTTGTAAACATAGCAACATCTTGTCCCTTTTCAAGCATATCAAGATATTTTTTATCAATTCCACCTAAAATTTTAAAGTTTCTACCAGTTCCTCCTGTAACTGCAGCAGAAAAGCCACTGCCAGCATCAAGCCATTTTTTATCTTTTTCACTAAAAAGCTGCGAACCGATAAAATCATTATTTAATCTTTTAAGCAAACTAATTTTATTTTGCCTTTTAATTTCTCTTATATGTTTTAAATCGTACTTTTTATTTTCATCAAACGCTAAAAATTTTGGAAGTGTAACTTCTTTTCCATCTTTTAACTTTATTTTGCAATCTTTTTGATAGTATTCTTGTAACCCGTCTGTTGTAAAACCAGATGCATTAGGATCCATTAAAACATTAATAATACCGTCAAAGATATTTTTTTCGCCCAGTTCTTTCAACCTCTTATATAAAGCTGGTGATACAAGTTCATTTTCTGCAATACTTTTGAAATACTTATTTGACACAGTGGTAAAACGGGGTAAAAAACCTTTGTCTCCGTATGCAATAGAAAACATTACGGCATTTGTCTGTCCTCTGGCATCTAATATCTCTTTAGGAAGTAGAGATTTCAAAAATGCATCTTCTTTACCAAGTTTCAATGCTTCTGTATATTCTTTACTGTCAATAATTTTCTTTATTTCTCCAGGTTTTGCAAGTGCTACCACTGCATCTTTTGTACCTAAAGAATACATGTAGCCGTCACATAAGTTGTGACCAATTGAAGTCACGACCTTGTCTTGCCAATATGGATTACCACTTGCATTTAATTCAGCTACGTAGTGTACTAAAGGCATTGCCTGACCATCATGACACATTATATATTTGGGATCGAATCCCATTTTTTCTTTTAAATACGGCAGCAATTCAGCAGTAGCCTTAGCTTCCTTCGGGTATGGCAATCCTTGCCAGCCAACAGATAAACTTTTAGCCAAACTGTCACCCGTTGCCGTTGAATAACTTCCATCGGCGTATGGTTTAGCCATACTTGCCGTAGCATCTACATATGTAAATGTAATGTCAATTTTATTAATCATATCATCTGTCCAGCGATTTTTACGCATCAAATTTTTCATTTTTTCATCTTTTTTGACTTTGTAAATACCGACCGGAACATCATTTTCTAAGCCCCAACTAATCTTAGAAGTCTTTACTTCATCTAATATAAATGCTTTTTTTGCGTGTTCATCTTGTTTTAAAAAATCAGCTAAATCTACATCTTTACCAATTGCTTCATTCGTTGCAAAAACAGAACCCTCATAGCTTTTAAAAGGGTGATCAGACGGCAAATTTGTTGGAATTCTTCTTAATGTAACACCATCTTGCTTAATACCTACTATTTCTTTTGTATTTGGATTAATATCCGGAACATATTTTACATCTTGATTATATAAAGGAATATTTTCAATTATTTTATCAAAACCCTCATGATTGAAAAAGAGGTCATTTCCTACAGTGGCAACACCACCGCTCCCAAAACCCAGCATGTTAATTTCAGAGATTTGATGAAATAAATGTTTTGGATTCCCGCCTCTAAACGATATTACGCTCATTCCATTCGGTATAGGGTCTGCATTTTTTACACGTACACCTCTGTTTTTTTCAACCCTTAAGGCAGAATAATCAGCACCAATTGCATTAATTTTCATAAACGACTCCTTACACACTATCTATATATATAAAAAACCACACACAAAAAAATTTAACTGAAAATCCCCATTTGTTAAGAAATATTAAGTAAATTTTTGTTAAGCAATTTCATAATATATATTACCAAAAGCAAAATTTTATTTCAATAGGTAAAAATAGGAAATTTTATTGCGAATTGTAAAGAACATGCTTTACAAAAAAACTTATACGATTGTATACTAAACAAAAGGAGTTTTCTTATGAACATATCACCAATCAATAGTTCTCCAAACTTTACAGGGTTATGGGGAGCCGAAAGAAAAGAACAAATTTTTAATGACAAAATGTATCTGACGTTGACAAGCAAGTCTTACTACCCTTTTAAAGCAGAACCTGCCGAGGAAATTGAAAAAATTAAGCAATGTCTTGAAAAAGAATGTGCTTTGGTTACACACGAAATAGACGGCACTACAGTACAAAGCGAGATAGAATTCCGGGTACATAAACCTCTTGAATTCTCAGAACAAGAGTTTGTAAATTATCAGAAAAGCAAAATCGGGGCAAAATCGCCGCAAGAGTTAACGCATCCCATTGAAAAACAACTTGTGGAAAGAAAATTATTTGATTATTTAAACTTTTCGGATGAATACGTTAATGAATTGACGAAGCAGAAAAGCTTAAAATATAAGATGCAGACATTCTTTAACAAGTTTAGGGGGAGGGTTTTGTAAATTTAAACCTTTATAAACGCCGGAATTAAAAAGAAAGGAATTCATAATATGCAAGTATCGTCAATTAATAACCACTCAAATACAAATTTTCAAGCTAATTTGCATATTACCAAAGAAGCAAAATCTTTTATGCATAATAGCCTTAATACTTCCAAATGGGACATTTTCAAGCTTGAATCCAAACTCTCAAATCGGTTGGCAAGTGAAACGCCTGCGGCAGACACTTGTGTAATCGATAAAATAAGTAAGAGTTTACAAGATAAACTTCCGCTAAGTCCATTCAACTACGGAGGAGAAAAACCGCAGTTTGAAGTAAGAATTCAAGATAAAGTGACAGGGTTTTATCTTAATACGGAAAGATCAATATCACAAATTGTAGAGGATATGTATAATGCGTACAAGCATGTGCGATATCTGAAACATTATGCACCTAATAAATAATAAACTGTTAAGTTTTGTAACAATACTTTCCACTTAACACTGTCGATAGGCAATTTTTCGTAAAATCATGACTTTATATTAGTAAGGTTAGAAAAAGATAGGTTAGGTAGGTCATGATTAATAATATTGCAACCATGGACACTCGTCCGCAGATGGCTGTTGCAAAACCGACGGCATCTGTAACAAGCATGGGTATGCCGCCCATACTCGGATTTAAAACTCCGCCATTAAAAGAAAAAGCTACAATTCGGGTTAAAAAATTGCGGAGAGGAGACAATATTGCAATCGTTGGTGATATTGACGATGATTACGTTGATATAGTGGAAGAGAAAATCAACTTACCCGACAAGGAGGAACGTAATTTCTTTAGCTCTCCTACACTGATTACTCCGACTTTTAAACGAAAGGTTAAGTATTTAAAAAATTGTTATATAATTGACTACATACAATCTCCAAAACCATTCTGCGGATTGGGAACGGAGGCTGTAAAAAACCTTGCGGAAAAGGCTATGTTTGATCCAAAAACGGAAGGGAGGATTGTGACGTTTTCCGCTCCCATGATACAAGATGCCTCTCCGGCAATATTTTTCTATAAGCTCGGATTTAGGTTTACAAATCCGGAGTCCAACGATTACATTGAAGAATGTTTGAGGAAGAAAATACCTGACATTCCGGCTCAAACGGGAATGATGTATTTACCCAAATCACGCTTGCATAAGCTTTTAAGATATGGAGAACTGTTCTAAGATGATAGAAGCACATTATTCTACTGAGACAAAAGTTAAGCCCCCGAAACTTATTGCAGAGGCACCGGGGACTATTCCCAAGCATCAAGTGTTTTCCGACATAGAAGCTACAAAAAAATTTCAGACAATAAATAACGATATATATGAAGGTACAAAAAAGGAGAAGAAGAAGAAAAATGAATTTAATAAGTCGCTTTATCTTAAGATTTTTGGCGGAGTTGCTTTGCTTGCAGCAGTTATCGCCGGTATTGGTAAAATCAGAAAATTCTTTAGAAAATCTTAATTAGGTAAATATTTATTTTTACGCTAAAATTAGGGGGTGAAAGAGAGGTAAATATGTGCGGTATTGTAGGATATGTTGGAAATAAAAAGGCTGTGGATATACTGATTGACGGACTGACAAGTCTTGAATACCGGGGCTATGATTCTTCGGGGATTGCAGTAAATATTGACGGAAAGGTTGAACTCTTTAAAGCTGCTGGAAAACTACAAAACCTTAAAAATATCGTTGAAAAGAATTACAATGAAATATCCAAATCGACAATAGGCATCGGACATATTCGTTGGGCAACACACGGAGCTCCTACGGTAGAAAATGCACACCCGCATTCGTGTAACTGCGGTAAGGTAGCCGTTGTTCACAACGGTATTATAGAAAATTTTAAGGATTTAAAAGAAAGACTTGAGAAAAACGGATGCACATTCCGTTCCCAGACTGATACGGAAACTATCGCACACCTTGTTGCTACAAAATTCGGAGAAACTCATAATTTAACAGAGGCGGTCAGACTTGCTACAAGAGAAATTGAAGGTGCTTATGCACTTTGTGTTATTCATCAGGATGTCCCGAATACGATTGTAGCAACAAGAAGAAATGCTCCGCTTGTAGTAGGCTTAGGTGAGGGAGAAAATTTTGTCGCATCGGATGTTCCGGCTTTAATTCAATATACGAAAAAAGCCATGTATCTTGAAGATAATCAGATTGTCACACTTACACCCGATTCCATAAAACTTATTGATATTGATAACAACAAGGTTGAACAAAAGGTTGAAACACTGCCTTGGGAGCCTGTAGCATTAAGTAAAATGGGATATAAACACTTTATGCTAAAAGAAATTCATGAGCAGCCTGATGTAGTCAGAAACGTTCTTTCGGGAAAACTTAGAGCGATTGATGAAAATGTCGTTTTAAAAGAGGTAACATTAGACAAAGAAAAACTTAAAAACTTAAGCCGTATACAAATCGTAGCTTGCGGAACTTCTTTACATGCGGCTATGGTCGGCAAATACATTATAGAAGAATTATGTGAAATTCCCGTTGATGTAGAGCCTTCAAGCGAATATATTTACAGAAAAACTATTACGGACAAAAACACACTTGTAATAGGAGTTTCGCAGTCAGGTGAAACTGCCGATACAATTACGGCAATCAGACAGGCAAAGAGTAAAGGTTCGCATATTTTGATTATTACGAACAGACCGGACTCTACGATGGCAAGAGAAGCAGACAGTCTTGTTCCTGTTAATGCGGGGATAGAGGTTTCCGTAGCTGCCACAAAATCATACACGGCACAACTTATTTCTTTCTACCTGATTGCAATTTATATGGCAGAAGTTAAAGGCATGGGCGATTTGAGTGATTTGAAACATGAGTTAATAATTCTCCCGCAAAAAATTGAAAAAGTTCTTGCTCATAAAGAAGATATACAAAGATATGCAAAGGCTTTTGCCAACTCTAAAGATTTTATTTTCATCGCAAGAGGTATCAACTATCCTACGGCTTTAGAGGGTGCGTTAAAACTTAAAGAAATAAGCTATATAAATGCAACGGGATATACGGCAGGGGAACTTAAGCACGGGCCTATTGCAATGCTTGACGAATCTATGCCTGTACTTTCAATTCTTATGTCGGGAAAAGTCTATGACAAAATATTGTCAAATTCGGAAGAGGCAAAAGCAAGAAATGCCAGAATGATTGCACTTACGGACTCAATGGATGACAAGCTCAATGAACTTTTCGATTGTATTATTCGTATACCGAAAATATCGGAAATTTTATCACCTGCACTTGCAGTTGTTCCTTTGCAGCTTCTTGCCTATTATATAGCGGAATTTTTGGGTAAGGATGTAGACCAGCCGAGAAATTTGGCAAAATCTGTAACGGTAGAGTAGTTGATATGCAGGTAGTATCGGAACTGATTGAGATACCAAATAATCACAACCCCTCTGTAGAATATATAGAAGGGGAGTTAACAAAGCGTAACATTAATCCTCTAAGATGGGCGGTTGTGCATGTTAGTGATAGAATATATACAGTAAGTGTTGCTAATTTAAAGGAATAGGAAGGAATTATGAACTCTACTCAATTAAAATATGATATTAAGGACATTAACCTTGCAGAACAAGGGAAAAATAACATCGAATGGGCTATGAAAGATATGCCTGTTCTAAGAAAAATCAGGGAAAGATTTTTAAGAGAGAAGCCGTTTGCGGGTTTAAAGTTATCTGCGTGCGTGCACGTAACCAAAGAAACCGCTGCATTATGCACGGTTATGAAAGACGGCGGAGCCGATGCAGTACTCATTGCATCCAATCCTTTGTCTACGCAGGATGATGTTGCGGCAGCTCTTGTTAAATACTGGGATATTCCTGTTCTGGGATATGCGGGAGAATCTGTTGAAGTATATCGGGACCATGTACGTTCTGCACTGGACCACAACCCCGATATTATTATTGATGATGGTTGCGATTTGGTTGCAACTCTTCATGCGGAAAGACCTGAAATGGCAGATAGAATTATCGGCTCAACAGAAGAAACAACAACCGGAATTATAAGACTGCAAGCACTGGAAAACCAGGGTGAACTGAGATTTCCTGCTCTTGGAGTAAACACAAGTTTAACAAAACACTTGTATGACAACCGTTACGGTACGGGGCAGAGTGCAATGGATGGCATCATGAGAGCAGCCAATATTCTTATTGCCGGAAAAACTGTAGTAATTTCGGGATACGGTTGGTGCGGCAGGGGCTGTGCACTAAGAGCCAAAGCTCTCGGGGCTAATGTTATAGTATGTGAGGTTGATCCTCTGAAAGCACTCGAAGCTGCTATGGAAGGTTATAGGGTAATGCCTATTGCAGAAGCGGCCAAAGAAGGAGATATATTCCTAACTGTAACCGGGGATAAGCACGTTGTGGATGTTCCTCATATTATGGCAATGAAAGACGGAGCTTTCTTATGCAATGCGGGACACTTTGATCACGAAGTAAATGTTCCCGATTTAAAATCACATACAGTGGAGATTAAGCGTATAAGACCTTTCTTGGATGAATACAAATTGACTAACGGCAAATCCGTATACGTTCTTGCTGAAGGCAGATTGGTTAATCTTGTTGCGGCGGAAGGTCACCCCGCGTCAGTTATGGATATGAGTTTTGCAAATCAGGCATTGGGTATGGAATTTTTGGTTAAAAATAAAGGTAAATTGGAAAACAAGCTTTATACGCTGCCTGAACATGTTGATGTTGACATTGCAAAACTAAAACTTGAGTCAATGGGAATTGAAATTGACACTCTGACACCCGAGCAAGAAGAATATTTAAACAGTTGGAAGTTATAAGGGGGTAAAAGAAGTCTGTAGCCATTACGCTCAACTGGTCCGCATGTCAGAAAAGGGGGGTAAAAGAAGCCTGTAGCCATTACGCTCAACTGGTCCGCATGTTGAAAAAGGGGGAAGAAGTCTGTAGGTTTCACGTCCAATTACTCCGCATTGAACAATCAGGTTAAAGTAAAAAGAATGGCGGATATTTTTAATATCCGCCATTCTTTACTGCTACATGGTTCCGCATATTTATCCTGCGGCTTTTTCCCTCATTTCTTTGTAAGCCTTCATTATAATATTTCTTGCTTCTAATGCCTGTTCATGAGTAAGCGGCGGAACTCCCTTAAGCGGGTAATCAATCCCCAGATTCTCATATTTTGGTACCGCCATATCGTGATATGGAAGTACATCAAGAGCCGCAATATTATGAAGACCCGCTAAAAATTTACCCAGTTCGGTTAAATATTCTTCTTTAAATGTTATTCCGGGTACCACGACATGCCTTACCCACATTGGCTTCTTAATGTCGGAAAGATATTTTGCAAACTCCAAAATGTTCTTATTGGAATGTTTGGTAAGTTTTATGTGCTCCTCATCATTTATGTGTTTAATATCTAAAAGTACAAGGCTCGTGTATTTTAAGAGTTCATCAACTTTTTGTGTATTATCTTTGTTGAAAAGAACTCCCGAGGTATCAAGAGCGGTATGCACACCTTTTTCCCGAGCCTTTTTAAACAGCTCTGTTACAAATTCCATCTGGCACATCGGCTCACCGCCCGTTACCGTGATTCCTCCGGCACAAAATTCTTTAACCCCTTCATACTGCTTCAAAATATCCTCAACTGACATTTTGTGATTCTCTTTGAATTCCCAAGTGTCGGGATTATGGCAATACTGACATCTTAGCGGGCATCCTTGCGTAAAAACGACAAATCGAATCCCGGGTCCGTCAACAGTACCGCAGCTTTCTACCGAATGTATATTTCCATAAACTTGTTCCATAGTATTTTCTCCTTATTACATAATTATAGTATAAAAATACTATTAAAAAATTTAGCTGTAGGGCGGGAAAAGTGTCAGCATTCCCGCCATCATAGGTAATACAAAAAGCGGGTCAAATGAAAATCATTTAACCCGCTTTTAAATATTATTTTTAATTCCTTAGCATCCGCAGCTGTTGCCTAAAGAAGCGTGGAATGTTCTTGAGATAACATCATCTTGTTGTTCTTTTGTAAGCTTAATAAAGTTTACTGCATAACCTGAAACTCTAACTGTAAGTTGAGGATATTTTTCAGGGTGTGCTTGAGCATCAAGCAATGTTTCTCTGTTAAATACGTTTACGTTGAGGTGGTGTCCGCCTTTTTCAACATAACCGTCTAAAAGATTTATTAAATTTTCTTCTTGTTGAGTAGTCATTTTTATCGCCTTTCTTGTTTTATTATTTTAAACTAAGGTGACTGAGTGACTGGGTGACTAAGTGACCGAGTTTTAAATCTCCTAGTCACTTAATCACTTATTCACTTAATCACTTACTATTGGCATGTTCCTTCGCAGCATCCGCAGTCAAGATGGATATCCAGGTCGCCCATAAATACTTCATCTTTACCTAAAGCGTTAGGAATGATAGAGAAAGTATTTGAGATACCGTCTTGAGCATCATTGAACGGAAGCTTAGCAACTGAGGCTAATGAAGCAACTGCACCGTGAGAATCACGTCCGTGCATCGGGTTAGCACCGGGAGCCAGAGGAACACCGGCCTTACGTCCGTCAGGTGTGTTACCTGTTTTCTTACCGTAAACAACGTTTGAAGTAATTGTTAAGATTGACATTGTAGGAATAGAATTTCTATAAGTATAGTGTTTTCTAATCATGTTCATGAATTTCTTAACAATGTTAACTGCAAATTGGTCTACTCTGTCATCGTTATTACCGTATTTCGGATAATCACCTTCAACTTCATAGTCAACTACAATACCATCTTCATCTCTGATTGTTTTAACTTTTGCATACTTGATTGCAGAAAGTGAGTCAGCAACAACTGAAAGCCCTGCAATACCGGTTGCAAAATATCTCTTAACATCTCTGTCGTGAAGAGCCATTTGAGATCTTTCATAGCAATATTTATCGTGCATGTAGTGAATGCAGTTAAGAGTATTAACATACAAGCCTGCAAGCCATTCCATCATATCTTCATATCTTTCCATAACTTCATCAAAGTCAAGGTATTCAGATGTGATAGGTCTGAATCTCGGACCAACTTGAGTTTTTAATCTTTCATCAACACCGCCGTTGATTGCATATAACAAGCACTTAGCTAAGTTAGCACGAGCACCGAAGAACTGCATTTCTTTACCGACAACCATAGAAGATACACAGCAAGCGATTGCATAATCATCACCGTGAGTAACTCTCATCAAATCATCGTTTTCGTATTGAATAGATGAAGTTGTAATAGAAATATGAGCTGCGTATTGTTTGAAGTTGTGAGGTAATCTCTTAGACCACAATACTGTCATGTTCGGTTCAGGTGCAGTACCTAAGTTTTCAAGAGTTCTTAAGTATCTGAAAGAGTTTTTAGTAACCATGTGACGTCCGTCAATACCAACACCACCGATTGATTCAGTTACCCAAGTCGGGTCTCCTGAGAACAATGAATTGTATTCAGGAGTTCTTGCGAATTTAACCAATCTTAATTTCATGATGAAATGGTCGATTAACTCTTGAGCTTCTGATTCAGTAAGAGTTCCGTTTCTCAAATCTCTTTCAATAAAGATATCCAAGAAAGTAGAAGTTCTTCCTAAACTCATAGCAGCACCGTTTTGTTCTTTTACTGCTGATAAGTAACCGAAGTATAACCATTGAACAGCTTCTTTAGCATTCTTAGCCGGTTGAGAAATGTCGTAGCCATAAGTTTGACCTAAAACTTTCATTTCTTCCAAAGCTCTGATTTGTTCAGCGAGTTCTTCTTTTAACTGAATTTTATCAGGAGTCATTTCACCATCTACAGAAGCATGTTGTTCTTTTTTATCTTCGATTAATCTGTCGATACCGTAAAGAGCAACTCTTCTGTAATCACCAATGATACGACCTCTGCCGTATGCATCGGGAAGTCCTGTTAAGATAGCGGCATGTCTAGCAGCTCTCATTTCAGGAGTATAAACATCGAATACACCTTGATTGTGAGTTTTTCTGTATTTAGTAAAGATTTCAGTAACTTCAGGGTCAACTTCATAACCGTAGGATTTGCATGAAGTTTCAGCCATTCTGATACCGCCGAACGGTTGAAGCGAGCGTTTAAGCGGTTTGTCAGTTTGAAGACCTACGATTTTTTCCAAATCTTTATCGATATAGCCTGCACCGTGTGAAGTGATTGTAGATACAATTTTTGTATCCATATCTAAAACGCCGCCGTTTTCACGTTCTTTTTTGAACAATTCGCAGCATTCTTGCCACAATTTTGTTGTAGCTTCAGTTGGACCTGCCAAGAAGCTTGAATCACCGTCATAAGGTGTGTAGTTTCTTTGAATAAAATCTCTTACGTTGATTTCTGACTGCCATTTGCCGCCTACAAAATCAGTCGTAGAAGATTGTTTTTCCAATGTTAATTCTGACATTTTAGTAATCTCCTTGTCTTTTTGTCCTTAAGGACACCTTTCTACTACTTTATTTAATTATTATTATACCCCGTAAATAAAATATAGTACAGTTGTTTTTACAACAATTATTAAGATTTTATTAAGGAGGGGGGGATAAAAACGGTTGAACGTAAAACTGTCAATATCAAGCCAGATAAATCTCAAGAAGATAATGTTTTCGGTAATCAAAGATTACCAAAACCTAGCATAGAAAAAGTTCGGGCGGGCTGGCGGGTGAAACCCAACAAAAACGACTAATTCTACGTCATTCAGAGGGCGAAAATAGCCATTTAGTGAGCCCGAAGAATCTCGTTATTATGTAAAAGAGATTCATCAGTCGTTTCACTCCTTCTGAATGACGGTATAGACGGTATATTGTTAAGATTCTTCTATTACATTTACCCCCGCCCTCTGGTAAGAATGATAAATGATTGACACCTCACCCTAACCCTCTCCTGTTAGGAGAGGGAACGTTTACATTTGCTAAGCAAGATCGCGGCATTGCCCGACTACTTTATTCCATTAATAATTTTTTCTAACTGTCTTACCGCATTATCAATTTCATCATTTACCACCTGATATTCAAATTGCTTTGAATTTTCAAGCTCTGATTTTATGGAAGCAAGACGCTTTTGAATAGCCTCTTCAGTTTCCGTATGCCTTCCTCTTAGGCGGGATTCCAATTCTTCCATTGATGGCGGGGTTATAAAAATCAATGCCGCCTGCGGAATAAGTTTTTTTACATTTAGTGCACCTTTGGTATCTATTTCTAAAATCAAATTGTCGCCATTTTTCAGGCATTCTTCGACAAAAGATTTTCTTGTACCGTACAAGTTTCCTGAAAATTCCGCCCATTCCAAAAAATCATCTTTAGATATTGCTTCATTAAATTCCTCGGGGGTTAGGAAAAAGTAGTTTTCTCCGTGGACTTCTCCGTCACGTTTTTTGCGTGTTGTGCAAGATATTGAGAGTTTAAAATCGGGGTGCTTTTTTAAAAACTCCTTAATTACGGTTCCCTTACCAACTCCGGAGGAGCCTGATATTACTACTAATTTTGCCATTACTTTTCCTCCAGACTTTTATGAACAACAGTTTCGTAATCAATTTTAACTTCTTCTCTGCTATCGCAATAATGTGCAGGTATTGAGCCCTTATGCGTTTTATTATCTGTGCTATTTGGAATTTCGTCAGCGTTGGGGCTTGAACTTGTGCTCCCATCATTTACCCCATCATTATGCTGATCGATTGGCAGGTTCGAATTACTGTTTATATTTACCCCGTCATTTACCCCTCTATTTACCCCTCTATTTACCCCGGAGTTCATAAACTTAAGCACGGTAAGTTTAGGCATATCCATAGGTTCGGTGCAAATTTCTATATAGCACAACTTATTCATAATTTGGGTAACTTTTAATGCTTTATCAAAATCATCTGCCGTACTGACTTTGGTTGACCAAACATCGCCTTCAAAAACACGGGCGAACTTGGCATAATTCATTTGCATAATATCGTTAAATTTATCGTCGGGGCTGTTTGAAAGTACCCGTTCAACAGTGTATCCCTGATTATTCAGTACTATAATTATCGGCTTTACGTTGCGTCTCAGCATATTACCGATTTCCATTGCCGTAAGTTGATGTGAGCCCTCTCCCGTAATCAGTATGACTCTTGAGTTAGGTTTTGCAAGGCATACGCCCAATGCGGCAGGTGTCGCCCAGCCGATTGAGCCCCACAATGTTTGGGTTTGTAATTCGGTGTGGGGGGGAAATTTCATCAATGAAACCCCGTGAGGAATAATTCCCGTCTCTGCAATCACTATGTCATTATCTTTTATAAATTCCTGCAACCTCGGGTAAATATAACTTGATGTTAAATCGTTTGAGGAAGCTTGAGGAATATCATATCCGATTTTAGGTTTTTCAAATTCAATTTCCCGTCTTTCAACAAGTTCGGAAATCTTTTCCAATATATCACTCATTTTGACATTGTCGTATTTTTTGCCTTCCACGCAGGTATAGGTTCCATATATTGCTATATGATTATCAATTTTATATGGAAGGTCAAATCCGAACGAGTTTAAATCACTGTAGATTGGTCCGACGGCAATCAGGCAGTCAGTGTTTTCTACCAAGTTGCGTGCAACGGGATTGGCATATTTTGAAAAATAACTGCCCGCATACTTTTCGTAATCCATATTAATCAGGTTTGTGCCCATGAGGAAATTTGTAGTCGGAATGCCGCTCTTCTCCACAAATTCTTTGTATTCAATACGTGCATCAAATCTTTTTATAAGAACATCGCCGAGAATTACGGGAGAAGAGGATTTGTTAACTTTTTCCGCAATATGTTTTGCTGCTGCCTCCAGATTATCCGCATCGCTAATCCAATCATAATTAACTTCTCTGTCGGAAATTTCCAATTCTGCTATGTCGAGCGGAATCGCAACATAAACGGGTTTACGTTCTTTGACGAACACTTTTAAAATTCTGTCTATTTCAATTTTTGCGTTATCTCTTGTAAGATATGCGGAAGCGGCAGTTACCGACTTATGTGCTTCATAAAAAGCGTAGTAATTAGGCTCCTGAAAATTGTGGTGTACACATGCCTTATTCTCAATACACTTTGTCGAGGGAATTCCAACTATAGTTATTACGGGAACATTTTCTGCCATGGAACCTGCAATCGCATTAATTGCACTTAGTTCGCCGACTCCGTAGGTGGTTATTATAGCCCCAAAACCCCGCATCCGTGCGTATCCGTCAGCCGCGTAGCCCGCATTAAGCTCATTCGTGCAGCCTATCCAGTGCGTATTGGGGTTGTTCTCTACCGCGTAAAGAAGATTGAAATTATAATCACCGGGGAGACCAAAAAAATCATTTATTCCAAGCTCCTCAAGCTTTTTTACCAAATAGTCGGCTGTATTCATCGTCTCCTCCCTCTGTGTATTGAGATTATAATAGCATGGTGAAAAAGATAAATAAAGTTTAATTTATGTTAAAATCTTCTTATGGATAAAATTTTTTCGGATAAGATTAACATATTGAAGGCTCTTGCCATCACGCTTGTTGTGTCGGGACATTTGGAGTTTAGACTTTTTGACATGTTTCCTCCATATTCGTTCCAACTTGCGTTATTTTTCTTTATTTCCGGCATGTTGTTTAAGGATAAGTATCTTGACAGCGTTGCGGAATTTATTCGCCGCAGGGTAAAAAGTTTGTTGGTATTATACTTTTTGTACTCGGCTTTTTATGCCGTAGTAACAGTAGTGATAGCTAAATTGACGGGCAAATTCTGGGGGATGGAGTTAAGTTGGAAAAATTTCTTTATTACGCCGTTTCTGAACGGGCATCAATTTGACCTGTCTTGTCCTATGTGGTTTGTAACGCAGCTTTTTATAACTATGATTACTTTCCTCTTTTTCCAGAGGATGTTCAGAGAGAAAAACGAATTGTTCCATTTTATAGTCTATACTGTTATGGGATTTGCGGCTATTCCTCTGTCCAAAATGTTTGAGTTGACACCGATTTTTTTAATTATTATAAGGACTATGTTCTCATTGTTTTTCGTATATTTGGGTCATCTTTATACCAACAAAATACACGGAAATTATAATATTTTTACCCCTAAGATTTTGGGTGCAGTAATATGTTTACAGGCAGTTTTGTGGCATTTTAACAGGGATTTTGACCCGGTACACGGTATAGGGTTGAGTTATGTTCTTGTTTGGGCAAGGTTTGACAGTCAAATTGTTGTGCCTGTGCTGACAAGTATTACGGGAATTTGGTTTTCGTTGTTTTTTATAAATGTTACTTATGATTATTTGAAGAATATAAAATTTATAAAGCTTGTGGGTGAAAATACTTATCACATAATGGCGAATCATCTGTTCGTTATGTATATTATTACCGCAGTAATCTTGAAAATAAACGGAATACCCATGAGTGAAAGAAATCTGCACAATATCTATTGGATATTTAATCCGGTACAGAATACTTATTTATATTTTGTTCTTACTATGCTCATTACAACTTACACGGGAGTGGGGCTGAAGTATATTAAGTCAAAGATATTACGATAAGATTTCTTTCATAAACCTCATCAAGAGGTAATGTATAATCAATGATTTCTTTTACGCTTGCTTGGAATTTTGCAAGGACGGGTTTTGCTTTTTCTATTTCTTCAAGGGCTTTTTTGGATTTGTATGCAACAAAGTAGCCTTCATTCTTTAAAAGCGGAAGAGCGTATTCGCAAATCTTACTCAAATCTGCCACTGCTCGGCTTGTAATTATGTCAAACTTTTTGTCATTAAGATTTTCGACTCTGGCGCAGATTACGGACAGGTTTTTAATGTTTAATGCCTCTTTTATGTTCATAATTGCGTTGATTTTTTTGCGAATACTGTCTATCCCCACAACCTCCAGTTCGGGATGCTCAATTGCGATTGGTACACAGGGAAAACCGCCCCCGCAGCCTATATCAAGAAGTGTAGCGTGCATGAATTTGTGTTTTTGAAAAAACAAATTGATGGCAAGTGAATCATAGATATGTTTTTCGTACAAAAATTTTTCATCATTTTTTGAAATAAGATTAAGTTTTGAATTTTCTGCCAAGAATATTTTTGCATATTCTCCAAAATCACTTTTTATATCAAATTTAGCCATATTTATTCTCAATTTCCTGAAAAACTGTTTTATCCATGCGTAATTTCATATCATTAATTCTGCGATCTATCTTTGAGATGTCAATTGATGCTGCAAGGTTTTGTGCAATTTTTCTTGCTTTAAAATATTCGGTAAGTGCCTTTTTATTCAGTGAGACATTATTATAATAATAATCTCCGAGAGCAACTGAGGATTCGACTATGTAAAAATCTTCATTAATAAATTCCGCACTCTGTTTCGCCTCCAACAGAAAATCCAAAGCTTTGGGATTATGTTCTTTTACATAGATCTTTGCAAGAAAAGAGGCATTATAGTATATGCCGTCATAATTGTTATTTGATTTTTCGATATCATAAGCTTTTTTAAAACAATTTTCGGCATCCGAAAAATTATCGTTATCATAGTAGCAGGAAGCCATATTTGAATATGCAAGAGCTCTGTATGGATTATTCTCCTGTATCATTATACACTTTGAATAATATTCAAAAGCTGTCTTGTAATCTTCTCTGTCATCGTTTGCAAGTGCATATTTAAAGTATAATTCCGCAAGAGTCTCGGGTTCCGTATTCTCATCCAATGATGTAAGTGCTTTCTCGTAGTATGAATAAGCTTCATTCGCATTATTTGCCGCCGCATAAATATTGCCCAAAAGTGTGCAGGCAGAAACCATTAGTGACTGGGGAGTGTCAACGGAATAAATAACTTTTTTTGCGGTTTCTATTGCCAATTCGGATTTGTACATTAAAAAGTATAAATCAGTGAGTTCATAGTAGAGGTAATTTAAGTTGATGACTTCGTTATTCTGTTTGTAATAGATTTCTGCAAGTTCATAATAGTGTCTTGATTTTTGGTATTCTTTAATCTCTTTATACAATCTTGCAAGTGCAAGCCTTGCCTCGACAATAGTATGCGAATCAAGCCCCGAAGAATCCAAAATCCTTTGATACTCCTCGATAGCCTCTGTGTTTTTTTTCTCTTCCGTAAGTTTTCTTGCAAGGCTAAGCTTTGAATCCAAACTGTCAGGCTCTTTGGCGGGCTCTTTTTCCTGCGGGTGACTTTCTTCTTTAATCTCTGTCGGCGGAATATTCTCCTCTCGGTTTCCTGACTCAATAGCTTTGATACAGTTATTGTGGTATTCAATTTCGGCTCTTAGTGCTTGCCTTGATATCATAATCTCACGGGTTTGCAACGGCTCTTTTAATTGTTTTTCATAAATACTTATAATATATTTATGGAGTTTTATTTCTGTCTTGGCGGGGATTGAAATATCAATATTTTGCAAAAAATAATCTTGAACATAGATGGTTTCGCCCGATTGAAAAATCATAAGGTTGGATTTTAAATACTCAATCGAAAACTCGTCATAAAGTTCAAAAACCGCAAGAGCATTCATTGTTAAACCATGGCGTATCGTTCTTAAAAACCAGAAAAAGTTTCTTATAGTGGTTGGAATAAGATTTACATAAGTAAGACCCAAAAAGGAATCAAAACTCAAGCCGGAGAGAGTATACTTTTCCAAAAATTCGTTCAGAGATATTTTCATTGCCTGAATAATCTTTACGGATAAAGCTGTATAATAGTAATAACCTCTTGTATATTTGTAAAAGTCATCCAAGGTAGTATCTGAACATTTTATTTGATAAGATTCCAAGAATTCTTTAAAAATTTCTGTCGAAAAAGCCTTTAAGAAAATTTTTCTGTCCGTTTTTACTTCACCTGCAGTTCCCTGAAGCATTGCCCTGGTCGATAATATAACTTTGATATTAGGATTCTTTATCGTTTGATTAATAAGGTCTACAACTAATTTTACATTTTCATCCGAAATGTCATCGTATGAATGCAAAATAATTATGAAAGGTTTTTTGATTGACGAAATATATTGCTGAAATTTTACTGCAAGTGTTGTTATTTTTGTATTAAGATTTATCGCTTTGGTTGCTGACAGTTTATCTATTGTATCTATGAAAGCGAGCAGTATATCGTCGCAAACTGTTGAAGCTTTGCAGTAGTATTCAAGCTTTACGGTGTTTTTATCCAAAAATTCGGAAACATAATTAATAAACTGCCTTTTCCCGGTTCCTAAAAAGCCGTGTACATGAAGTATAATGTCATCAGAGGCAATAAAATCTATAGCTTTTATGATTTCCGCATAGTTATTTTTCTGCAAAAAAGGATTTATTTTGTCAGATTCAGGCAAAATAATATCTTCTATATCAATGGAACTGTTCAGAAACTTGTAATCCATAAAAAGATTTTAAATGATATTTATATAATTTGCAAATATCTGGTATAATGAAGAAATGGAGGATGGAAGATGCTTGGAAAATTATTTGAATTGGGATTGACCGTTGCGATAGCCTATTTAATAGGTTCAATACCTACGGGGTATCTGATAGTGAAAGCTAAAACGGGTCAAGATTTACGCACAATAGGCTCGGGTTCTACGGGAGCGACAAACGTAAAAAGAGTGCTCGGTAAGAATTACTTTTTTATTGTTATGTTTCTGGATGCCTTAAAAGGGATTATATCCGTACTTTTAGCGGAACATTTTATATCTGCGGGAGCTTCTTTAGGGCTTGCTCCTGTGTTTGCGGCAATTGCGGTTATTGTAGGGCACAGTAAATCGGTATTCCTGAATTTTCAAGGGGGAAAATCCGTTGCTGCGGGCGTGGGGACAATTCTTGCTCTTAACTGGGAAGCCGGATTAACAATTGCTTTTGTATGGGGAATTGTTACCTATGCGACAAAGTATGTTTCCGTAGGCTCAATCGTTGCATTGCTACTATCGCCGTTTTTAATGTATTTCTTCAATGCTCCGATTGCGTATGTCGCATATTGCTTTCTCGGTGCCGTGTACATCGTATATCTGCATAGAGAAAACATAAAACGTTTGATTGCGGGAAATGAAAATAAAGTCAGATAAAAAATGTGTATTAAAAAATCCCTCTCTAAAAAGAGAGGGATTTTCATTCTTATTACTTGATATTTGAATATGTCCAAGCATCAAATGTCGGCGTTTCAGAAATGTTTAATTCCTTTTTCTTTTCTCCTGCCGAACAATCATCGTGTGCGATGGGTTTATACAATCTGTTGTAATATTCGATAACCATTCTGTCGGAATTGAAATAAGCTTCAGCTGTTCTGATAGCCTGTCTCATCATCCTTGCCCATTCCTGCTTGTTGTTATAATAAGTAGGAATAATCTGGTTTTCAATAATATCCATCATACATCTGTGGTCAGCCCAGTGTCTTTCTTCCCAAGGCATATCATCATCAAGTTCAGGATATTCAACAGTATAACCGTTAATGCCCGGGAATGTACCTTCAACTGTCCATCCGTCATACGTTGAAAGGTGGATTGCACCGTTAGCATTGGCAGACATACCTGAAGTTCCTGATGCTTCAAACGGTCTCAGAGGAGTATTTAACCAAACATCGGTACCTCTCTTGAGCATTCCTGACAATTGTAATTCATAGCCCGGTAATACAACAACATTCTTTAATGAGTGAGAACGATTTAACAGTTTGTTAAACATCTCTTTACCCATAACGTCATCCGGGTGGAATTTACCTGCAAATATAATTTGAACTTTATTTTCATCCAAAAGCTTATTGATTCTGTCTTTATCCATCAAAATCAACCAAGCACGCTTGTAATCCGCGAACCTTCTTGCCCAGGTAATTGTCAATACATCCGGGTCAAATCTTTTACCCGCTACGTTTGCAATATACTTGAACAATTTAACTTTCATTTCTCTCTTGGAAGCAAGAAGTTCGTCAAATGACTTATCACCGGTCATTCTCTTATCCTGCCAGTAGTGCAAGTTTACGGCATTAGTAATTGCTCTAATCGGGCATCTGCCGTCAACCCATTCCCACATTTTGTTAGCAACCAAACCGTGAAGTTGTGATACGGCATTGGCAATTCTTGACATTCTTAAAGCTGCAACGGTTAAAGAGAAGTTTTCACCGCCGAGTTGAATTGCACGTTCTCTTGTCGCACCTGCAAAGAAGCCGCCTTCAAGCAATGTGTCAACCCAGTGTACTTCGTTACCTGCCGCAACAGGTGTGTGAGTTGTAAATACGGTTTTCTTTCTTACTTCTTCCAAATTACCGTTGTATTGTCTCAATAATTCAAATGCTGCAGGAAGAGCATGACCTTCGTTCATGTGTACGACGTCAAAGTTATAACCTGCTGCCTGAAGTACTCTTATACCCGCAATACCGAGAATTGTTTCCTGAGCAATTCTGATTCTTTCGTTGCCGTCATACAGTTTGTGAGAAATACTCTTAGCCCAGTCGCTGTTGCCGTCGATATCAGTCGTCAGCAAGTATACAGGACAAGTGCCGAATAATTCGGGGTCTACTCTGTATGCTTTTACTTTTACTTTTTCACCAAAAGTGTCAACATCTACCGTAATTCCGGTGTCAACAAGAAAATCATAGTATTTTCTGATATAAGCTACTTCAACATTGCCTGAATGATCGATTCTTTGATCATAATAACCATATGACCATAACATAGTTACACCAACCATCGGCATCTGTAAATAACCGGCAGACAACATGTGTGAACCTGCCAAAAATCCTAAACCACCTGAATAAGTTTTAAGTGATTGGTCCATTGCTATTTCCATAGAGAAATAGGCTACGTTTGGTAATGTCATAATTTTAAACCTTCTTTAATCTAATGTGTACTACTAAAGGACTAAACGTCCATTCAAATTATATACCAACAACATAATCCATAATCAATGTTTTTATCAAAAATCTAATTCCAAAAAATTATCCAAATCTCTAAAACTCAATAATAGTACTACTTGCCGAATTGTTAAGAAATGTAACAAAATAGCTCTAAAGAACTAGTTATAAAGTGTAATATATACCCTTATAAACTAAGAGCTTATGTTTTCCATAAGCTCTCTTCGGGTTAAATTTTTATTAATAAAAATTTACTGTCTTTTAGGGCTAAAACTTTGTGTTCCATATCTTTTTTAAACATTAAAATTTCGCCTTTATCAAGCTTAAACTTTTCAGCATCAAAATGCAGCTCAATTTCACCATCCAACACAAAAACTGCCACATCAGCCTTTGATGTGTGGGTGTCGATTATTTCGTCTTTCTTTATGGCAATGATATTTAGAGAGCTGTCTCCGTTTGCCATCAATTCTTTGTGTTCAAATTTTCCGCCCTCAAGGTTGACAATGTCTTTTGCTTTCAAAATATTATAGAACATAGTATTCTCCTTTCGTTTATATTAGAGCAACAACCCGTCTTTATATCATCCGACATGAGGATAATTTTAGTGGTCGACTTGACTGAGAGCTGCTATTAGAGTGTATTATAATTTTATATATGAAAGGAGCAGATATGGAAAAGACACTTAGTATTCTTGATAAAGTTAATACACCTGAGGATTTAAAGCAACTCGGTATTTCTGAGATGAATATTCTTGCAGAAGAAATAAGGAAGATTATTTTAACTAAGGTTAATACGACGGGCGGACATTTGGGACCTAATTTGGGTATAGTAGAAGCTACAATTGCATTGCACTATGTTTTTAATTCGCCTGTCGATAAAATAGTTTTTGATGTCTCTCACCAGTGTTATCCGCACAAAATTCTTACGGGCAGGAAGGAAGGTTTTACGGATGCGGATAAGTATCAAAAGTATACCGGCTATACCGCACCGGAAGAGAGTCTGCATGACTTGTTTAAGGTCGGACATACTTCAACGTCAGTCAGTTTGGCGTTGGGCTTGGCTAAGGGCAGAGACTTGAGGGGCGATAAAGAAAATGTTATTGCCCTTATAGGCGACGGTTCTTTAAGCGGCGGAGAAGCTTTTGAGGGGCTTGACAACGCTGCCGTGTCAGGCAGTAATATTATAATTATCGTAAATGATAATGAAATGTCCATTGCGGAAAACCACGGTGGTCTGTATTCCAATTTAAAACTCTTGAGAGAGACAAACGGGCTTGCTGAGTGTAATTTCTTCAAAGCGTTGGGATTTGAATATCACTACGTTGACGACGGGCATGATATCGAAAAGTTGATTAATGTATTTCAAAGCGTTAAGGATACGAATCATCCTGTACTTATCCACATGCACACGATTAAAGGAAAGGGGCTTGAGGTTGCTGAGTCGGATAAAGAACATTACCATTGGATTGTTCCGGGGACGTTGGACAGGGCAGAGGATTTTGTTGCGGAGAATTATGAAGATTACGGAACCATAACGGCTGATTATATTGAAAAGAAATATCAGGAAGACCCTTCCGTGATTGCCATTTCCCCTGCAACTCCTGCAGTATCGGGATTTAGTAACGCTTTTAGAGACAAAGCGGGAATCCATTATACAGATGTTGGCATTGCGGAAGAACACGCAGTCGCATTCTCTTCCGGTATTGCAAAAAACGGCGGGAAACCGATACTCGGTATTATGAGTTCTTTTATACAAAGAGCCTATGACCAACTTTCTCAGGACTTGGCACTGAATAATAACCCTGCCACTATACTTGTTTTCTGGGGGGCAATCAGCGGTGCCGATGCAACTCACCTTACTATGTTTGATATTCCTTTGATAAGTAATATTCCGAATATGGTTTATTTGGCTCCAACGAATAAGGAAGAGTATTTGAGAATGCTTGATTGGTCGGTCGGACAAAATGAACACTCAGTTGCAATTCGAGTTCCTTGCGGTGAGGTTTATTCGGTTGGAGTTGAAGATAATACGGATTATTCGATTCTTAATAAATTTAAAGTTGTGGAGCAAGGTTCAGAGGTTGCAATTATCGGGCTCGGGAACTTCTTCCGTCTCGGAGAAGATGTGAAGAGGGTTTTGGCTGAAAAAACGGGGCTAGACGCAACGTTAATTAACCCGAGGTTTATTACGGGTATTGATGAGGAATTGCTTGAGACGTTAAAGTTAAATCATAAAATTGTCATAACGCTTGAAGACGGTGTGTTGGACGGCGGATTCGGTGAAAAGATAGCAAGATTTTACGGTAATTCTGATATAAAAGTCTTGAATTTTGGGGCGAAAAAAGAATTTCCCGACAGAGTACCGCTTGACGAACTTTACCAACGTTATCATTTGACACCTGAACTTATAACCGAAGATATAAAAGCTTGCCTGTAACGGCAAGCTTTTTAACCGGATAGTATTATATTGGTTGTGCTTTGACCCGAGCTTTATGAAATATTCAATCGTATTACAGGGTTTGTCTGCTCTCAGTCTATTTTGCCTGTAAAGTCAATAATTCATCAATCTTTTCTTTTAACTGTTCCGAAAAGTTGAACAAATCGTCAATTGAATCAATGGGAATTTTTTCTTCTTTTTTATTCTTATAAAAACCTATATATTTTTGTGAACGGTTAAAATACAGTTTGCATATTACTTTCAAAAAATTGCCATCCAGTAAAATACTGAAATGGTTTATACCGTCTTTGTATGTCACTCTTGAGGCGTCAAAATTCTCAAGTTTTCTTAATATTCCTTTGACTATTGCAAAACCTTCAAGTTCTTCAATTGTCGTCATAATTTTATTCTTGTTTTCTTTCGTCTCCTGCTTAGAGCTTAGACTGAAATCAAGTGAGGTTTTCATTACTTTTGACATAAAAAGATTGAAGGCTTCAATAGTTGTATTTTTGTGCTTTTCAATTATTCTATCCGTTATACGCCCTTCACAAACCCCCGATTTATTAATTAAATATCTTATAAAATCATCGCTTGGCGTTTTATATTCGTTTTCAATAACTTCTTCAAACCTTTTGATATATTTTAAATCTCCGGCATTAGAAAAGGCTTTATCAATATCGAAATGTTCTTTTGAGAACTCTTGCAAAGTCTCAATCTGATTTTCTTTAAAATCTTGCAGATTAAATACAAAAAACGGCTCACTGTCCAGTTTGCCGCTTGTTTCAATATCGGAGAAGAATTTATATACGATTCCGTTTGTGAGGATAATAAACTTTGCATCCGTCACGCTAAAATATCTTATAAGCTGCGTTGCGTGTTTCTTTATATCAAGAGCTTTGTTATCGACTTTCTTGCATTCAATGAGAATAATGGGTTTATTGTCTTTTAATATGGCATAATCGACTTTTTCGCCCTTTTTAATACCTACATCCGCAATGTATTCAGGTATAACTTCCATAGGATTAAAGACGTCATATCCAAGTGCATTGATAAACGGCATAATTAAAGCATTTTTTGTTGCTTCCTCTGTCTGCAAATTTTCTGCCATGGTTAAAGTACGTTCTTTAAGCTGATTAATTTTCTCAATAAATTCCATATTTTCTCCTTTTAAGCTAGTTATTTGACAATATCTTTAATATCTGATTTCAAATTTAACACTATTTATCTCTTTAGCTTTTTCTTGTCCAACTGAATATTCATTTCACTCTAACTACACAAAGAAATATATACATATATATTAACATAAATAGGAATATATGTATACCTATATCTAAAAAGGGGATGTAAAAATAGTTAATTGGACGTCATATATATACTACTTTTAATATAAGTAGCGAGGTATATTCCCTTATGTTTTATGACAAAGAATTTTTAGGCAAAAAGTTTAAAGAATACAGAAAGAAGGCGAATCTTACTCAAGAAGAACTTTCGGAAAAGATAGGAATTGCAGAAAAACATTACGGCAAATTGGAAAGAGGTGTTTTTATGCCAAGTCTTGAAACTTTTTTCAAGCTTACTGATACATTAAAGATTCCTTTGTCCGAATTTGGTACACAAACCTCCAGAATAGAGAATACAAACAGGGATAGATTATTAAGAGAGATATATTCTTCAAGTGATAACGAGTTGGAACTGTATTTAAACATTATTGATTCAATAAAGAAATATAATAATTCAAAAAAATAATATTCTAAGATGAATTACTGTCAATTCTGCGATGCGTAGAATTGAGGGAATTTTGATGACTGAATGGTAAGGTGAAATTTGAACCATTTTTGAAACAATTTGCAATAAAATAGACAAAATGGCTCAAATTATTTATTTGATTGATTTTATAAAAAGTTACTTAGCTTGTATAGTTTTTGAAAATTCAACAAATGATTTTTTTCTTATTGTATCTGCATGAACTTTTAGTTCTTTTGGAATTCCTGCAGGATATTCTTCAAAACAAGCGACTACTGTATGTATACCATTAATTCTTGCGACCTTTATAGCGGGTTTAATATCTGTATCTTTTGATAGTAAAATTATTTTATCTACTCTATTTTCATACGAAAGTTGTGCAATATCTAATCCGATTAACATATCAACTTGTTTTTGATTTATTGAAATTGTGCCATCTTCACAAACATTGCTAATTTTTAATATTCCTTTACGCAAAGCAACATATTCTTCTAAAGATATTGTGTCTATAAATTTTCTTGCCTTATTGTATATTGAATCGTATTTTGTTTTATTATCATTATATTTTTGTTTGACATTATTCTTTGTTTCTTCTGAAATATTACGTCTGTTTAATTCTTCTTCAATATCACTTTGACTCAAAGGTGGGGCTGTATAGATAAAAATTCTGTACAATTCTTCTTCGTCTTTATTGACAAAATATTTGATAGAAGATAGTAATTGTTTATTATTATTGTAATTAAAATTTGTTACACAGGTTTTCTTTGTAACAGCCTCTAATTCTTGTCTGTAATTATCCCAATCTATAAAAATAGCTGTTTTCTTTTTCATTTCTCCCCTTTGTAATTTAAAACCGCCCTAAACTTTATCGGGCGGTACGTTTCCATACTAAGCGTATGGCACATTATCATTATTGCATATTTTAAATTAAATTTCAAGTGTTTTTTTACTAATTTATTGATTCATTTAATTATTTAGTTAATAAATTGTCGAAAAATATAATACCAAGAAAAGAGGAAAAATTATTACAAATAAAAAACAAAATTACATTATCAATTTTGACAGAAAAAATATTCAAAAGAGGAGCAAAAATATTTAATTTGTAAATTTATAGATTTATTTTTCGTTTGATGAAAATTGAAACAGAACAATATGCGAAAAAACAAAAACTAAAAAAGAACAAAAACAAATCAAAAATGATTTTATGAATTTTGGTTCAAAAGTATTAAAAGGAGTTTTAAATAGTTCTACGGTTGATAAAACCAACACTCGAACTTTTGAAAACCTTACAGATGTCTGACAAATTGATGATTTTTAGGGTTCTATTTTAGTAACAAATATAGAGGCAAAAAGTGGCATTTTTCATGATAAAAGAGACTTTCAATTGGAAGTCTCTTTTATGGTGGGGGTAAAGCGTCGAAGTTCGAACTTTTTGAGATACATAAAAGAGCTGCTTGAAATACTTAAAGACACTGAAACAGTGCTATTTCTAGAACGATTAGAGCTTTTCAAACAAACAAGAGATAATGTTTGTTTATCTTAAAAACTAATTATCGACTTTTTCACTTACCCAACGTTTAAGACAATAAATTATATATTTTGTAATATCAATAAAACAACATAATGCTTCTTCTAAATAGTCTTCTTCTATTTTTATTTTTCCATCTTTATGTATAGCAATTTTTACATTTAAACAACCATTCTTATTATCTGTATTGTTCACAGTAGCATGAAAAGATACCCCAGACATATGAATAAATTTTGATGTTTGTTTATAAACTCTTGAGACCCAATCAATATTAAATGTTTGTTCACAATATTTGCATAGAAATGAATCTGTTAAATTTTGTTTGATATTTTTACCTTTATTATTTGTAATCCAAACTTGTAATTTATCTATTCTTTCCCCTTCTAAGAAAGTATGCATATATCTATTTCTACTATTTTTATCAAGAATTAATACGGCAAAAAATCTTAATAAGATATCTAGCTGGACTCGAATAAGAGCAAATGCTATTAAGTAATTTTCGGCATTAATTAAATCCCAAAAAGCTGAAATGTTTGCCAAAGCTTTATTCGTTGCTCCAATAAATACGAAATCAGCGTTATAGATTACAGAAGAAACATTCAAGTTACTTTTGTAAATTGAAAGCAAGGTTTCTTTTTGTTTTACTAATTCATTTTTCAAATTGTTAATATTGTTATTTGTGTTTATCATTTAATATCACTTTATAATTTAACATATACTAATCTTATTAGCATAAATATTTTTTTATTAAAATAACTGTTTTAAATATATTTTTTCTTTACTTTTGAAAAAATATTATTAAAAAAATAACATGCCAAGAAAACAAAAAGAAATAAAGGTCATAATCACATTTGACGATAAAGAATATTCGGAAGAAGAAACTGCAATTCTATATCAACAATTTTTTGAGTGTTTAGCAAAAATCAAAGGAGTAAAAATTCCGGAATATACCGGAAAGGCTTTTGCTAAGGCATTTAGAGCCAAAGAAAAAACATCTAAAGAGACTCGAACCTCTAGAAGCCCAGATGATTAAAGACTTTAGCCTGTTTTTGAAAATTTTGGGTTTTATTCTGTTTTTGCTGCAAATACTGTAAACATGCATAAAAAGAGCCTCAAAAGGCTCTTTTTAGAAATGGTGGGGATAAAGCGGCAAAGTTCGAACTTTTTGAGATATATAAAAGAGTTGATAGAAGAACTCAAAAAATCAGACACTGTCTTACTTTTAGAACGCTATATACTTTTTAAACAAACGTATATCGCATAAGAAAATAAAATAAACTGTCATGCTGAACTTGTTTCAGCATCTTACTAACTTGAAGTTTCTGTTTCCAACTGGTAAGATCCCGAAAGGGGTAAATAAAATTTGTAGGTTTTACGCTTAACTGCTCCG
>CALUTM010000009.1 GCA_944323705.1 Candidatus Gastranaerophilales bacterium
CATTTACCCCCTTTTTCTATCATGCGGACTAGTTGGGCATAAAATCCACAAACTTCATTTACCCCCTTTTTCTATCATGCGGACTAGTTGGGCATAAAATCCACAAACTTCATTTACCCCCTTTTTCTATCATGCGGACCAGTTGGGCATAAAATCCACAAACTTCATTTCCCCCCGCAATAAAAGAGAAAGAAAATGACAAGAATAAATAATATCAAAATATTAAAGTTAATAAAAAGCTGGATTGCTTCGGCTTAAAAGCCTCGCAATGACAGTAATTGAGATTCTTCGGACTTGATATTGACAAATTATCGTTTTTCGTTGAGGGGCAAAATAGGCTTCGGAGTCCTATTAAGCAAATGGAGGAGCTCTACCTGCGGTGCATAAGCATAAAAAATTGTGCTTGGCACGATTCGAACGCACGACCTATCCCTTAAAAGGAAGGACTCCGTTTGCGTGCAGAAAAACGATTAATTATCGTTTTTCGTTGAGGGGCAAAATAGGCTTCGGAGTCCTATTAAGCAAATGGAGGAGCTCTACCTGCGGTGCATAAGCATAAAAAATATGCGCTTGGCGCGATTCGAACGCGCGACCTATCCCTTAAAAGGGGAGTGCTCTACCTGCTGAGCTACAAGCGCATATACATTTTCAAAGCAATCTTTATACTTCGACCGTGGATTAACCACAAGACTAATATTATCAAGAACATAATTTACTGTCAACCGTTTTGTTAGTGCCCGATATCTCTGCTACAATTTGAGAAATTTCGGGCGATATGTCGGTCGGCTCTTGAATATTTTCTCTTACCAGTTTTGCAAAATCCGCTTTTTTAAACTCATGCAGACCTTTTGTTTTAAACAAATTCTCTAGAATTTTTGCGTTTGGCATTTCTTCTGCCAAATCATCTTCCGTTATTGTTAAAAAATTCTTAAAGTGTGAGTTAACCGTCTTAACTATAAGTGAGTTTGGCAATAAATCTTCAAATTCGCCGCTTGATACCAGATGAATTTTATCTGAATCTCTTAAACGAGGTTTTATTTGGGCAATATTATCTTCCGCATCTTTGTCCAGGACAACGAATATAGGGATTTTAATCTCTTGAGTCAGTTTGTAATACATTTTAACAACCTGATTTTTCCCGCCTGCGGGTATAATTTGGATACCTTTTTGGTAAAAATCATACCCTAAGAATTTGGAAAATGCGGGCAGAAGAATTTCTTCCGTCAAACCCTCGACTAGCAATACTTTTTCTATCGGGTATTTTAAAAAATGTTCCTCTCTCATTAAAGTCGGGTCGTTGTTTTCAGCCAAAGATTTAAGCCACTTTAGATTAACAGGTGCATTTACATCTATATATTTGAGTGCAGAAGTGTAATTTATTTTGTTATCAAGTAATATTTGAGAAGTTGTATCATTTATATATACTGAATTTTCATATTCTTTAATTTTTTTATTTATGACGTAATCCGTTCCCGAAGGTTCTACGGAAGCATTAAAAATCTCCTGAGCATAATTTTTAATCTCTTCACAATCCATAGATTCAAGCTGTGTACGCTTATATCTGGGCTCGGTTAAATTTCCCGTAATAATATCAAAAAAAACTCTTAAGTACTTTTCTTTTGTTGGTTTAAATCTGGTCAATCGGTCTAAAGATATGATAATTTGTTCTTTTGTTAATCTTTTATACTTCATTAAAATTATTATAATATAAGCGTGTAAATAATTGTAACTTTTTAAATTGTAAAGATTTGTAACAATATTATATAATTTGTGAAATTTTATCAAAGAAATATACTTTATATATATACGAGTATAAAAAATTACGAGGACAGTCTAAAATGGCATTCTTATTGTTACTACATGAAAAAATGAGGCTTCAACGTAAAGTTAACAAGTTAACGTTACGTCAGTTACAGCTGTCCAGTCGTAAAGAAAGAATTACGAACAACATTTCTAAAGTTCAGAAAATGTATGCTAGCAAGCAGACGCAGTTGGAAAAATCTGCACAACTTTGGCAGAGCCAAATGAAGAATAGCATATATAACTCAATGGGATTGGGTATGCAGAATCAGATGTTCAATCCTATGGGCGGCGGCATAACATCATTTGTTGCTAATATGATGGGTAGTATGCTTCATAATGGTGGTAAGGATATACCACTTGGTGACAACAAAACAATTTCATCATTCTCGCAACAACAATACCAAGAAATGATGACAGATTACATGACCACCGGCTTGAAAGAAAGTTTAAATGACGAACAACAAGGCACTGGTAAGTATGGCAACAATGGTTATAGCAAAGATCAAGTAACTGCATTTATGAAAGCTATGCAGATGGCTCAAGCCCAGCAGCAACAGGCTCAATTCTATGCTCAACAAATGAGCAGCCAGTATGAATCAAATATATCTGTTTGGTTAGAAGCGGCTCAGGCTCAATTGGAAGAAGAACAAAATGCAGCATTGTTACCGTTAGAAGCAGAAGAAACAGAAATAGAAGCAGACAACACTACTTGCGAAGCACAATTGGCAGACGCAAAAGCAAGATTGGAAAGTATCAAACAGGCTTGCAGCGAAGGTATAAAAGAATCAGCACCGACATTCGGTTTAGGTTAATAACAATTATTATAATAATTGACAACGCCCGCTCTTTCGAGCGGGCGATTTTGTTAGTCGTTAAACTTCTATGGGTTGATCCAAAGACTTTATTGATATATCAACATTATCAGGGAAAACCTGTTTCATGTGCGATACCAAATCGTTGGTTGAACTTACCCAGAATAGCGGAGAAGTCAGAATTTTTGTACTATATCCGTTAATCGGCGGAAGTTTAAACAAGACCGGATCATCTCCGTGATGCTTTGCCAAAATATTTTTTATACCGCAAAGTTCCTGATAATTCACTTCTTTTTTTAAATTCACGGTAACAATATTAGAATTATCTACGGATTTTACGTTATCAATAAGCACGCTTACTTGGTTTTCACCTCTGTGTTGGACTTTTCCCGTTATAATGACTTTATTATCCAACTGCAGAATATCGCCGTATTCAAGCAATTTCTTATGAAAGCATACACAATCCGCTTTTCCTGTTAAATCTTCAACCGTAACAAACCGCAAAAATTTTGTCGGGTCTTTTTTCGTAGGTATCTGTCTTGTTGCAGTGACCAGACCGCAAATCGTAACTTCTTCCTCTTCTTTAAGTTCACCCAGTTCCGATATTCTGTGCGTCATAAGAAACGGAAGCTTGTCTCGTATTGAGAACAAAGGGTGAGATGTTACGTAAAATCCCAAAAATTCCTTTTCAAACTGCTGAATTTCTTTGTCAGTATACTCTTCCTCACTGCCTAAAAGTTGGTACTGAGCATTTGAGAAATCATCGTCAACGCCTGAGGCGACCGAGAATAAACTTACCTGACCCATTGCACGGTCTTTAGCCTCTTTGTTTGTTACATCCAATATATGCTCAATATTGTTAAACAACTGTTTTCTGCTTTTTGCTATATTTGAAAAAGCCCCCGCCTTTATTAATCCTTCAAGCGACTTTTTGTTTACGAATTTTGCATCCACACGTTTGCAGAAATCAAAAATACTCGTAAATTCCCCGTTTTCTTCACGTTCTTTAATAATAGCGTCAACAACAGTCTCCCCAACCTGCTTAATCGCAGCCAATCCGAACCTGATATTATCACCGTCAGGAGTATATTCAAGGTATGAATGATTAATATCAGGCGGAAGAACCTTTATATTATACTTTTGAGCTTCTTCTATATAAAGCTGAGTTTGGTCTTTATTATCAGAAACACTTGAAAGCAGTGCAGAAAGGTACTCTACAGGGTAATGACATTTTAAATATGCTGTTTGATATGCTACAAAAGCGTACGCTGCTGAGTGAGACCTGTTAAAGCAGTAAGACGCAAAAGCTTCAATTTGTTCAAATAACGTTGTTGCATCTTCGGGTTTCATTCCGTGATTAGTAGACGCCAACTCAACAAACCGCCCCTTTTGTTTTTGCATCTCTTCAACTTTTTTCTTCCCCATCATTCTTCGTACAATATCAGCTTCTCCGAGCGAATAGTCCGCAAGAGTTTGGAAAACCTGCATAATTTGTTCCTGATATACAATGGTCCCGTATGTATCCTTCAAGATTGGCTCTAACAGGGGATGTGCATAAGTAACCTTTTTGAGTCCGTGTTTTCTTGCAACAAACTCATCAACCATCCCTGAGCCCAAAGGTCCCGGACGGAACAGAGCAACCAGAGCACCCAAATCCTCAAATACGTCAGGTTTAAGTCTCTTTACAAGGTTTATCATACCTTGTGATTCAAGCTGAAATACGCCTACGGTTTCGCCTCTTACCAACATTTGGAAAGTCTCTTTGTCGTCAAGAGGAATATTATTGATATCAATATCCACCCCGCGATATTTTTTCACCATATCAACGGTTTTGTATATCATTGTGAGGTTTCTTAGTCCCAAAAAGTCCATCTTCAAAAGAGACAGTACCTCGGTTACTTCATGAGGCGGATACCCCGTCTGTACAATACCGTCCTTTGACGGTTGAACGGGTATTATCGTATCCAAAGGTGCGTGGGATATAATAACCCCCGCAGCATGAGTACCCGTTCCGCATTTCAAGCCTTCAATTGCCATTGACATATCAATAAGCTTTTTAAAACTTATACTTTTTCCTGTTTCTGGATTTGGGATTTGGTAATCCTCATCATACAGCTTTCTTAACTCAGAGCCCTCGACCTGAATGGCATCTTTAATCCATTTAGCCTTAGGGTTGGTAGCCTGTGCCAATTCTATTGCAGGCTCAATCAGTCCCGTTAATCTGTTACTTTCTGAAAACGGAACTTTTAAAATACGTGCAATACCTTTGAATGCCGCCTTCGGAGCGTAGGTAGAGAATGTAATTATCTGACAAACTCTGTCCTCTCCGTACTTTTGAGTAACATAGTCAATAACCTGACGCCTTTTTTCAATACAAAAGTCGATATCAATATCAGGCATGGTGTAGCGTTCTTCGTTCAAGAATCTTTCAAACAACAGATTATGCTTGATAGGGTCAAGGTCGGTTATTTCTAATGCATATGCAACTACGCTTCCCGCAGCGGAGCCTCTCCCCGGTCCTACAGGAATATTATGCGTTTTAGCATAATGAATAAAATCCCATGTTATCAAAAAGTACGCGGGAAAGCCCATTTTATTAATAACACCGAGTTCGTAATCTACCCTTTTTTTTAGCTCGGGCGTAACTTCTCCGTAACGTTTCTTTAAACCTTCATATACAATGTGTTCAAGATAAGTTTCGTTTGTATACCCTTCGGGAACATCATAGTGAGGCAAAGGAGCATTCCCTAACTCTATTTCTATATGACACTTGTTTGCAATCTCCTCTGTATTTTTAACACACTCTTCAAAGGTTTCATCATCCATCCAAGAAAACGCTTTTCTCATTTCCTCTTTTGATTTTATATAAAACTCATTATTCGGGAAATGAAATCTGTTAGGGTCGTCCTTATCGGCATTTGTCTGCAAACATAACAAAGAATCTTGAGCGTCGGCATCTTCCCTTCTTAAATAATGGGAGTCATTCGTTATAATCATCTTAATACCAAGCTCTTTTGAAAGCTTTATCAAATCGGGATTAGTCCGCTTCTGCTCCTCAAGATTGTGATCCTGAAGCTCTAAGTAGTAGTCATCACCGAACAAATCCTTATAACGCTTCGCAGCCTCTTTGGCAAGCTCATATTCATTTTTTTGCAAGTGCTGTAAAACCTCTCCGCCCAAACACGCGGAAGTACATATAAGTCCTTCGTGATACTTTTGAAGCAGCTCAAAATTTATACGAGGTTTGTAATAAAAACCCTCACACCAAGCAGTAGAAACAAGTTTTATTAAGTTTTTATACCCAACGGAATCTTTGCAGATTAAAATAAGGTGGTACAAGGGATTATGATTGTTGTCATGTACATGAATATCACCATCATGAACATAAAATTCGCATCCAATCAACGGATTAATTCCCGCCTCTTTTGCTTTCTCATAAAATTCTATTGCCGAATACATAACCCCGTGGTCGGTAACGGCAATGGCAGGCAGCTCGTTATCAACGGCATATTTTACCAAATCCCCTATTCTTATTGTTCCGTCAAGAAGTGAATACTCCGAGTGGATATGTAATGGTATAAACTTTGACATAATATAAAATTAGCACATAAACATATTAAGGTTTGTAAAATTTTCAGTTCTCAAGAACTTTTAAAACGAAATCCAATGCCCCCTGCTGCTCGTCAAACACCTTTAAACACGCCTTTGATGTCTCTTCATAGAAAGCTTTATCTGATAACAGCCTGTCCGCACACAAAAACAGTTCATCTTCCGTTTTTACCACAAATCCCGCTTTTGCATTCCGTATAATGGAGTAAATATCCTTAAAATTATGTATTGATGGACCTGAAATAACCGGCTTTCCGAAGATTACAGCTTCAAGAGGATTGTGTCCGCCCGTTTTATTAAAACTGCCGCCTATAAAAGCAATATCGGAAAACGCAAACAACTTGCCCAATTCTCCCATTGTGTCAAGAATCATAACATCATTCTCTTTCAACGACGCTCCCTCAGAGCGAAGGCAATAAGCTTTAATAATCGATTTTACTTCCTCCAATCGTGTCAAATGCCTCGGAGCAATAATAAACTTTAAATCACCATGCTTTTCTTTTAATTTTTTATACACATTAAATACAATCGCATCCTCTCCCGAGTGAGTCGAAGCCGCAAGAAATACCCTTCCGCCTTTTTCAAACTCAAAATCTATATCGGGAGGCGTAATATCAAATTTTAAATTATTCATTCTTTTTGTTGTATCAGGATTTGCCCCCAGAGCAAGAAACTTATTCAAATCCTCCGTACTCTGTGTGAAAATTCCGCTATACTTGTTTAACAACGGCTTAAAAAAGAACTTAAGCTTTTTATAAGAATTGAACGTTCTGTCAGAAATTCTTCCGTTTATTATATACAGATTAATGCCATGTTTCTTGCAAGCACTACAAAAAGACGGCCAAATTTCAGTCTCTGCCATCAAAACATCCGTAGGTTTTACGTTTGTTAAAAATCTCTCAACGCAACTTGGTGTATCAAAGGGGAAATACGTCACCAAATCGGAAAATTCGCCCAGTTTTTTTTGTGCGATTTCCTGCCCCGTATTCGTACCGGTCGTTACAACAATTTTTGCTTCAGGAAACTTTTTCCGGGTCTCTTTGACAAGTTTTTCGATTGCATTTATTTCACCGACGGATACACCGTGAAACATTATTGTCCTTGTTGCAGGAGTATAATCCCGTATATACCCTAATTTACGCTCTATTGCCTCATCATCATAACCCGCCCTTTTGTGGGCAAGTACAAGCACAGGATAAATTAATCTAAATATTAGTTCAATTCCAAACAAAATTTACTCCCTCTCCATCAGTATATACTTTCTGCCGTCATACAATACTTTACCTTTCAAAGCTCTCACTTCGTCCGTTATTGCCTTATGCGGAATTATAACGAGATTGTCCTTTTTATTAAGTGCTGACTTCAATTCATCAATATCAAAATCTTTGCCGTATTCAACAGGCTTTTCTCCATAGTAAATCAAGGAATATTTATGCGAAAAACGATAACAGGTTAAAGTCTTGTTGTTCTCTTTGGCATATTGAGCAATTTTAATTAAATCATCCTGACCAAATTTATAGTCTATTTTAAAGAATTTTTCGGTTCCAAAAGCGGAAAGTGCCGCCATAAAGATTACGTATGTGAAAAATACACCGATATAACGTTCTTTATACGCAAATAAAACAGAAAATAACCCGCACAAGGCAAGCAGAGATATGCATAATAACTTCGCATCCGCAATGTCACAACTAAGTTGACATGGCAAATACAATTTTGTGAAAACCGCCGCAAAGGAAGCCAAAATAAAAACAGCTCCCAAGATGTACACGGTTTTATTTATAATCCTGCTATATTCACCGCGTTCAATATAATTAGTCCATATATATCCGCCCAAGCAAGCTAATGCAGGATAAATCGGTAAGATATATGTAATTAACTTTGTTTTTGATGATGAGAAAAACAAAAGTATAAAAATAGCTATAATTCCGTTATAAAGTAAAAATCTGCGTGTATCCGTAAGTTCTTTAAACTCAAAATCATTTTTAATAATTTTTCGTACAAAAACAGATAAAACTGAGACTATCCAAGGAAAGAATCCCCAAAGAACCGTCAAAAAATAGAAATAAAATGGCTGCTGACGTCCCAAATCCTTAGAACCCAAAAATCTTGAAACGTGATGTTTCATTATATATTCATTAAAGAAAAGCGGATCATGCATTTTAAGCATAATAATATGCCAAGGCAATGTTATTAAGAAAAATAATATAAAACCTACTACAAAATACTGCGGTCTGAAAATTTCCTTAAATTTTTTTGACACAATTGCAATAAAAAACATAGAACCAAAAGGAACCACAAAACCGGGAATACCTTTTGCCATAACAGCTAAGCCCGAAAATATGTAAAAAAGCCACCAAAAATATTTTTTATTCTTTTCCGCACAGAAAAAAGTCAACATCCCAAAACAAAGAGAAAACCAAACGCATGTAGAAACTACAATGTCCAGAATAGCGAACTTTGAAAGAATCAAAAATTCAAGAGACGTAGCCAGAATTAAGGCAGATACAAGCCCGTAAGTTCTTGAGACAATTTTTCTTCCCATAAAATAAGTTAAGAATCCGCACATTGTGCCATATAAAGCAACAGGGAAGCGTGCAGTAAATTCGTTAATCTTACCGAATACGGCAAATGAGATGCATTCCCCCCAAAAATAAAGAGGCGGTTTCTCAAAGAAAAATTCTTTATTAAGATACAAGGTTAAAAAATCTTTTGTATTAAACATATCTTTAGCCATAGAAACATATCTTGATTCATCAACATCCATCAAGGCGTATGCCCAAATATTGTGGAAGAATATGAAATAAAATAATATTCCTAACCCGAGAACAGTAAATAATTCCTGATGCCTAAAAACAAATGTCTTAACTTTTTCCATACTCATCTCTCCGTTTTGTATTCAAGTTTAGCATAAAAAATAAATAAAAACTCGTTTTTAAAAGAATCGGGGGGGGGGTAAATTGGGGGGGGGAAATATAAGGGGTAAATATAACAGAAGAATCTCCTTGAAATGTTCCGTCATTCAGAAGGAGCAAAGCGACTGATGAATCTCTTTTACTTTTTTGTCATGCTGAACTTGGTTCCACTGTTGTCCCGAATAAATTTAAAAATTCTGTCATTCTGAAAGTGCAGAAAAATTAATTTATTTAAAACGGTTAATTTTTCCACTGTTCAGAATCTTACAAACCAGGTATTATATTTAGGTTTTGGTAAGATCCTGAACAGATTGAAAAACTACACTTAAGTTTGTTTTTCTAATCTTTCAGGATGACATAGTGAGTATGTATGCGGATAAAATCCGTCATTTTAATTATTTTTGTACGCAAATTTATATAATTTGTTGTCTTTGCGAGGACGATTAGTCCGAAGCAATCCAGCTTTTTATAAACTTTAATTTTCGTGATTCGTGAGTAATAAAGAAGTGACTAAGTGACGAGGTGATTAAGTGAATAAGAAGTTAACTTTTAAGAGATTCATCACACGCTTTGCCCTCTGGAAGACGAGAAATTCCCGGTTCCTGTTGGATTTCACCCTACCTGGCATTTTTTTGAGTTCGATTCTTAAAACATACGAGTTAGCTCACATCAAAAAATCTGCCGTTTTTGCGGCAGATTTTTTTGTTTTTGTAAAATATAGTTGTTTTATACTAAGCATTTTTATTTTTAGGAGCAATCGCATAACCCAGTCCGCCGAGTAAAATTACACCACTTGCCATTAATGCAGCCATTTTACCTTTCGAACCGCTCTTTTCAAATAATTTTGCTATATCATCTTTAAAACTATCACCGGCTTTCTTAATAGCATCTTCTTTGCTGCCTTTTTCTTTTATGAAAGCTTCTTTTAGTTCTTCTGCTGTTTTTGCGGGACCTTTCGGTAATTTAGCTCTAGCTTCATCTACAGCCTTTTGTGCTGCACTCTGCGCATCAATCTCAGATTTTAACATTGTATCTGTTACAGCTTCCTTTGCCTTTTGAGCAATTTGTTCTTCTGTTAAAACTGTTCCTTCTACAGGAATGTGAGACTTAATGCCAGCAATTGTTCTATCATATTTAGCCAGCTTCGGGTCTTTTATTGGAGCACCAACTTTAGATGCTAAATTTGTGCCAGCTTCTGGGACAAATACTGTACCGTCAGCTTTAATTATATTTCCAGCGGCATCAATTGTTGCACCTTTGCCAGCCCAAACTTCTACTTCTTTAGATATTTGTGAAATACGTTTTTGGGCATCTTTTCTTACCTTTATAGAATCTTCAAGAGCTTTTATTTCACCTTCAAGTTTTGTGATATTTGCATCTACACCAGTAGCTTTTTGAGCTGCCGATACAACTTTTTGGTATTCTTTTGTTCCTAAGTTCTTTTCTGCTTCCGCTAATTTTGTTTCTAACTGTTTTAATTCATTAGCTTCTGCAGTATTCAAGTGTGTCGGGTTTTCAATTCCTAAAAGTCTGCCCAACCAAGTTGTTGAAGGTTTCGAACCATTTTCTTTTGCAACTAACTCATTCATTCTTCGTATATCACGATATAATTTTTGAGTTTCTAATTCACCCACTTTTTTCGCTAACGGTGCATCTTGTATCATATAATATGTTTGTCTGATAGAATCTTGTAAAGATTTTGCATTAGATTTCTTTTGAGCTAGTCTGTTTTGCAAATCTTTAAGTGTCTTTTTATCAGTGCTTGGAGTAGCTGCTATATCTGCTTCAAGCTTTGTTATATCTGCTTGTACTGAATTATATCTATTAATAAGGCTTTCAGCATGTGAACCTTTTGTTGCACTCTTTTTTACTTCATTAAATACTTCTGTATCAGTCGGAATATCAGCTAATGCTTTGTTATAATCAGCAGTTTTCTTCTGTAAAAAGGCTTTCTTTGCATCTATACTTGCATTATTAGCAACATTATTTTCTACAATTACAGCGGCTTCATTAGCTACATCATGTAAAATACCCTTTTCTACATTCGGGAATAAATTAGCTAATTCTGTATCATAAGCTTTTGCAAAGTATTCTTTTGCAGCTTTGACTTCTTGTGTATTTTTAGGAACTCTTGTAACTTTTGTTTTAGTCTTAGGATCTATAAAAGTTAATTCAGAACCTTTTTTAAATTTTTTATCTTTTAAATGAGACTCAACACTTGAAATTGTTTTTTCAAATGATTTCTTTCTCTGTATTAATTGTTCAAACTTATTACCTTCTGATGAAATTGTTTGACCAAATTCGGTATATGTATATGAAGTTCTCGGCTCAGATATAACTTTATTTACATTTTCTAAAGCTTTTTCTCTTGCAGAAATATAAGCATTTTTTGTTTCTTCGATTTTCTCTATTTTTTTGTTAAGGTTTTCTGCAAGTTCTTTCTGCTTATCAGTTAATGCACCAGTATTATTTTTCTTGAGCTTATCTGCTTCTATTTTTTCAAGCTCAGCTCTTCTATTAGTTACAGCTTGTTTTTTTGCTTCTAAATCTTTTTCAAGATTTTTGTAATTATCATCCGGGATTATATCACCGTTGCTATGAGCTTCCTGATATTTAGCTAACTCAGCTTCCCAGTCTTTACCGGCTTTTTCACCGGCTTCTCTTGCTTGTTTTGCTTTTTCCCAAACATCTTTGGTGTCATCAGATGCATTTTTTACTTTACCATTGAAAGTGTCTTGCTTTTCATTTACTAAATCGTCAAAGGATTGATACTGGGCTTTATTAGTTAATCTGTCAACGCCATATCCTGCACCGGCACCTGCTAAAGCTCCTATTGTAGCATATGCTGCGGTATGGTCTTTTCGTTTTACCTGCTGCGGGGTTACTGCCTGTACTGTCAATTCATCTGTCATAGTTACTTACTCCTATATTTTACAACTAACGTATTTTCGATTTAATCCCATAAAACTTTACATCTTTATGACTTACATATATAAACGTACAAACGAAATAAAAATTGCCATTGTTTAGATATATATATTTTGCAAATTTTATACTCAACGTCTAAAACTATTATATTTGCTAAACTTCAGCTTACAAATTTAAGTTTACAAAACTTAATAATTTAGGTTTTAAATTCTTTTTTACAGCCTTTTGCTCTAAAAAACTTTTATCAAATCTGCATGAATTAACTTATAAAACTTTTCATCCGGGTTACAAGTTATATTGACAACATACGGTAATCTGCTGTTATCAAAACGCTCTTTTATATCTTCTATATCATCCGAATTAACTTCTTTTTGAGATAATACAAGAATATCCAAGTCGGACAGAAACCTAAAATTCCCCTTTACTCGCGAGCCATAATAATAAAAGTCATATTCGGACTTATAAGGCTCCAAAATTGATTTAATAATCGCCTCTTCATCCGTTTTAATGCCGTTAATTGTCATAAAGCTCCTCATTTAACTTCGTGATTAAAAGCTCAACATCCTTTATGAAATCTGGTATCAACACTAACAGGGTACGAGACTTTACAAGATTATACTCATGTGCCGTTTCATTCATTCTTTGGTAATAATTTTTCCATCTTTCCCAGTCTTTAGCGTATCCATAGCCCTGCATAAAGCGAAATAAATTATTCATGGTGAGTTCCTGCTCAGTTTTACCGTATTTTTGTATAAGCACTTTTTTTACCAATTTCCAAGCGGTCTCCAATGTGTATTCAAATCGTTTAATACAAGAATCTTCTATATATTCGACAAGCGGCGAATCCTTATTAATATTGTAGTTGCTATAACAAACTACCAATGTATTATAAGCTTCCTCAAGATTAGAAATATTCAGCACATTATACTCCTTTTTTGCTATCTATGATAACGCAAAACAATAAATTTATAAAGAAGTTTCTGTATCAGCAAAAAAATCTCGGCATATTTCCATATCCCTTGTCGACATTTTCTGACCGCATAAATCTCATTAACCTTTATGCTCCGCTTTACTCTATTATCTTCATACATCCCCTCTATATTCCCCCCTACATTTACCCCTTTACATTTACCCCCCTTTACATTTACCCCCTTTTGTCTTACACTTAATGGGTTAAAGGACTGAGGAGATTTTTAATATGACAAATAGAGTTTTATTATGTATTATGGACGGTTGGGGAATTTCTAACGGACCTGATAAATATGATGCTACAAAGCTTTCGCACCCGGTAAATGTTCCCGAATTAATAAAAGATTATCCTTCCGTAAAAATTCATGCGGACGGAGAGTTTGTCGGATTACCGCACGGGCAGATGGGTAACAGCGAAGTCGGTCATCTGAATTTGGGGGCCGGAAGAGTTGTATATCAGGATTTATCAAAGATTAATCGTGCCATTAAAGACGGCTCTTTCTTCAAAAACGAAAAATTTTTAGAAGCAGTTGAGCATGCGAAAAAGAATAATTCCTCGTTGCACATATACGGCTTGGTATCAACAGGCGGCGTACATTCTTCTTTGGACCATGTATTAGCCTTAATCAAACTCGCGGCGGATAACGGACTTAAGAAAGTATACGTACATGCATTCCTTGACGGGCGTGATACTCCTCCTTCAAGTGCTTGCACTTATCTCAAAATTGTAGAGGACGAACTAAAGAAATATAATTTACCGCCCATCGCAACAGTAATCGGCAGGTACTACATTATGGACAGGGATAACCGCTGGGATAGAGTTGAAAAAGGCTACAATTGTCTGTTATTCGGAGAAGGAAACAATGCTGACAGTGCTTGTGAAGCTGTACAAGAGTCTTATAAAAACGGCGTGACCGATGAATTTGTACTCCCGACTGCTATCGGCGGTGAAGAATCACGGATTCATGATAACGATGCAATAATTTTCTTTAATTACAGACCCGACAGAGCAAGAGAAATAACAAAGGCGATTAATTTTGCCGATTTTGACGGGTTTGAAAGAAAGAAAGTTCTTAAAAATATTTACTATTGCACAATGACAAGTTACGAAGCAACTTTTACGTTCCCGGTTGCATTTCCTAAAACACAACTTGTTAACATTTTAGGGGATGTATTGGAAGCCAACGGAGTAAATCAGTTCAGGACTGCGGAAACAGAAAAGTATGCACACGTTACATTCTTCTTTAACGGAGGTATTGACGAGCCTCAGCCTCACGAAACAAGAGTACTTGTTCCCTCTCCTAAGGTTGCAACTTATGATTTACAGCCGGAGATGAGTGCAAGAGAGGTTTGTGAAAATGTACTTAAAGCCGTTGAGGACGACAAATACGGTTTCATTCTTGTAAACTTTGCAAACCCTGATATGGTAGGTCATACAGGAGTATTGGATGCTGCTGAAAAGGCCTGCAAGGTCGTTGATGAATGTGTCGGTAAAATCGCAAATAAATGTATCGAAAAAGGTGTAACAATGCTTCTTACTGCTGACCACGGAAATGCGGAAGAAATGTTTGATGAAAACACGGGAAAACCGCATACCGCTCACACGACAAACGAAGTGCCTTTTGTAATTATCAACGGTCCTAAGGGAATAGAACTAAAACAGGACGGGGCTTTGTGTAATGTGGCTCCTACTGTTCTTCAACTTATGGGGATTCAAAAACCTGAAGAGATGGACTGTGACAGCTTAATAAAATAGTGAGATTATATGACCGAAAATGTAAAACCGCTTGATATAGACTTATCATTAAAGAAAAATAATGTTGATGAATTCTTTTTCAACCTGAGCGAAAATCCAAACGGGTTTAAAAACAAAGATTTCAGATATACATTGAGTTTAATATATCAATTAGTCGAGGATGAATTTGAGGGGATATTTTTGTCCCCCAATTCTCCGGTCAGAAATACGGAATTTTTGCTTATTAATGACGGAACGTCAGAAAATCCCAGACTCTCTTTTTTCGTAACCCCTACAAATAATTTTCAGTTTTACCTGAAGTCTAAAGGCTCAATGTTCAGATTTACTCCAAAGGAAGTGAACGGACAAATAGGTTACGTAATGCCGTTGGATTTAGTGCTTGATTATTTCGGCGGTTTTGGTGAAATAGTTGACTTTTCCTATCTTACACGCACATTTGCATACTTTAATAAGCTTACTCATTTTGTAATGAAGCTTATTGAAAAACTCTATTTTATTCCGTCGGTACATAGGAAAGAGAAAACGGGTTCATTTAGAATAGTGTATGAACCGATTATTTCAAATAAAGAATCCGCAAAAATTATTAACGAGCTGGAAAATAACGTCCCCGAAAATCTCTTCATAAAAGGAGAGCGACCAAAGGATTTTGTGGAAAGATTTGTCAGGGAGTACTTAAATTACCTTATATACAAATTTTTGGGCATAAAGGCATACCGTTTTAAGGATATTAAATCCGGGCATTATATGATTAAGGACCTTGAACAAAGATGCCTTATGAAAGGCAAAGACGTTGCGGAAGATATTGCCCAGTGGTTTGATGAATTGTATTTGGGTAAATATGACCTTATCCCGTTCTTTAAGATAAATAAAATACATGACGACGAATTTGAACTCAAAATTCATATTAAAAACAGAAAAACCAATGAAAGTGTTATTCTTGATGACTTGTACAAAAAAGATGTAATTTGGGGACTGGAAACAGAGGATATTGCTAAAATTATTGAAAAACAGTTGAACTATGCACTCAGATATATGCCCGAGTTGGAGACTTTGTTTGAGGACGAAGAGAAGCTATCTCTAAGGCTTAATCTTAACGAAGTTTATAAGATAATTGCTCAAACAGCATACTATTTGCAAAAAGCACAAATAGAGGTTATTTTACCCGAAGAATTAACCAATATTATTGTCCCGAGGGCATCAATCAATGCGAAGGTCAAGGCTTCCCGCTCCGCAGAATTAATGCAGATATTCAATACCGTCTCAAGCAGTGCAATAAGTCTGGATGATATTTTGGAATTTTCTTACGAAGTGTCGCTCGGCGATGAAAAAATATCGTTGGAAGAGTTTAACAAGCTCGTTAACGAAAGTGACGGATTAATTCAATATAAAGGCAAATATATTCTGGTTGACAAGGCAGAAGGACAAAAACTCGTAGAACAAATTAAAAATGCAAACCATAAGAAGATGACCCGCTTGGAACTTATTCATGCTTCAATGTCAGGTCAGCTCCAAAACTATGATTTTAACTATGACGAAGCCTATGCCAACGTAATCAAGGACTTTACAAAACCGATTGAAGTTACGCAGCCCGAGAGTTTAAAAGGAACATTGAGAGCTTATCAAATGACAGGTTTAAAATGGCTCTGGACAAATATATCAAAGGGATTTGGCTGCTGCATGGCAGATGATATGGGGTTAGGGAAAACTATTCAGGTAATAAGTCTCATTCTGAAACTGAAAGAGGAAAAGAAATTAAAAAATCCTGTACTTGTTATCTGCCCGACAACCCTTATGGGAAACTGGATGAAAGAGCTGCAAATGTTTGCTCCATCACTTAAAACCTCCACTTACCACGGAATGGACAGAAAATTAGACATGAAATGCGATGTAATCCTGACTACGTATGCAATTATGCGTATTGATGTTGAGGAAATGAAGAAAAATACATGGGGTATGGTTGTTGTCGATGAGGCACAAAACATCAAAAATCCAGATACGGCTCAGACAATTGCAGTCAAAACACTTAAGTCCGATATAAAAATAGCTATGACGGGTACACCGGTTGAAAACAGGCTTACGGAACTATGGAGTATTTTTGATTTTCTGAACAAAGGTTACCTTGGCTCTTTAAAAGAGTTTCAAAAGAGTTATGCGGTTCCGATTGAAAGATTTAAGGAAAAATCAAGAGCTTCAAAACTAAAACTTTCCGTTTCTCCCTTTGTACTCAGACGCTTAAAAACAGATAAGCACGTTATATCCGATTTACCAGACAAAATGGTAATGAACGATTATTGTTATCTTGCAAAACCACAGGCTATTTTGTATGAAAAAACATTAAACGAAATGATGGAAAAAATAAGCGGTTTTACGGGCGTTAACAGGAGGGGAAATATCTTTAAACTTATTACGGCTCTCAAACAAATTTGCAACCACCCGTATCAGTTTTTAAAAAGCGGTGAAACGTCAAAAGAGTTATCGGGGAAAGCGGAAAAGTGCGTCTCACTGGTTCAAAGTATCATAGATAACAATGAAAAGACACTTATTTTTACCCAGTACAAAGAAATGGGAGACCTTTTGACGAAAATCTTAACAGAAGAGTGCAACACAGAACCGTCGTTTTTCCATGGTTCATTGACCGTTCCGCAAAGAGAGACACTGATAGAAGATTTTCAGAACAATGATGACAGAAAAATTATGATACTTTCTCTGAAAGCAGGAGGTACCGGGTTAAACCTGACAAGTGCAACAAATGTTATACATTATGATTTATGGTGGAATCCTGCGGTTGAAGATCAGGCAACTGATAGAACTTACCGTATCGGTCAGGATAAAAATGTTATGGTACACAGACTTATAACCCTCGGTACTTTTGAAGAAAAAATCGATGAAATGCTAAAATCAAAGAAAGAACTTGCAGATTTGGCAGTCTATGAGGGAGAAAAAATCATTACTGAGCTTTCGGATCAGGAAATATACGACATATTTTCTCTTTCTGCGGGATAAATTCCCTCTTCAGCTATAAGAGAAGAGCTTAGGGATAGGAGTTAAGATAATTATTTAGGGGCAAAGTAAAAAAGGGAAATTATGACAACAATATCGTCAGATAAAATTCTAAAACTGTTACCGTCATTTTTTGAGATTGATATAAAAGGAGAGGTCAATCTTTTTAAAAAGTTGGAGAAGTTTTTGATTTTTGATGAAGGTTATGTTTACTATGCAAACCCTGACAGTTTGCAGCTCAAATATTCTTATAAAAAGCTCTCTCAGTATAAGCCCGAAACAACATTTCCAATAAGTTCCGAACTTAAGAAGGATATTTTTTCCCCAAGCGGCAGAATATGTGATTGCAATTCAAAACTAATAAAGGCTTTGGGGTTAGGGAATCAAAAATCCTATTTAATCTCAAAGATATCAATAAGAGGGACTGTTTTCGGGGTAATAATTTTAGCCTCTAATCAACAGAAATTTTATCAACAAACGGATTTAGACGCGTTAGATGCGGCAGCCTCGGTTTTGTCGTATGTACTTAAAGATGCAGAGCTCTCAAATGTATTTAAATTACAACTAAAGGCATTAAAAGACGGCATTATAGAAAAAAATAAGGCTTATAAAACCATAAAAGAACAAAATGAAAAAATTTTAGAGGCGGATAAAGTAAAAAATGAATTTCTGGCGAATATTTCGCATGAACTTAGGACACCACTTAATTCTATCCTTGGATTTTCAGAAATTTTAGAGACTCAATTGTACGGGAACTTAAACAGCAAACAACAGGAATACGTTAAAGATATCAGGGTCTCGGCAACACACCTTTTAGGAATGATTAATGAAATTCTTGATATGTCTAAAATTGAGGCTAATGCAATGAAAATTGTAAAAAGTGCTTTTTGGATATCTCAAGCCGTTGATGAGGTCTGCAACATACTTTCCCCTTTGGCACAGAAAAAAAATCTTAAATTAAATAAAGTTATGGACGTTGATTTTGAAGTCTTCGCGGATTATCAAAAAATCCAACAGATTTTATACAATTTACTGAGTAACGCTATTAAGTACTCCCCAGAAAATAACGAGGTAGAGATAACAGTAAGTGCTGACGACGAAAAATTCCGTATAACGGTGCACGACAACGGAATAGGAATTGATAAGAAATACCACGGAAAGATTTTTGCAAAATTTGTGCAGTTGGATAGTGCCTATACCAAAAAAGAGAGTTCTACTGGACTTGGCTTAACCATAACAAAAGAACTTGTTGAATTACACGGAGGAAAAATCTCTATTATAAGCGAAGTTAACAACGGGTCTACATTTATTGTTGAGATTCCGTTCTAGCCAAATCATCATTAAAATATCCGACCACATACTTAAATGTATTTAGTGCCGTATCAATGCTCATTTTACGTGGATGATTTGCTCTCTTTTCTTTCACGGTAACGGTATTATTTTCCAAATCTACATCCTCAAGCACATATACATGCCAAGTTCTGCCGTCAAGCATTTTCATTCCTGTTCCTATCACAAAGCTGTGATTTTTTTCCTTATCCATCCGTTTAAACAATTCCATAACTTCTGCACGATAACCGTTTAAATCAAGATTAAAATCCTTCTCTGCAATAACCCTGGGTTCAACACCTGTGAAAACTTTCATAAAGTGTGAAGGAAGGTTATTTTCAAAAGCGTATGTTTTAAAGGTATCTGTAACACGGCAAATCCAAGGTTTTGCCTTATATTTTTTCTCATATTCCGCGACGGATATGTCCATACTTCTGATAATTTCGTTCGGCTGTGAATTATAGAGCTTTTCATATCCTCCAAGAGCAGTATCAGTTGGAATTGAGTATTTCAATCTGTCATTATTGGGAGAATATAAATAGCAATTTATAAATTTAGGATTTTTATCATCATATTCTATTTGCTCTTTTAAAATGCTGCGACCGTTAGGCGTGTGTGAAAGTGTTTCGAGTGTTGACATAAGATAACAGTCACTGAAAGCTTGCTTAGCATGTTTAAAATCATCAATATCATTATCCGAAATTGATGCCCTAAACGGAATACTAAACTTGTTTAAACGACACAGCATATCTATATTAAAATAAAAAAAAGTAAATTATTGATAAATTATTGCAAAAATGTTACAATTTATAAAGATAAAAGAAGAGGTTATATGCCCAAAATTGTTATAGGCTCCGATCACGGTGGTTATAAGCTTAAAAATATGATAATAAAACATTTAAATGGTAAAGGTCTTGAAACCGTTGATATAGGATGCTTTACGGAAGAATCATGTGATTACCCGATTATAGCAAAAGCAGTCGTTCAAGAAGTGCTTAATAACCAATCTAGAGGTATACTTGTTTGTGGAACAGGAATTGGCATGAGCATTGCGGCTAACAGATTTAACGGTATAAGAGCTTCTCATTGTACAGATACTTTTAGTGCAAGAATGACAAGAATGCATAACGATTCGAACATTTTATGTTTGGGAGAGCGTATTACGGGTGCGGGGCTTGCTTTAGACATTGTAGACATCTGGCTTAAGACGGATTTTGAGGGCGGTAGGCACTTAAACAGAATTAAAATGATAGAGTAATTGGAGATTAAATGGGAGAAGAGCTTACATCATACAAATTTGCATGCATAGTAGCAAGATTTTTGGAAGAAAAAATTGCAAAAGATATTTCTATTTTAAATATCAGCAATGTTTCCTCTTTTGCCGATTATTTTGTTATATGTTCGGCTCAAACCAACACTCAGGTAAAGGCTCTTACGGAAAATCTCTGTGATAAAGTTAAAAACGTCTTTGGGAAATTACCGATAGGGCGTGAAAACGATTTAAAAAACAGGTGGAATTTGATTGACTACGGCGACGTAGTGGTTCATATTCTGCATCAGGACGAAAGGGATACTTACGCTATAGAAAAATTTTGGAATCACGCCTTTAGTATTCCCGCTGAGACCTGGTTAAAAGAGTCTAAAGAATATTCAGAGTACGAAAATATTGAAAGATAGGTTATGGATAAAAAAGAATTAAACAGGGCAATTGAAAAAACAGTTTTAAAAATGGCAATGGAACCACACAACGTTGATCATTACCATGAGCTTGCAAAGTATTATGCTATGGATAACCAATATGATAAGGTTATTTCGGTATATGAAAGTCTTTTGGAAATAGATCCGAAGGATTTACAAACACTTTTGAATTTAGGAAGTATATGGTTCTATTCTAAAGAATACAAAAAGGCTCTTAAATATTTTAATCAGGCAATGATTGTAAACCCGAGTAATTATCTTGTGTACTACAATTTAGCTAACACTTATGCAGAGCTGAAAAATTTTTCCAAGGCATTGCATTTTTATAACAGGACCCTTGACTTTAATTCTCAGGATCCTGAGGTTTATAATGCTATCGCACTCTTGTATCATGATTTTGAAGACTATGTTGAGGCAAAAGCGTATTATGAAAAGGCTCTGTCACTTGACCCTAACAATCTTACCGCACTTGTAGATTTGGGGAATGTTTGCTTCAAGCTCTTTGATTACAATAAGGCACTTGAGTACTATTATAAAGTATTTGAGCTTGCCCCGGATAATAAAACAGTTGCCTTGTGTATTGCAAATACATTGTCTGTTAATAAAGATAAAGAAAAATGCTATGATTACTTTGAAAAGGCATTAAAACTACCAGGTGATAACTATAAAGCGTATACTTGCTATGCAATTGCAAAATCTGATTTTGGTGATTATGAAGACGCAATTGAGCTTTACAAAAAAGCTATAGAGCTTAATCCTAAAGAAGCAAACGGTTACATACTGGCAGGAAATTTGTACTCAAATTTAAAAAAATACAAAGAAGCAGAACAAGAATATAAAGAAGCTCTTAAAATAAATAAACTCGATCCGAGTATTTTTGTACTCATCGCAAATGTATACTATATGAATAATGAAATTGAGCGTTCTATATATTCATATCGTGCAGCAGTTAATATGAGACCGGAAAATGATGAGTATAAGCTTGTATTTATACAAGTACTGGATGATTTTATAGAAGATTACAGAAAGGACGAAATAGTTGCAGCCATCTAGACATATATATCCTATTGAGAAAATTATTTCTGCTGCATCATATCTTACAGCGGGCGGAGCAGGTTTTATATGGCTCATAATTGCAGCTTTACTAAAAAAGCATGTAACACCTTTTCTTCTATACCATATTTTACAATCAATATTTCTTTCTATTGCATATTTCTTGTTAGCAACATTTGCAGAGCTTGTTTATGTTATTTTATACAGAATTCCGCTTATTAATGCGATTCCGTATTTTATAAATATGCCGATACCTTTTTTTATGGGACTTTCTATAGTCCAAACAATAACAACTGCAATAATTTTATACCTTGCAATTACCGCAGGAATGGGACTATACAGTTATTTCCCCTGGGTTTCGGATATTATAAACGTCAATATGGGTAGAAAGTAGCTATAAGACCATTGCTAAAATCATCAAAATCATAGCCCCTATTTCCATAGCTGTCGACATTCGTTGACTGAATTTATTTGAATCGTATCTTGAAGACGATTTTTTTGCTTTATTTGCACTGTTGAGACGTCTTATACGACTTTCAGTATCTTCATTAGAGAATTCGGTTCCAAAAGTTTCGTATTCTAATTGAGCCAATTCATTGTCGAGCGTGTTATTGGCAGGAGGCAGTGCATACCCGCCGCCAAAATCTCCATAATTTGCGTAAGGTCTTGAGTAATTTCTCTGTCCGTATGGCATGCCAAATCGATTTGAGCCTATACCAGAAAGTTCAACTGAATCTATTGCATTATCATCATAATATTCTCTGTTATCAGCAAGAGTTTGAGGCATAACCTTGGCTTTTATTCTGTCCATTCTTGTTGAATAATCATCAACATCATAAATTTTTCCGAAAAGTTTTCTCTCTATAGCCACAATTCTGGAATGAAAATCCCTGTTTTTGTATGTTTGATTAAAAATTTTCTGCTCAATCTCATCTACCACTGGATAGTTAACACTGCTATCAGCTTGTGCCAATTCTTCCTCTTCTCTGAATGTATCCTCTGTCGGAGGAATTTCAAGTCCTATAACATCCGCGGAGACATCACCGGACAGTTTCATAATTCGTTTATTTATGTCACCACTTGAAGCTTTTCCGTAGATTGTTTTCTCCAATCTTGCGACCCGGTTTTGAGAACTGTCATTTGAATAATCAAAGCCGTATATTTCATTTTCTATTTTTGAGATTGTACTCTCATTATTTCCTGCCTCTGAGGGAAATGGAATAAATAAGAAAGTATATATTAATATAAGAAGAGTTGATATTATTTTTTTCATAGGGTACCACCTTGTTACCACTATAAAAGGGGAAACAACTCTTATCTATTGAACTGTCCAACAAAAAATTTTTAAATAAATTTACTTAAAAAGTATTAAATATTATAACTAATGGAAAATTTTTATAAATAATTCCTTCTAAGTACGGTGGCTATATATAAAGTCTTGCAAAATCCAAATCACTTTTTATTGTAATTTTTATATTGGTATAACTTCCGTTAACAATGTATACAGGGATGTTCAAGGTTTCCAACATAGAACAGTCGTCAGTAAAATTGCCGTCTCTTAATTTTTCGTGTGCTGATTTAATAATTTCAGTCTTAAATCCCTGAGGTGTTTGCGTATTGTAAAGCTTTGCTCTATCAACCGTCCTTATAATCCGTCCGTTTTCATCAACCTCTTTAATCGTGTCGGTTGTTTTTGTCATTACCGAAATCGCTCCCTTATCGAGTACAGCCTCCAACACATACGCAATAGTATCTTTTCTTATCAAAGGTCTTGCACCGTCATGAATTAGCACATATTCATTATTTACATATTTAAGAGCGTTATAAACAGATTTTTGCCTTGTATTACCGCCCTCTATAATTTTTATTTTAGGATTTTTAAACAATTCCTCTAAAATTTCAATAATAGAAGCATTTGCAGAAATTATAATTTCGTCAATTTCATCAAAATCAATAAACTTGGAAACGGTCTCTTCAATAACGGTTTTATCTTTAAGAGTCACCAGAAGCTTGTTTTCGCCTCCATACCTTGACGAAGTTCCGCCCGCTGTTATTATCAATGAAAATTTATTCATTTTCCCTCCTTAAAATGATTGTAAACACCCAACTCATCATAATCGTTGTATTTTTTCCCATCAATTTCCAATATGCAATCGGTTCTTTCACAGACCTTACCAACAATATAACAGTTTGAAAGCCTTGATAAAAATTCCTCGGGTATCGCCGCCACAAGGTTATAATCCTCTGCCCCGAACATTCCTTCTATATATCTTGATTTTATCGTAACCCCGCTTGCAGATGCGATTTTAAACAAAGCATCCGCAAGACCGTCGGAAGTATCCATCATTGCATAATCTTCTTTTATATTTTCAGATATATCAAAAGCAAAATTCATATCAACAGAAGGCTCTAAGTGAGCTTTTATTAAATCTGCATTATGCCCGCCGTGCATAAGCTCGCTTAAACCTCTTGAGCTCAGTCCGTAATCGCCTCTTGTGACTACAACGTACCCAACTTTAGCATTTTTCCGAGAAGAAATCTTTCTACCCGTATCCGAGCCGATAGCAGTTATGGAAATAAACACTTTGTCGCTGCCCGTTATGTCTCCTCCGATAATTTTTGCCCCTCTTAAACCTGACTGAGCTCCTTTATAAAATTCCTCGATGAAGTAATCGTCGATATGAGGGGGTAGTGACAAGGCTACTGTTAAATACAACGGCTTTGCTCCGGAGGCTAAAATATCGCTTATATTAACCGTAACGGCTTTATATCCCAATTGGTAAGGGGAACACCAATCAAGCTTGAAATGTATATCTTCTGCTAGATTATCCTGTGATACGACAATACCCAAATCCTTAAGGTACGCACAATCATCCCCAATATACTCATTATTCGTTACTCTTTTTATAATTTCAATAAAATCCGTTTCTTTCATCTTTATATATTCAGCGGGCGGAGCCTTAAGGCTCCGCCCGACATATTAATTTTCTACTTTCTTTAATGTTGGAAATGCAATTACATCTCTTATTGTCGGAGAATTAGTAAGAAGCATTACCAGCCTGTCAATTCCCATTCCCATTCCGCCTGTAGGAGCAAGCCCGTATTCCAGTGCGTTTATGTAATCCTCATCAATTGACATCGCCTCTTCATCACCGTTTGCCTTTGCCAATGCTTGAGCCTCAAAGCGGTATCTTTGGTCAATCGGATCCGTTAATTCAGAGAATGCATTGGCTATTTCCCAACCGTTTACCCTTGTTTCAAATCTCTCGGTCAGTCTGTCATTGTCTCTGTGAACTTTAGCAAGAGGTGAAATTTCTCTTGGGTAATCTATGATATGCACAGGTTGAATTAACGTAGGCTCAACAGTCGCCTCAAAAACAGCTTCAACAATTTGCCCCCAGTTCATTTCTTCATCGACCTCTATATGCATGGACTTAGCTTTTTCATAAGCTTCTTTGGCAGTAAAGAATTCGCCAAAATCAACGCCCGTAAATTCTTTTATTGAACCGAGCATTGTTTTTCTATCCCATGGTGGTGTTAAATCTATATCGTTATCGCCGTATTTAATTTTTGTTGTTCCAAGAACTTCTTGAGCAACGTAGGCAACAAGATTTTCCGTCAATGCCATCATTTCGTTGTAATCCACATAGGATTGATAAAGCTCAATCATAGTAAATTCCGGGTTATGACGGGTATCAATACCTTCATTTCTGAAACATCTTGATAATTCAAATATTTTTTCACTTAAGCCGCCGACCATCAAACGTTTTAAATGAAGTTCCGGGGCTATTCTTAAGGTCAAATCCATATCTAGAGCATTGTGGTGCGTGATAAATGGTCTTGCATTTGCCCCTGATGCCTGAGTATGCAGCATCGGGGTCTCTACTTCCAAGAACCCCTGGTTGGTAAGATACTCTCTGACCTTTTGAATAATAAGACTTCTTTTTCTAAAAGTATCACGCGTTTTTTCATTTACGATTAAATCAACATATCTTTGTCTGTACTTTGTTTCTGTGTCTGACATTGTATGATAAGATTTAAGCTGCTCCAACTTCTCTTCGCTGATTTGTTTATTGGGAAGCGGTAACAAAGACTTCGAAAGCATTTTAAAAGTCTTAGCCTTGATTGAAAGCTCACCTCTAGGAGTTCTCCTTATTGAGCCGTAAAAACCTAAAATATCTCCAATATCAACCAATTTTAAGGTCTTGACCATCTCAGGGTCCATGTTATCCTTATGTGAAAAAATTTGGATTTTACCCGTTGCATCCATTAAATCAATGAACATACCGGAATTTCTGATTGCCATAACACGTCCTGCAACAGAATAAAAATCCTCAGTTTCTTCGCCCGCAGGAAGGTCTTTATACTTTTCCTGCAAATCTTTTGCATCCGCATCCTTATCAAATGAATACGGATAAGGATTAATTCCTTTATCGGCAAGTTCTGCCAGTTTTTGTATCCTTGTCTGCCTAATTGTTTCTTTTGCGGAAACAGGCTCTTTTGTTTGTTGTGTCATTTTATTTTATCCTCTTTTTCAGACTACTCTGCTAAATATTCTAGCATAAATATATTTCCCGTAAAACTTCATAAAGCTTAATAAAGTAATTTACAAAAAAGCTTATATCTGTTATACTCAAGAAGGTTTCTTAGAAGAAGAACGGTTACAATTCCCGTTCTTTTTTTATTAAAGTAACTTTCAAAGGAGAAATATGGATATTAACAGGCATGAAATAATGGAAAAGATTACACCGCTCATTGAAAATACAGCAATGAGATTTAACCTGATTCCTATTGAAATAGAATTCATCAAAGAAAACCATAAGTGGTTTTTGAGGATATACCTGTATTCATACGAAAAAGACATAACACTGGACGACTGCGAAAATGTTACAAGAAGCCTGAATGACTTTTTGGATGAACTTATACCCGTAAAGTACTATTTAGAAGTTTCATCCCCGGGTTTGGAACGTAAATTCAAATCTGATAAAGAGTTTTTAATATTCAGGGGAAGAAGAATAAGCCTTAAATTAAAACACCCCCTTGAAGGAGAGACAGATAAAATATTTAAAGGCGAAATATTGGATTGGGACGAAAACACTGGACTTAAATTCCTCCGTTTCGATGACGGTGAAGAATTATTGATACCAAAATCCAATATTCAGTCCGCCAAGTTGTATATAGATTAAATTGTATAAAACCAGATTAGATCAATAAGAGAAAGGAAAATATAATGATTAAAATCGGAACAGCATTATTTGAAGCTTGTGAAGAGCTGGAAAGAGAACGCGGAATTTCTAAAGAGATATTAATAGCCTCACTTTGTGATGCTATGGTTGCCGCATACAAAAAGCACATGCACATAAAAGAAGCCGCTAATATAGAAGCTATTTTGGATGAGCAAACAGGTGAAATCGGTGTATTCAGCACAAAAACGGTTGTAGAAAATGTTGAAGATCCTGATACACAGATATCACTAGAGGATGCTAAAGAAATTGATGATGAAGTCGAAGTTGATGATGAAGTTAAAATAGAAGTAACCCCGGAACAGTTCGGAAGAATTGCTGCACAATCGGCAAAACAGGTTATTACGCAACGTATCAGAGATGCGGAAAGAAATAATATTCTGAATGAATTCCTTGAAAAGAAAGGAACCCTGACGACCGGTATTATACAGAGGGTTGAAAACAGGAATGTTATTGTAAATATTGGTAAAACAGATGCAATAATGCCTCAAAGAGAACAAATTCCGAGAGAATACTATAAGCCGGGTAACAGAATCAGAGTATTCGTTCTTAACGTAAAAGAAACAAACAGACTGCCGCAGGTAATTGTTTCGCATGCACATCCCGAAATCGTAAAAGAACTGTTTGAACTGGAGGTGCCTGAAATAGAAGACGGTATCGTAGAAATTAAATCAATTGCAAGAGAAGCGGGATTTAGGACAAAAATAGCCGTATGGTCAAACGATCCTGAAGTAGATTCAGTAGGTGCCTGCATAGGACCCAGAGGTTCCAGAATACAAACAATTGTTGGCGAGTTAAAAAATGAAAAAATTGATATTGTAAGATGGTCTCCTGACCCAGTAGAATACATTGTAAACGCAATCTCCCCCGCAAGAGTTGTATCAGTCGATATTATGACAGATGATGAAGAAACAAAAGATGCACTTGTTGTTGTACCTGACGATCAGCTGTCACTCGCAATCGGAAGAGAAGGACAAAACGTAAGATTGGCACACCGTCTTACAGGATGGAAAATTGATATCAAGAGTGTTTCTCAAATGGAAGATGAAGAGGCTGCTTCCAATTATGAATATGAGGACGAGCCTGTTGAGGAAGAAGAAAGACCTGTTGATTCCGATGAAATACAGGAAGAAATTGAAGAAGAAATGAACCAACAGGAACTTGACGAAGAAGACATTCAAACAGAAGAAGTAGAGGACAATACCTCTGAGGAAGAATAATAAAAGACAAAAGGGGCGGAAATAATCCCGCCCCTTTTTTATTGTTCAATTTTTATTTTTGCTGCTCTTTTGGAATATCTCCGTTACCTCCTTGCGAAGTTTCGGAATCTTTCAATTTTAATTCGGTTTCTCTTGCTTTAATCATCGCTTGCAAGATTTTATCTTCCTGAGCCTGTTTTTTTATATCCGCAAAAACAGATTTAAGTTCGTCCTCACTTAATCCCTGCGGGGATCTCAAACAGACAACAAGCTTTTCTTTTCTGAAGGTAAAATAAGAAGCAACTATAATACCCCAGAGTAAAACACCTTGCAACAAGCTTATAGTCGGTATTTGATAACTAAATTTGACTGCAAAATTCCAAACAGACATCGCAACCCATCCCGGAAATACAACAAAACCTGCTATTAAGCAACACAAAATCATTCCGACAAAGATAAGCCCTTTTATACCTCTTATTTGTATAATGTTAAGATTTTTTTTCATTTATTTTTCACCTATCATTTTCAAAAATTCATCTTCATTCAATATTATAACACCTAAATCCTGAGCTTTGTCTAATTTTGACCCGGGACTATCGCCCGCTACAACATAGGTCGTTTTTTTAGAAACAGATGATGAAACTCTGCCGCCTCTGGCTTTTATTTTAGCACCTGCTTCGTCTCTTGTCATTGTTTGTAAAGTTCCCGTTAACACAAAAGTGTTCCCGGAAAGTTCATCAGAAATAACTTTAGCAGTATTAACAAATGTAAAGCCAAGGGTTTTAAATTCGTTAATCATTTCAATATTTTTTACATTATGGAAAAATTCATGAACACTCAATGCTATTTTGTCACCAACTCCATCTATATTGGCAAGGTTTTCCACAGAAGCATTCATAAGCAGCTCTAAGGAAGGAAAGGCTCCTACAATCAAATCCGCGGTTTCTTTTCCTACATGACGTATTGAAAGAGCTGTTACAAAACGTGCCAACGGTTGCTGCTTACTCTTTTGAATGGAATTGTACATATTAGAAGCCGATTTTTCTTTTACCAAATCAAGCTTTAAAAAATCCTGTTCTTGAAGCCTGTAAAAATCAACAGGTGAGGTTACCAATCCCATATTATACAGCTGCGTTATTACGGAAGGTCCTATAAAATCAATATCCATGCCCTCCTTTGATACCCAATATTCTAATTTTGCTTTCACGACAGAAGGACACTTCTCATTCGGGCAATACAAATTAACTTCTCCTTCGCGGGTTTCTAACCTTGCACCGCAGTCAGGACAATACACGGGAGGTTCATAAACAGGCAAAGAATCGTGTTCAGGCGTATCAGCAACTTTAATAACCTTTGGAATTATTTCTGCCGCCTTCTTTATTAACACCCTGTCACCAATACGAACATCTAATCTTTTTATTTCATCAAAATTATGTAAACTTGCTCTTGAAACGGTACTTCCTGCTAGCAATACAGGCTCTAATATCGCAACAGGTGTAATTGCACCTGTTTTACCAACGCCAATTTCAATATTTATAAGTTTGGTTGTAATTTCTTCGGGCGGAAACTTAAATGCAGTCGCCCATTTTGGAGCACGAGAGGTAAAACCTAATTCTCTTTGACAAGCAAAACTGTTTACTTTTATTACTACACCGTCCGTTGCATAATCAAGGGTTGAGCGTTTTACTTCCCACTCTTTACAAAAATCTATAGCACCTTCAATATCCTGAGCCAAGCGAATATTCGGATTGGTTTTAAACCCGAGCTTTTTTATATACTGCAAGCTATCCCAGTGAGTTTTCGGAATTTCGTTTGCTCTTTCAATTATAGCGGTATATGTAAACATTGATAAATCCCTTTTCGCAGTTACAGAGCTATCCAACTGACGCAAAGAGCCCGCCGCCGCATTTCTAGGATTTGCAAAGGGCTTATCCGACATATTGTTTAATTGCTCAAATGCCAGAATCGGCATATATATTTCCCCTCTCACATCTACATCCGCATCCTCAAAAAGCTTTAAGGGAATAGCCTTAATCGTACGAAGATTTTGGGTAATTTCTTCACCGATAATACCGTTGCCTCTTGTTGCTCCCTGTACAAAAATTCCGTTTTTGTAGCTCAAAGCTATTGCAAGTCCGTCAATTTTCAGTTCACAGACCAAATCTACCGACTTACCGCATTCTTTTATTACTCTGTCATACCATTTTCTTAATTCATCATAGCTATAAGTATTATCCAAACTGTATAGTCTGTATTTATGCCTAATTTCAGCAAATGAAGAACTGACACCGCCTACTCTTTGGGTCAGGCTGTCAGGCGTTATTAATTCGGGATTAGCCTCTTCCAGGGATTGTAATTCTTTAAACAAACTGTCATACTCAAAATCGCTTATAAGAGGATTATCTAATACATAGTAATTATAGGCATATTTGTTTAATTCATCTCTCAAAAAATTAATTCTTTCCCGAATCATAGCTCCCCCTTATCACAGCCGCCATAATCCAAAAAGTAAATTGTATTTGCGGTCTGAAAAAGACAGTATCAACCATACCATGCAATAAAATTCCGACAATAGAAACCAATGCGGCAAAAGCATATACAGAATGGACTTCTTTTAAAGCCCTTTTAATAATGAAAACAATAAACCCTAGAAATGCGGCCAATGCAAAAAATCCGCTCTCTACCGCCGTTTCTAAATATATATTATATGCACTCAGGGCATCAAATCCGGTTTTCATATACAAACCGTATATTTCCCTGAAATTTTGGTTTCCAACACCTATACCAAGCAGCCAATTATCTCTAAACATATCAATACATGAATTATAAACATTAAACCTGAAAGAATTCGAACTGTCGGAACGCATGGCAAAAATAGACAAAACTCTTGCCCTTAAAGAGGTTACAAAAAATATAACAAATGTAATACACATAACTATTACGCCCAAAAGAGACGTGAACAACTTCCGATACCTTTTTTCCAAAGATTTATACACAAATAAAGCAAGCAGTATAAGTTGAAAAAATAAGCCGATATAAGCCCCTCTGCACCCTGTTAATACTAAAGCCATAGAGCCAGATAAAATACCGACAGGAGCCCATTTTTTCGGCAGGGCAAAAAAGCAGGGTATACAAGCCAAAAGATACCCGCCGAATAAATTAGGATTATATGGCTTTAAAGTCCCGTAAACCCTCGTCATTACTTCTTCAGGATTCAGCCTCGAGGTATCCTGCCACCCCGATATTGCGTCTACCGAGACAAAGTTTTGTAAAAAAGCCACTGCTGTTTCAAATACAACGCAGAGAGCATAAGCATAGAAAATATACTTTATTTTATCCCTATTATCTTTTATATAGTTAACCAATGACATATAAAAGCCCAGATAAGTACAAGTCTTGAAAAAGCCTTTCAAACTTAAGTAAAATAAAGAAGAACCCGCAACGCTTACAAAAACCAATACAAAATATAAAATCAAGAATTTGTCACTCAAATCGGGTTCAAATTTTTCTCCGCATTTTGTACAAATCTTTATAAGTGTAAGTATTATAGCAAATATTGCAAAATACCCTATAAAGTCGGAAGAAGCATAAACGGAAGAGAAAATTACCGCCAAAATACAGATAAAAATAAGCCAATCAATTTTTTGCAGTAACACACTCTTCTCGTACAAAGGTCCTGTAATTTTTTGAAAAAAAGTTAAAATATTATTTAAAAACATACTAACCTACGAGATTGTTTTCACCCGCATCTTCCACTTCGACATCAGAAGAAACTCTTACATCGGAAATCGTACCGTTGAATTTATAACTGTTACCCTCCAATGTAACGGGCAGTCCCATTTTAATTTTGTTACCGCCAACCACAGCTCCGTCCTTAGTAATTTTTGCGGTATCGGTAATGGTTACAACCGCATCAAAAATAGCGGGTTGAGCAGGATCTTTAACCAAAATATATTGTTCCTTAGCTCTTTGTGAAGGTACAAGAGTTTGTCTTGCTTCCGAGGTTACTTTTAATACGTTCAACTCCGTATAAGGAACGTTTCGAATTGTTATAAAAGTTTTATCCTGGGGTTTGATGGGGAATTCATCTCCCGTAACAGTAACACCGCGTAAAAAGACTTGAAACGTTATTGCGGAAGTCGCTTCTATTTGTTTATCAGCAGTTTGCCTAAAGTGTTTTGCCGTCATTACACCCACAATAAGAGCTGCAATAACACCCAAGACAATAATAACGTCTACTACATTAAAATTTTTCATAAATAACCTCTCATCCGTTAAACTTCAAGTTCTATTTTATCAGGAACCGAATTTAAAATCTCATCAATATTTGTTGTTGCACAACCGAATTGTTTAACTACAATTCCGGCTGCAATATTACCTATTACTGCCGCATCAACTGGATTAGCACCGGATGCCAACGCAAGCGAATACACTGCGGTAACAGTATCGCCTGCACCCGTAACATCAAAAACTTCCGACTTATTAAATACAGGGATATGCGTATACTTTTCGTCAGGTTCTATAACAACCATACCATCAGCCCCACAGGTTATAAGTATGCTTTCTGCATTTGTTTGTTCTAATAAAATCCTGCCCGCCTTCAAGAAGTCATCTTTATTTTTTAAATAAAATCCGACATGCTTTTGAGTATCGGGTAAATTAGGTGTCATAGATGTAATACCTTTATAACGATTAAGTTCCCTCTGAGCGTCGACAATAACTTTTTTATTATATTTCTTAGCAGTATTTACAACTGATTCAATAACCTTGTCCGTTAACGTTCCTATATGATAATCCGACAGAATAACAGCATCGTAAAGCGGCAAGAGCTTTTCAATCTCTTTTAACATCTTCTCTTCCGTCTCTTTTGATATCGGAGCATTTGTTTGTCTGTCAATTCTTACAATCTGTTGAGTAATCGAATGAGAACAAGAGCCTGAAATCCTGGTTTTTGTAATAGTCTTTCGCGTTTTATCCGTAATAAGTGAAGAGCAGTCAATATTGGCTTCTTTAAATGCATTCTTCAAGTCATTGGCCTGATAGTCATCACCAATTATTCCTATAACACTTACTTTCCCGCCGTTAATTTCGGAGACGTTATGAGCTGCGTTGGAGGCACCTCCTAAAATAAACTTGGTATGCGTATGTTGTAAAATGAGAACTGGAGCCTCTCTTGAAATCCTCTCCGTATCGCCGTAAACCATTTCATCAAGGGCTAAGTCACCCACTACAAGGATTTTAGAATTATTAAGTTTTTTAATTAAATCTTTTAGTTTTTCTCTGTCTATAACCATTTCCATCTCTCTTATGATTGCTTATAAGCGAAATATCATATATAATGATATCATACAACAAAAATGAAAAGAGAGTTATACGCATGGAAAATGTATTCAACGATAAAGATTCAATGGATATAAACGAGCTGGCTTCATTAAACGATGATATTTCCCCTGAGCTTATTGAACAACTCCAAAAAAAGCTTGCACAAGATGCTAAAAACCTGAGCGGTGAGAAAGATCCGCAGCCCGAATTTAACCAAAATGATGATACAACTCTCTTTGAAGAACCAACTATGAATTCCACACTACCGGAAGAAACTCCCGCCAAAGAGCCGGAAGAGCCTAAGGCTGATGAGCCTGACAAAAAAGAAAATACTCCCGTTGAAGATAATTTTATAAAAAAATATCAGGCAAAATTAAGCAATCAGACTCAAAATGAATCCGAGGCTGAACAAACAATAAGCAGTGCTGCGTTTCCTGAAACTCAAAATAATATTGAAGAAGTTTCTAAGGGAAATATTACAGAAAGGGCTCTTACGCCGGAACAAAAAAATTATAATGACAGCCTGGATTTTTTGGACGGTAATGTCAAATATTCTAAATATGTTATCTATATTGATCCGCAAAATGTTGATTTTATTGACAGTTTAACCGTAAAAGAACGCAAAAATTTAATCAATAAAATACTGAGAGAACAGGATGATATAGCAATAACAAAACAACGGTTTAAAATTATTCAAACGGTTCTCAGACATGCAATTGTAGCTATTTTAACAATTGCAATATCTGTACCGATTATATATTTTACAATCAATGCTTCTTTAGAGGCAACAATTAATAACTACAGACGTTCACAATCCATATTCCAAACTCTGTACAAAAAGCACGGGAAAATCACTCCTAACACGTACAGATAACTTTATTGTTTTTCTCCGAGAATTAAATCCGCTGCAGATAATCCCAACTTATAACCGCCGATTGATGCTGCCACAAATGCCAAACCCTTTAAAGTGCCGGGGAGAAATTTAAGAGATTTATTAAACACGGTCTTCGTAGCACAATAATCTTTTAACGCATTTGCCTGTTTATCTAAAAACGGATTCTTTTTATACCAGCCTTCACGAGCAACTGCGGTTCTTTTTCCGTTGATTTTACTTATTTTAGGCATACCAATAGTACGTTTTGCAAGATCTTCCGATGCAAACATAGTACCTAGTGCTAAACCTTCTCTTACAGCAGCATCAGCTTTGTCATCCGCTGTCAAAACTTTTATAGCACCTGTTGCACAAATTAACGGGTTTATATGGTCAGCCGTAAAGTTTAATACCTTGCCAAAACCACTGACAACTTTATCACCCTTAGCCATTTTTTTAATTGACTCTTCTGCACTTATAATATTCGTTGCAAGAGAATTTTTTGATTCGCGGGCAATATTAGAAACTCCCTTTGCAGCATTCAAAATCTGACCGCCAGCAATATCAAAGTTCATAAGACCGACAAACGGATTATTACTTGCCATTGCATTTGCACCGTTGTTTGCCCTTCTGGAAGAGAATATACCGCTTGATGTTATTGATGGCATAAATGCTGATATTGTTAAACCTAATGACATTGAATATTAACCTTCACCTAAATATTTACACACTGTATTTAAATAAAGTATTTTTGTAACAATAAATTGCATAAAAAAGAAAAAACTTTACAAAAGTTTACAATCCAAATAACAACAAGAAATTTTAATAAATGGAAATGTTTGTAGTTTAGTGGTAATTACTACCCCTCTTCGCTTTCTTCCTGTTCAACTATCGGCTCTTTATAAATTTGTAATTTTGTAATCCTTGCTCCGTCGACCTCTTCAACAGTAAACGTAAGTCCGTTGAATGAGACCGAATCACCGACTACTGCAATACGCCCCAAAAGCTTTACAACAAGCCCTGCTATAGTGTCAACATCATCTTCTTCAAACAAAGATTCATTCAAATCAAAGAATTTGACAAGCTCATCTATACGCATCATTGCGTTTGCCTTGTACCTGTTTTCCCCAATCTCTTCGATATCAGCTTCTACTTCTTCATCAAATTCGTCTTGAACATCTCCTATAATTTCTTCCAAAACATCTTCCAGAGTTATAAGCCCTGATGTACCACCGAACTCATCAATTACAACAGCTATTTGGCAGTGTCTTTTTTTAAACTCAATAATCAAATTATCAAGTGTCATAGTTTCAGGGACCAACATTAAAGGGCGAATTAACTTCTTAATAGAATAATTGTCCTTTGTCATTGCCAAAGTATACAAGTCTTTAACATGGATAAATCCCAAAATCTTATCAATATTTTCTTCATACACTGGATAGCGTGTATATTGATTTTCCATCGCAACTTTATTCAGCTCGTCATAAGATATATCATGAGGGATACATACCATATCCGTTCTTGGAATCATAACTTGCTTTGCCATCAAATCAGAGAATTTAAACATATTATGAAGCATCTCTGCTTCTGTCTCGTTTAAAACACCTTCATTGTAACTGGCGTCAACCAACATATCCAACTCTTCAGTGGAATGAACGAGCGAAGCATCCTCAGAATTCGCATGGCAAGCTGCCAATATTTTATTTCCGGAAACTTCCAAAATCCAAACAAACGGTTTAAATAATGTTATAAACATATCCATCGGAGTTGATACCAATAGAGCCGTTGTTTCGGGATGCCTTAAAGAAATGCATTTTGGTAACTGTTCTCCCAACAGCACATGGAAATAAGTAACCAAAACAAAAGATATCGGAACCGCAATTACATGGGCAGTCACAGCAGCCGCACTTCCCGTAAACAGCCTGATAATCGGCTCTATCAGCTGCACGATGGTAGATTCGGCAACCCAACCAAGAGCAATACTTGCAATTGTAACACCCAACTGAGCCGCTGCAAGCATTTTATTAACATCATTAATAAGTTTCAAAGCCTTTTTAGCGTTTTTATTTCCCTCATTGCATAACTGCTCAAGACGCGTCCTGCGAACTTTCACCAGAGAAAATTCCGCTGCGACAAAAAAACCGTTAACAAATAGTAAAAATAGTATTATAAAAATATTTATAAATATGTCTGTCAGGTCCATTTACTCTCTAATACCTTAAAATTATACTTCTAATTTTACACTATACAGGATTTTTTTGCAATATAAAGCTATCTGTACTATAATTCAAGATATGAAAATAGGTGCTTTTATTGTTCCTACAGGTATTGGAGCGTCTATCGGAGGATTTGCCGGAGATGCAAGTACATACGCCCGCAAGCTTGCCGAAAAATGTAGACTTATAGTCAATCCAAACGTTGTTAATGCTGCCTGTTTTTCGGGCATCAGCGATAATATGCTCTATGTAGAGGGCTACTCTCTTGATGAATTTTTCAAGGGTAAAATAGAATTAATCCCTTCTTCAAAAAATAAGATTGGTGTAATTTTTGATAAAGCGATAAAAGATAGCGTTCTAAATGTGCATATCAATACCATAAATGCCGTAAAAACTGTTTACGGAATAAATATAGTCGGTTATGAAATAACTCAAGAGGAAGTCGGCGTTGAATTTTTTATAGACGATTCAGGCGTTTCCATGGGAAATGTTGCAAACCTTTCGACTCTGGGTGAAGCTGCAAAGGCACTCATAAAAAAAGGGGCAGAGGCTATCGCTATAGTATGCAGATTCCCGGACGAACAAGGTGAAGATTATGCACAAGGGGTTGGAGTGGACCCTGTTGGCGGAGTTGAAGCCATAATCTCACATTATATATCAAGAGAATTTTTAATTCCCTGTGCACACGCTCCCGCCTTTGACGATATTACAATACCGACAGAAATAGTCGATAAACGTTGTGCGGCAGAATATATCACTCCCACATTCCTTCCCTGCATATTACTCGGGCTGAATAATGCCCCTAAACTGTCCCCAAAAGGAGAAATTAGCATTAATAATCTTGATTTTCTTGTAGTTCCTTACAATGCAGTTGGCGGGATTCCTGTTCTTGAGTGTATAAAAAGAAATATTAAAGTATATGCGGTAAAGGAAAATGAAACAATTCTTAACGTTACCCCCATGAATTTTGCAAACAGATGTGTTATAATGGAAGAGTACAACGATATAAAGGAGAGCTAAGTATGAAACCCCAAAGAATCTGCAATTTTAGTAAAGTTCTTACACTAACAATGATTGCAACATTTACCCTTTTAACACTTCCTGCTTTTTCCGGAACCCCTATAAGTGGTAGTGACTTGCCCACAATAATAGATCCTGCAACTCAGCAGCAAATATATTGGGGGGAGATAAATCCAATAAATCCCGGATGTCCGCAGGTACCTATAACACCTGACAATCCTGACAATCCGCTTACACCGAGCGTTCCAGTGCTCCCCGTAGACCCAAATGGGCCTGTTGTATTGCCAGAACAACCGAATACTCCCACAACCGGAGGCACTTCCGGTTACAGTATAAAAACCAAAAATGGTGTTTCCTATTCATTCAAATTATAATACAGGGTGATTATGAAAAAAAACGGTTTTACGATGGTTGAACTTCTCTTATGCCTTGCTATTATCGGTGTAGTAGCGGCAATGGGGATGACAATTACCAAACGCAGCACAGATAAAGCTTATAACTTGTATTACTATACAGGCTATATGAATCTTTATAATGCCATAGCGGATGCAAAGGCAGAAGCAATGTCTACAACAAACGAAGTTATGAATCACGTAAGCAACATCTTGGATGCTACCCCTAATCGCAACATAGTCCCATCAGGGAATGCTGGTTTGTCACCGGAAACAATAGAAATAGAAATGACGGTTCCGCAGCGTAAAACCAAAACTAATAATGGACAAGCAACTGTAAAACTTTTATACATTAATGATGACGAAAACGGATTACTTGTACCGTTGGTTCCAAGTAGTACGGATGTTCCTGACCTGCAAAACAGGCGGGACTTACTACCTGTATACATTGATGATGGCTTTGTAGGACGTACTAGAAAGGTCGGCAATTCATACGAATATAAAGCACCTGCCTATTACTCATATAGAGAAGCTTACTGCAAATTAAACAACAATCAATCTTTAACTGTTTCAGGTAACACAGTAATAAATTGTGCGGGAATTGCAGCTTCTAATCAGGCAAATTCAGGCTTTTTAAAAATCGCCGACCCGAGAAAAGCAAGATAATTGCAAGTATAATAAAAAAGAAACGAGATTTTAAAATCTCGTTTCTTTTTTTGCAAGTTCATTGACCTATTTTAAATTTACCTTATTATTCTCAACCAAGAATCGTGTAACCTTTTCATTCAATGCCTGTTGAGATATAGCATTAAATACTCCCGGAGTTTGAGCAAGCTGTTTAATCATCGTAGGAGTATCTATTTGATACAACTTGCTTAAATCTGATAATTTAGCCCCAAATTCAGCCTGTGAAACGGTTATTTTTTCTTCCTTTGCAATTTTATCAATTACCAAAGAGTTTTTAACTCTAACTTCGGCGTCTTCTTTAAGGCTCTTCATGATATTATCGTATCCTTGAGCTTCAACAGCCTGTTCCCAAGTAAATCCCTGCATAGAGAGCTTTTGTCTGTATTCTTCCGCCAACTGGTCAGCTTCTCTGTCAATCATAGACTGCTGAATTTCCACTTTAGCATCTGACGTAACTTTTTCAAATATTGCTCTTTCTGAATTTACTCTGTCAGCATCCGCCTTTTGATTATCAAGATATTTCTGTATATCAGCCTTTATATCATCAACTGTCTTAAACGGACCAACTTTTTGAGCAAATTCATCATTTAATTCAGGCAATACTTTTGTCTTAATTTCATTAATTTTACACTTAAATGTTGCCGGCTGACCTGCCAATTTCTTTTCGTGATACTCTTCAGGGAAAGTAACATTTATTTCAAATTCTTCACCAAGCGGTCTGTCAACAAGTTGTTCAGCAAATCCAGGAATAAAACTGGAATGAGCCAAATCCAAAGTATAGTTTTTGGCATCACCGTGTTCAATTTTTTCTCCGTTAGAATAACCTTCAAAGTCAAATACAACGATATCTGACGCTATGGTTTTTCTATCGGTTACAATGACAGTCGTTGCATGCTGCTGCAGTAAACCGTCCAAAGACTTCTGCATTGCATCTTCAGGGATTTTATATTCATCCACATCAATCGTCAAATCTTTGTATTTACCCAATTTAACCTCAGGACGCAATTCTAATTTCGCAACAATTTTTAAATCTTCGCCCAGTTTGAAGTTATAAGATTCAACATACGGTTGAGCAACTACATCAAAATCATTTTCCTTTATAACTTGAGAAAAAATTCTCGGCAAAGCATTTTCAAGAGCTTCGTGCTTAATTCTGTCCTCACCAACATGCTGCTCAACAATATTTCTGGGGGCTTTTCCTTTTCTAAAGCCCGGGATATTAACATATTGAGCTATTTTCTTTGCCGCATTGTTGTAGAAATCTACAGCATCTTTTGCGGGGATTTCAATATCTACTTTAACGATATTTTCCGGTTGTTTTTCAATTGTCGTATTCATTAATATATCCTCTTTTGTACTACTTTTTAAAGTACTACAAACAGAGGATATATGCAACTTTATATTTAAACAAGTCCTTCTTTAACGGCTTTTACGGCAGCCTGAACTCTATCATTAACGCACATTTTCTGTAGAATTGAACATACATGTGCCTTGGCGGTATGAACACTTACAATAAGCTCTTTGGCAATTTCCGTATTACTCTTACCTTCTACAAGATGTTTTAAAACTTCAAACTCTCTTTCTGTCAACGGCACCCTGCCTTCCTCACCTGACTTATCTTTTAATATACCAAGAGTTTCCTGCTTCGGGAACGAATCCAATACTTTTCGTGCAATAACCGGGTCAAGCCAACACACTCCGTTTTTTACATCTCTTATTACATCCGCAAGCTTTGCAGGGTCTATATCCTTGAGGCAATATGCCATGGCACCGGACGATAATGACGCAATAACCTCTTCTTCCCTATCGTGTGATGTAAGTGCTATAACTTTGATATCTTTATTCATCTCTTTGACTTTTACGGTTGCTTCTATACCGTTCATACCTGCAAGTCCCAAATCCATAAGTACAATATCAGGGGTATGTTGCTCTATCAGTTTAAGACCATCCATTGCATTATCACTTTCCGCTACTACATTTATATCCTCATTGGAATTCAATGCACATCTTAGCCCGACTCGTGTAAGTTTAAAATCTTCAATTATAATTACACTTATCGTCTTTTTTTCTGTACGTACTGCGGTTGCCATTTGTTAAATCCTCCTATCGGGGCTTTGTTACGCTCTCTCTTTAAGCCCTCCACATTATTAAATAATAGTCACAACCGTTAGTACATTACCCGATTATCTAATATTTCTTAAACATATTCTTGTATTAAATCAATAACTTCCTCAACTGAATAATTATTATGAGTAACAAACAGATTTTTCCCCGTGGTTTCTATTACATAATCCAAGGATTTACCATCCAAAAACAGATTTGAAAAAGGCTTTAACATTATCCCCGGGACAATAATATAATCAGCCTCAATGTTTTTTATGGAGTTAATTAAATCGTCAGAGGTAATGAGTCCCGCAACAGTAATATTTTTGCCCCAATAGGTCGATTTTACCGGATTTACCGTACATATTAAATTCCCTATCCTGTTTAAACCTGTGGCAATATATTCAAAAGCACCTTTTGCTGCAACAGAGCAGGCAAATGCAATATTCAGCCTTCTTTTTAGTCTTTTGGGAAGGTTAAAAGAATCAAAATCATCGATTATAGTCCTTAAAGCCCCGACACCGTCATCCAACTGTGAAAAATTACCATAATACTCTGCCTGCGGAATTTCTTTATTTGCAAGCAGAAAGAATTCATCAGAGCAACAAACCTTCGTGTAGACAGAAGCTATCTTAATTGTTTCCTCTGCTACAGTTCTATCGACTGTTTTAAGTTCATCACTTCTAAATTGCGTTACTCCTACCGGCACTATAGCAACAGACAATAATACCTCACCCAGTGTAGACAGGTCCTCAAGGGTTCTTCTTAATTCGTCTCCGTCATTATAGCCGGGGCAGAGCACTATTTGAGTATGAAACGGAATATCATGGTCTTTAAACCAAAGCAAATTTTCCATTATTTTAGAAGCGTTAGGATTTCGCAGCATCTTCACGCGTAATTCGGGATTTGTTGTATGGACCGATATATAAAAAGGACCGAGATGCAGTTTTGCAATCCGCTCTTTATCCTTCTCTGTCAAATTTGTCGTTGTTATGTATGTACCTTGAAGATACGAAAGCCTGTAATCATCATCCTTAACGTATAATGTATCCCTTAAGCCTTTGGGTTGTTGTGCGACAAAACAAAATATACAATTATTAAGACAAGGTTTCACCCTGTCAAAAACCGCAGATTCAAAAACAATCCCCAAATCCTCATCATAATCTTTTTCTAACTCGATTTCCTCTATCTCACCGTTTGTTTTTTGAATCTCAAGAGTTAAAAGTTCGCTTTTACACATATAATTGTAATCAATCATGTCCTGCAACTTTTCACCATCAATTGACAGCAGAATATCACCACACTCAATTCCAAGTTCATAAGCGATAGAATCTTCCAACACACTGCTAACGAGTGCAGGCATGTTCAAAACCCTCCAACAGCGAAACAAAATTTTTATACTCACAGGTTAAATTGTCAAAAACCATTTTGGGGTAAAAGGAAAGTTCTTTTTCCTTCATCAGATTTTGAGTATCCAAAAGTATATTTTCCGCTTTAATTTTCAGTTGTCTTAACATTTTCAGCTGCTCATCATTATCAAGTAAATCCGCACAGGCTAATTTAATCCTTGCTCCCGTTAAAAACTGCACCGGATTATCCTGCGGAGGCAAAAGAATCAGCCTCTTCAGCTCATTCATACCCTCTGGTGTTATGGAATAATAAGAGGATGGTCTGCCACCGGGAGACATTGATTTTCTGGTTTTAACAAACCCTCCGCTTTCAAGACGATTTAGTGCCGGCTTTATTGTGCCGTAGCTTGGGGTAGTAAGTACTGAAAAAGAGCTCCTTATCTCCTTTGAAATACCATACATAGTCAAAACTTTTTTGCTTAATTCAAACAATATCAAAAGTTCAATCATACCAAAATTCAGACCTCTATTCTTCGGTTTGCACTATACCTATAAACTCTTTTGCAAGCCTTTCATTCCACTTTTTATTAATATCCGACTCAATCTGCTTCAAAGCATCATCTCTTGACATAGCTTCACGATAAGGTCTTTTCTCCAAAAGAGCAAAGTAAGAATCAATTATTAATATAATCTGTGATTCTATTGGGATTTCATCCCCTGAAATTTGCTCAGGATAACCTGTACCGTTCCAATTTTCATGATGTTTTTCTATTATAGGAATAATATCTACAACATTTGATATCGGCTCAAGAATTTCTCTTGCTGCTATTATCGGATGTTGTTTTATCGAGAGTCTTTCTTCTTCCGTCAACGGTTCCTTCTTTCGTAGTAAATCCTTGGGAAGCATAGTGTTTCCTATATCATATAAAAGCATCGCGACCTTAAGCTTGTCGATATTTTCCTTTGATAAATCAAAACGTTTTGCAAGAAGAGAAGCTATTTGCACTTTTTGTTTAACAACACCCTTCGTATGGTCAGGATTATAAGTCTCTACAAGGGCGTCAGCAACCTGATAAAGCTTATCATTATTCATTTCATTGAGTTTATCCGACAACAGTTTGGAAGTCTTATCATCGACAGGAATGCGGTGTTTTGTAAGAATATCTATAAATGTGTTAACCGCTAACTCCTGCCAAGAAGTTTCGTGTGCGGGACGTGCTATCGTAACGCGGTTTCTGCCGTTTCTCTTAGACTCATACATTGCTCTGTCAGTTATTTCCAAAAGTTCGTCTATATCGTCAGAATGCTCCAAATAAGTAGCAACACCGAGGCTTGCCGTAATATGCCCGATTTTTTCCAATTCAACGGATTCAATAGCCTTCCTTATACGTTCTGCCGCTATACAACCGCCTGCCGAATCAACCCCGGGAAGTATAAGATTAAATTCTTCTCCCCCCATTCTTGCAGCTATATCAATAGAACGAGCATTATTTTTCAGAACCTCGGCTATCGCCTTTATGGCAATATCACCATAATTATGTCCATAAACATCATTAATTTGTTTTAAGTGGTCCAAATCAATCCCTATAACGGTAAATTTTTGATTTTGACGCTCCGAACGAACCGCCTCTTTTTTAATGAATTCTTCAAAATACCTTCGATTAAAGAGTCCTGTCATACCGTCAGTAATAGCTTGCTCTTTTACGGCCTGGAACAAATCAGCAATTGTTATAGCCAATTCAATTTGTTTTGCAAAAAGATTCAAAAAATTCAGTTCACTGCTGCTCACATTTTCTCTTGAGGAGAATACCACCAGAGAACCAAAATGCGTATGCTTTGACATCAACGGAACAAGTATATATGATTTCATTTTTGATGCACTCAAAAAGACTTTAACCTTCTCCTCATTGAGCTGGGGGATAAAGCCACATACGAGCCCCTGTAGGTCGGTAGACTGATAAATACTGTTGTCTTTAACCGCTTTTTTAATTTCACTGTTATCAGGGAAAGTCATTCTGAAATCTGCTACGTCACAGTTAAAATATTCAGAAAATTTTATACCAAAATCGTCCCTTGAAGATGCAACAATCTGCAAATAACTCCCGTCATTATCAGCCTTATTTTTCACTATAAAACTGTATAAATACCCCAACTCGCCTTGTAAACTGTTAACTATCGCATTCAGAACGCTTGACAAAGGCTTGGAAGAATTCATCATGTCCCAGATATGCTGCAATGTAAGCATCTGTTTATTAGCACGATCAAGTTCATTCGTACGCAATGCAATTTCCGCCTCCAATTTTGCATTACGTTCATAAACCTCCAACAGAGAACGGTTCCCGGAGTAAACACTTGATTCTACTTGATCTATTTGATTTTTAAACCTTTTTATACTGTCAAAGAAACCCACAAATGCTATCCTATATTGCTTACCACCTATTAAGTATAACATATACTGCCAATAAATAAAACCTCCGGGACGGGAATCGAACCCGTGACCTCAGGCTTCGGAGACCTGCACTCTATCCTACTGAGCTACCCGGAGACATTATATCGAAATATTAACACACTCTTAAGGGTAATAGCAAATTTTATTTTTATATGTTTTAATTATACTATAAGGAGTTATTATGTATATTCTACCGATTATTTCTGCTAATCCTATTTTTAAAAGTCAAAAAACAGCTTCCCAAATAAAACAGGAACAAGACAGAATTGAGTCCGAAGAAAAAAACATCCAAAGACAAATAGACCAACTTAACAGGGAACAAAATAAGCTTGAGTCCGAAGAAAGAAAATTAAAAAAAGAGGAAGCTGAACTTTATAGTCTGAACAAGTAATCTTTACATATCAAGACCTAAATCTAAAGTAGGAGCTTTAGCCACAATTGCACTGGAAGAGATGATATCAACACCCGTTGCCGCAATATCATTTACTGTTGTCAAATTAACATTTCCGCTAGCTTCGACAACAGCCCTGCCATTTATCAGTTCTACGCATTCACGCATTAACGGACAACTCATGTTATCAAGCATTATAATATCAACACCGCACTCCAAAGCTTCTTTTACCTGCTCTATCGTGTCACATTCCACTTCAATTTTATGAGCGTGAGAAATATCCTTACGTAACTTTGTAACAGCGGACGTAAGTGAACCCGCAAATTTTATATGGTTATCCTTTATCATTGCACAATCCGAAAGGTTAAATCGGTGTAAACTTCCCCCGCCAATTTTTACCGAGTATTTTTCAAAAGCCCGAAAACACGGTGTAGTCTTTCTTGTATCAGCTATTTTGGCTTTATACTCACCAACAGCTTGTTGATATTTATGCGTTTCCGTTGCAATACCGCTCATACGCTGAATATAATTCAAGGCAGTTCTTTCTCCCATAAGAATATATCTTGCAGGACCAGTTATATCCGCGATTTTATCCCCCTTATGAATTATATCGCCGTCATTAAAATAAAAGTTTATTTTAATTTCGGGAGAAAGTATTTCAAATACGGTTTCGAATACGGTTTTTCCGCACAAAACACCATCTGTACGCGTATTTAAAGAACAAGACAGAGAATCTTTCTCACATGTCAAAAAATCACTTGTTATATCGCCAAATCCGATATCTTCCTGTAATGCCCTCTTTACATGTTCTTCCACAAAAAATTTATTCAGCATAAACAAGTTTCCTCTCTTGAGTTTTAATAAGATTTGAATGTTTGGCAACGGGGTCAGTTTGCTTAAAATCAGATCTTGAGTGTGCCCCCCTTGATTCTTTTCTTGCAAGAGCACTTTCTATTACAAGCGAAGCTGCCGTTAGCATATTTCTATATTCATATTCGCTTTTGTTAAGGCATTTTCTGGTTCTTGTAAACTCTGTTATCATCCTGCCCAATTCTTGCTTAGCAAATAACAAAGA